>NZ_JBZEGI010000119.1:0-281 GCF_058216415.1 Dyella sp. SYSU CM1112 | reverse complement strand
CCAAGTCCTTGTGCGAATCCAGAAAGGCGCGCAGCAGTTCTTCCAGCATGGCGGCATTGACGGGCCGGGCGCTGAGGTACTGGTCGACCAGCAGGTACAAGCGCGACATATGGATGCCGCGCCGGTCCGGCCGCACCAGGTTGACGAAGGCACCCACCTGGGCGCTGCTGCGCTGGGGCTGGCCGTCGCCAGCGTCGAACAGTACCGGCGTCTCGATACCGTCCATGCCGACCCAATCCAGCGCGCCGATCAGATGCGGCTGCGCCTGCGTGGCAACGTCG
>NZ_JBZEGI010000118.1:0-282 GCF_058216415.1 Dyella sp. SYSU CM1112 | reverse complement strand
GGGAGTTCATTCATATGAGCGAGCGTCTCGACTTTTACAAAGCCAGCACGGAAGCCATCAAGGCTATGATGGGCCTGGAACAGCGCGTAGCCAAAAGCTCGTTGGAAAAACCGTTGATCGAGCTGGTACGTCTGCGTGCATCCCAGATTAACGGTTGCGCATACTGCATGGACATGCACAGCAGTGATGCGCGCAAAGGGGGCGAGAATGATCGCCGTCTCGCTGTATGGAGTGCCTGGCAGGAAACGTCGTTCTTTTCGGAGCGCGAGCGCGCTGCCTTGC
>NZ_JBZEGI010000117.1:0-282 GCF_058216415.1 Dyella sp. SYSU CM1112 | reverse complement strand
ACCGCGGGCGTGACCTCAGTGTATCGGTGAACCCACACATACGTGATAAAACATCTACACAACGATGCTCATGTGCTGGTTAGGTTCGGAGTCCTAAAGTGCCACTGCCATTACACCAACGCAGTGGAGCAAGACCATGGCCGAACTAGTCGTTGCATGTTTCGATACTCAATTCCAAGCCAGCGCCGCCGCTGAAAAACTGATCTCCCTTGGATTTCAGCGAGAACAGATCGTGCTGACCTTTGACGAAAGCGTCGGGAACATTCCATCCAGTTCCAGCGC
>NZ_JBZEGI010000116.1:0-282 GCF_058216415.1 Dyella sp. SYSU CM1112 | reverse complement strand
CGAAGCAGCGAACGCAAGTTCTTTCCAGGTTATGTATTGGTGCAGATCGAGACCGATACAGAAGGTAAAGCGCCACGTATCGATGACGAGTGCTGGCACTTGGTCAAGGAGACGCCGAAGTTGATGGGTTTCATTGGCGGCACGGCCGATCGTCCCATGCCAATTCGCGACAGTTAGGCCGATACCATCCTGAGTCGCGTGCGTGAAGGTGTGGACAAGCCGAAACCCAAGGTGTTGTTCGAGCCAGTTGAAATGGTTCGCGTCACCGATGGTCCGTTCAAC
>NZ_JBZEGI010000115.1:0-283 GCF_058216415.1 Dyella sp. SYSU CM1112 | reverse complement strand
TGTCTTCATCGGGCGCAACGGGCATGGCATGGGCGACGCGTGCGGCCAACGGGCCGCGCGCAGGAACGCGACCGGCGCAAATCAATTGATGGATCGATTGCTGTACCTCACGCTGACCGAACGGCTTTTTGATGAAGTCGTCCGCGCCAAAGCGCTGCACGTAAAGCTGTTCCGTGGCCTGCTGGTTGCCGCTGATCATCACAATGGGAATGTGCTGCGTGCGCGGATCATGGCGCAAGGCGCGCAATACGGCGAAGCCATGTAGTCCTGGCAGCACGATGTC
>NZ_JBZEGI010000114.1:0-284 GCF_058216415.1 Dyella sp. SYSU CM1112 | reverse complement strand
GCAGCAGCCATTGCTGCGCTTCTTGGCGCAGCACGACCCGGTGATCGACCAAAACTCAGCGCGTTGTCGTGTAAACGGCTACCGAAGAATCCATGGTAGTCCACATAGAGGCTCCATGAAGCACCCGCTTCCGCCGTGATGCGTGCACTCGCCGTGCCCATGCCCCGTCCTTGCGTTGCGCCTGGCAGTTCGAACACGGTTCCATCCTGGGCGGTAACCTGCACGATCGGGGTCGCGGCGTTGTGCGTGTCGTAACGATAACCCACGCTCACTTCGGGCACATA
>NZ_JBZEGI010000113.1:0-285 GCF_058216415.1 Dyella sp. SYSU CM1112 | reverse complement strand
GCGAAGCGTGCCGCCGAGCGGCAAATCCCCGGCATCAACGGGTGGGGGAAGTTCTCATGGACTAGCGGAAACGCCTTCTTTGATTTTGACTTGCCGGAGAACGGCAAGGTTGTTGCTCGACAGATTGCGGTACCACCCTCGCTGTTTGCGACCAATACCGCACGTTTCCAGATCGAGCTTATGACATAAGAGCAGGTCAAGGCATTCGTCGGCAGCTTCAGTGGTGAGGGCCGGCTCTCATCTTTTTCGATCAGCTACAACATGGGCGTGCTCACTCAATTATTG
>NZ_JBZEGI010000112.1:0-285 GCF_058216415.1 Dyella sp. SYSU CM1112 | reverse complement strand
GACAAAATAGGAGCCGACTGTTTCTTTGGTGGTATTGGCACTCCCGACCGCATTAGTGAGCGCATTGTAGTCCGTGCGGTTATAGATGGAACTGCCCGAACCTGCATTGCCATTGTCGATCGAAGCAAAACCCACGCGGAACGAACCGTTCAGGGTCGAGAAGGCAGACATGATGCCCGCCTTAGCCATCATCACGCAGGTACGGTAGTACGAAAACCAATCGGCAACATTCTGCTGTACTGTCGGATCCACGATGCAGCTGGACGGCGTCGGAGCAGTCGTTGC
>NZ_JBZEGI010000111.1:0-286 GCF_058216415.1 Dyella sp. SYSU CM1112 | reverse complement strand
GTGCAATACGAAGCCGAAGCCGGCCGCGCGACGCAGGCGCTTGGCGATACCTTGGTGCGACGTGCCAAGAACCTGATCGGCGGCGACGACGCGCCCGCGTTCACGCCGGTCACCCGCAATCCCCTGGATACCGCCTTCGGCCCGGTGCTCGCCTTGATGGGGCCACCCGCGGGCGACCCGGATGCCACGCGTGCACCGTCCACCCTCAACGGCGTGAGCTTGCAGAGCTATCTCACCGCCGCCACCACGCTGCGCCTGACCTTGCAGCAGATCGGCGGCAGCAACG
>NZ_JBZEGI010000110.1:0-287 GCF_058216415.1 Dyella sp. SYSU CM1112 | reverse complement strand
CAGGTGAGCCAGGAAAGTCAGAAACAGCAACGCGGCCAGCCATGCATGCGCGTGCCGCGACCACGCAAAGGCGATCGCATTGACGGGAAAAATCGGCGGAAGCCGCAGCGATGCGCTGAGCATCACCGGATAGCCACCCGCCGATAGCATTGCCCAGCCGATCAGCGGCATCAGCAGCATCAGCACATACAACAGATAGTGCGAGGCATGCGCGGCCAGCTTCTGGATCGACGGTAGATCGGCAGGCAAGGGCGGTGGCGGGTTGCGAAGGCGCACGATCAAACGGA
>NZ_JBZEGI010000010.1:0-184174 GCF_058216415.1 Dyella sp. SYSU CM1112 | reverse complement strand
GTCCTGGGTGAGCTGGGCCATCTGGTCGGGGGTGAGGGCGACGCCCACGCTGAGCTGGAAGCGTTGCGCTTCTTCCACGCCGGCATCCATCAGGGCTTTGTACTGGTTGAGGCTGTCGGTATCGCCGGTGAGGTAGCGCCGGCCGGTGAGGCCGGTGATCTGGTCGAGGACGAGCTGGGTTTCGTAGAAGGCATCGCCCAGGCGTTTGAGGGTGGCGTCGCCGTCCAGCCCCAGACGGTTGAGCAGGTAGTCGCTGCCGAGGAAGCCGGCGTAGCTGGCGAAGCGCGGGTCGGTTTCCACCAGGTACGGGCGACCACTGCCAGGATGCAGGGTGTAAAGGCCGCCGTTGGGCAGCGAGACCGGTAACGGCTGGCCCGGCGTGCCGAGGGTTTGCACGCCCGGGACCGGGCCGGCCATGCCGCCGACCCGGCCGATGCCACCGCCGTTTTGGCCTTGCAGGGTCTGGCGGCCATCGTTGGCGCCCAGGCCCACGCCCGAAACCGGATTACCGTCGGCGCCGACAGGGGTGTTGTCGATGTGTTCGGCGGTGATGTCAACGGCCTGGCCGGCACTCATCGTGGCGGCGGCGCCGGGGCCGATGGGGAAGGTGATCCAGGCCGGTATCTGGCCCGGCCCGAGCGGCACGGTGTCGTCGCGCAGCTGGGTGCCATAGCTCATCCACGGACCGTCTTCCCAGCGGCGGGGGTTGTCCAGCAGCACCTGGGTGGCGGTTTGTTCGTTGAGGGTGGTGCGTACGGTGCCGGTGGGTACCCAGGCGATGTTGCGCACGGTGTCGCCGCCGACATTGCCGCCGCCCTGGCCGCCATTCTGGCCGTTGATGGTGAGGTTGCGGCCAGCGGCGATGGTGGAGGTGTCGTTGAGCACCGAGCCGTTGAGCGTGATGTTGCCGCCAGCCAGCAGGCGGCTTTCCGCGCTGGCGGCGGCGATGCGGGTGATGGAGGTCAGCGTGCTGGTGTAGACGCCCTGGAACGTATCGGGCTGGCCCTGGCCGAAGGGATAGCCGGAGCAACGCTTGTCGTTGGAGCCGCCGACCAGCCGGTCGCAAAAGCCTTTGGCAGCAGCGAACTCGTTGCTGTCGATCACCTGGCTGGGATCGACGTACGGCGGATGATGGGCGGGATTGGAGTCGTTCCACAGATAGCGCGCCAAGGTGTATTGGCTGGTGTTCTGCGCTTGCTCGGAGGCGGTGAGGTGATAGACCTCGGTCTGGAATACGCGGCGCTGGTTGGTGAACTGCTGCGCGGACAGGCTGAGGTTGCCGTCGGCCTCGATCGCGCCGGAGAGATTGGTGACCGCCCGGCTGCGCGTGCCATTGGCGTCGGCGGCGATGGTGAGGTCGCCCAGGGTGTAAAGGGTGGCGTCGCGGTTGAGCAGGGTGTCGCTGACATAGAGATCGAGGCGCTGCACGGCGGCGATCAGGGCGGTGTCATAGCTGGCGGGCGCGCCGGTGGTACTGCCCAGATCCACGCCATTGGTCAGGTTGTTGGCGGTGATGGCAATGGTGTTGCCGATGACGGTGCCGGTGTTGACGACGTCGCTGGCGTGAAGCGCGACGGTGTCGCCGTCGATGCGTCCGGCATTGTGTTGAGCGCCGGACGTGGTCAGCGTGGTGGTGGCGCTGTTGATAGTGGCGCCGGCCTGGTTGTCGAGTTGTGCGGCGGTGACGGTGAGTGCGCCGACGCTTTCCAGGGTGGCGCGGTTGGTCAGTGTGCCGCCGACGTTGAAGATGAAGTTGCGATTGGCGAACAGTGTGTTGCCGGCCTGGTTGGTGTAGTTGCCGGCTAATGTGAGTTGCAGATCCCGGCCTGCGCGCAGGCGGCCCACGCCGTCGAATGCGCCGAATTGCGCGGCGACGTTGCCGTTGGCGGCGATGTCGCCGCCTTCGTTGTGGGTGGCAGCCAGGGCAAGGGAAAGGTCGCCGCCGGCGCCGATCGATCCGTGCGTGTTGTCGAGCGTGGCGGCGCGATTGATCCAATCGAAGTTGCCTGCGCTGTACAGCGTGCCGCGCTGGTTGGAGAAGGCATCGCTGCGCAGCGTGAGGTCGCCGCCCGCCACCAGCGTGCCGGCCGTGTTGGTCAATTGCGAGGCGTCCAGCGTGACGTCGCCCTGTCCGCCCACCGTGCCGCCAAGGTTGGACAGCGTCTGGGTGGTGATCTGGGTCAGTCCGTTATCGGTGTTGGCGATGCGGCCGTTCTGGTTGCTGAGGGTGTTGGCATGCAGCGTAAGCGTTGCGGCGGCCTGGCCGCTGCCGGCTTCCAGTTTGCCGCCGTCATTGCGCAAGACGCCGACGATGTTCGCATCGAGATGACCTTGCGCTTGCAGCGCGCCGCTGTTCGTTGCATCGCCCTGGGTGGTGAGCGCGAGATCGTCGCCGGCATAGATCTGCCCGGCGTTGGCCAGCGTGCCCGCGGCAAGATTCACGCGGTGGTTGCTGCCGAGGAAACCGCCCGCGGCGTTGCTCAGGGCATGCACGACGGACATATCGAGCGTGTCATGCAAGGCCTTGATCTGGCCGTTGCCGTTGGCGAGCGTATCGGCGCTGAGTTGCAGCGGACCATCCGCCTGCATGAGACCGCCCTGGTTGGTGAGCGCGCCATCCAGCGTTGCGCGGAGCGTTTGCGCGACGATCGTGCCGTCGGTGTTGTCCAGGTCGGTGCCGCTCAGCGTGGCGTCACCGGCCACGCTGAGGGTGCCGTGGGTGTTGGCGATGGTCGTCCCGCTCAGCAGCAGATTGCCGTTGCCTGCGAGGTTGCCCTGTGTGTTGGTGAAGGTGTTTGCGGTGATGGAAAAGCTGCCGGTGCCCGCATGCGCGAGCGTGCCTGCCGTGTTGTCCAGCGTACTGGCGGTGATGCGCAGATCATTGGCATTGGTGGCGATGCGGCCTCGTGTATTGTCCACATTGCCAAGCAGGGTGAGCGTGGTTGCGCCAACGCCGGTTTGCAGCAGCTGGCCATTCCGGTTGTCGAGGCTGTCGGCCTGGATGGCGAGTTGCTGGGCTTGCAGCAGTGCTTGCGCATTGATAATGGCCCGGTTCGCCTGGACGTCTAGACGTCCGTTTGCGGCCAGGTTGCCACCGGTGTGATCGATATCGCCCTGGCGCGCTGTGAGCATCAGATCGCCACCTGCGCGCGTCGTAGCGCCTGCCAGGTTGATGGCGCCGCCGGTGAAGTTGAGCGATCCGGAGGCGATGTTCTCGCCGGTGGCCGTCAACATGCCCCGGGTGGTCGCGGCCAATTGCGCGGCGCCGGTCAGCGAACCATCGGCCCGCAAACCCGCGGCGAGAACGCCATGGGCATCCAGCTGTCCGGCGTCGAGTATCAAATGGCCCTGGGCGGCCAGCGTGCCGCTGCCGGTGGATAGGGTGCCGCCCACTTGCCAGTACCCGTCGCCGCCGGCCCAGTGCGTGCCCTGGAGCCGCGCATCGCCGGCGACGTTGACCGTTTGCGCGCTATCGCTTCGGAGCATGCTGCCGGTCGTGTCGAGGTTGCCGGCGCTGCGCAGCGTCAGCGCGCCGGTCGTGTCCAGCGCGGCCTGGGTGTAAAGGATGTCGCCGGCCGTCGCCGTCAGTGTTGCATTGCCGCCGGCTTGCGTTTGCGCGCCCGCCAGGTTCAAGGCGCTGCCCTGGAGGGTGAGGTTGCCGGCAGCGAGCAGGTTGCCGTTGGCGACCAGGCCGCTGGATGTCGCCACGTCAAGCGCGCCGTGGCCTTGCAGGCTGCCGTCACCGGCAATGCCCGCACCTAGCGTGCCTTGCGAAAAGAGTTGCCGGGCGCGAAGGAGGATGTCGTTCGCGGCAGCGAGCGTGCCCTGGTTGTCGAGCGTGTTGCCGGCGCTGAGGTTGAGGTTGCCGGCACTGTAGATCGTGCCGGTATGGGTGACATCGCCGCTTGCCTGCAGTGTCATGTTGCCTGCGGATTGCAGCGTGCCGCTGTGATTGACGCTGCTGCCCTGGAGCGACAGCTGTCCTGCGGACGAGGTGATACCGGTAAGCACCAGCTGGCCGGCCTGGTTGATGGTGAAGTCACCGCTTTGCGTGGCAAGTTGGCCGGCGGTGCGTACGCCGATGCCTGCTTCGGTACCGATCAGCCGGATAGCGTGTGCATACATGCCGCCCAGCGCAGCGACATCCAGGCTGATGAGCGGTGTTTCGCCTTCGCCGGCAATCGCCTGAGCGGACAAATCGGCATGATTGATCCGGTTGGCGCCGGTGACCACGTTGAGTTGATGGGCCCACACTTTCGACTGGACGCTGAGACTGCGGCTGAGCAGATCGAGCCGGTCGATGTTGGAGGCATCCAGCCCTGCGCCATCAATGCGGATGTGTCCGCGCGTGACGCGAAAGCCCTGCAGCGATCCGTCCCCACCCAGAATGGATTCGCCGGTGGTCAGCACGGCGCGCGGGGTGTTGATAAAACCGGCGCCGTCCACGCTGATGCCGTTGGGGTTGGCGATGATGACGTCGGCTGCGTGGCCGGCCACTTCGGTGTAGCCGCGTAGCACGCTGGGGTTGGTGGAGGTCACTTCATTGACGATGATGCGTGCTGCCTGTCCGCCGTGGAAATGCGGATTGCCCACGATGTAACCAGCCAATTGGGTGGACGACACGCCGGCGCTGTTGTTGAGGATCAGGCCGTGCGGATCGACGTTGAAAGCCTGGTACTCGTTGTGCGACACGCCCGATGCCGTCGGCGCGGTGATATTGACCACCGGCACGCCATTGGCAGCGGTGTCCGTACTGGGGTGATTGCCTGTTGCGCTGGGCGTGACCTGTGCAACCGTTCCCAGGGGTGTTCCGAGCAGTGCCGAAAGGACGGCGACGCTCAAGGCGCGGCGGCTCAGGAGGCGCCGGCGAGAGGAGGAAGCCCATGAATGGTGTTTGATCATCTGTCTGTCCTTGGATCGTGTATCTGGCAATCAACAGGTGCGTCAGTACGCATAGACCAGCTGGAACCCGATGGCGGGCCGTGTGTTCTGGAGCAGCGAACGGCCGTGCCAGGGTTTGCCGAAAAAGGCGTCCCAGCTGACTTGGCGAACGCTGCCGCGCACGCCGATGAAGCCGCCGGTCAAGGTGGTGTTGTCCAGGATGTACGCTGCGGCCGGACCGCTGACGCGGCCCGCATCGATGCCTGCATACAGCGCGACGGGCCAACTGCCGAGAGGGGCGGTGAGCGTGTTGCGCCAATACCAGCCGCGTTCCGCAGCAAGCGTTTCGTCGCCATCGAAACCCCGTACGGTGTATCGGCCGCCAATGGCGATGAACTCCGATGCATACAGATGGCTGCTGCTGTATTGCCCATGCCATTCGCTGCTCCATTGCAGGGGCAATTTGCGTATCTGGAATGGAAGATTGAGCGATGCGTCGAATACCCACAGCCGGTATTTGAAGGTGGGTTCGTCACGGGTGTGTCCGCGTGGGTCGTGCTGGCCGCCGAACCAGGGCACGCCAAAACGCTCTGCCACACGCAGATCGAGTTGTGCCTGCCGGATATAGCGGCGATGCGAGATGGCTGCTTCAAGCATGCTCATGTCACGTCGTTGCGAATCCAGTTCCACGTCTTCAATGAAACTGTGCGCCCATCGTTTGCCGGCGTGTAACTCGAAGAGGGTTTTGCTGTTTTGATTGCGCCAGAGCAACCGCTGCGCGGCGAGGTCGAGGGAGCGGGACGTGCCGCTGCTGCGGAATGTCTGTGCGGAGCCTTCTATGGTCTGGTCGTAACGGTAGTTGCTGTAGTTGATGGTGAACAGCCAATCGCCGCGAGGCAGGGAGTAGTTGCCGTTAAAACCACCCGTGCCTCGGCCCGATCCATTCAAGACGTCATGCGTTGCACCTAGCGACAGCAGATCGTTGATGCCGAGGGGATTGTCGATACCGAGGTTGATGCCTGCCTGATAGAGGCCCGTCGCGCTGGCGCCGGAATTGTCCAGGGTCGCCGCGATGCGCCACGGTTTCGTGCGCTTGACGGTGATGACGAGATCCGACTGTCCGGGAGCGTCTGCCGGATCGATGTCGATGTCGACATCCTGGGATGGTACGCGCTTCATTTGCTCCAGCCCTTGCTCGATGTCGCGAAGGTTGAGCAGGTCGCCAGGACGCATGGGCAATGCCCAGCGCCAACTGCCTGCGGAGCTGCCATCCGCCATGCGGATGGCGTGGATGACACCGGGAACCAGGGTGATAGTCAGTACGCCGCGGGAAAGATCCTGTTCGGGAAGGCCGACACGCGTGGTGACATAACCGCGATCGAGAATCAGCTCGCCTGCGCGTCGCACGATGAGGCTGATGCCTTCGCGCCCGGCGCAGCGTCCGATGTATTGATCCAGATATCGCTGTACGAAGCCGAACGATTGGCTTCGCGCGCCTTGCAGTTCAATGCGCTCAAGGGCGAAGCAGGGCGTTTCGGCGGGCAAATCCGTGCGCTGGAAATCCGCAGCAGGCCGTTCGCTCAGGCGTACGTGTGGCGCAGTGCTGCGCGCTTGCCGCTCTTGCGCCTGGCGCTGAGTGCGCTCACGTTGCTGTTGCTCATCCAGCGTAGTAAGTGAAGACGGCGGCTGTTCCTGTGACCATGCAAGCGGCGATAGCCCCAGGCCCACCATGATCAGCCAACGGTGTTTCGCTTTTTCCGTGCGTTGTTTTTCACCGCGTCGTGCGGTGTGTGTGGTTGCCATGTTCTAGCGTAGATTCTTTCGCGGGTTGGCGAGACTAACCGCAAGAGAACTGCCGGTGAGCAGGCTTAAGGAAATTTAGCGATCCCTTACAAAAAAGTAAGAATTACCCTACAAAAACGCCATAAATCGGCTCTTAGCGTAATGTCATCAATGAATGAAGAGTATTTGTCTCATTCTGTATTGCGAGTTGCGGTATTCCGTATCAGAGTGATTCTGATCCACCCATGATGAGTGGGTAAGTCAGGAGGTTGCCATGAACAGGTTTGCTTTTTTTGTCGCTTTACCCGCACTAACCGTTTCGAGCCTGGCATTTGCCGCTCCGCAGGCATCCCCGCCGGTCGGACAAGCCACAGCTCAACACGAGGCAGCACCCGCCACGCATTCGGCCGTCAAGCCGGGAGATCGCCATTGCCTGCGTGATACCGGTAGCTTGATCAGGCCAAAGAAAGGTGAATGCCTTCCCGTTTCTGGGCGTTCATACACCAAGCAGGAGATCGACAACACGGGTGAGCGGACATTGGGACCCGCGCTGCAAAAGCTGGATCCAAGCATCACCTTGCATGGAAATGGCTACTGATTCGGGGCGGCCATTCCGTTTCCAAAAGAAGCGGAGCGCTGCCTCAATCTTTTACTGCTTCGGCGATGCCTTGGCGAGCAACGTCGACCAGATGATCGATGTCGTCTTCGTTCACCACGTAGGGCGGCATGAAGTAAATGACGTTGCCTAGTGGCCGCAGCAATGCACCATGTTGCAAACCGTGCAGGTAGACGCGCAAGCCACGGCGTTCCTGGGCAGCGTAGGCACGGCGAGTCGCTTTATCCGCGACCAGTTCCACGGCAGCGATCATGCCTTGCTGTCGCACATCAGCGACGTTCGGATGGTCATGCAGTGGTGCGAGCCGTTTCGAAAGATGCGCGGCCAGTGTCTGATTGCGTTCCAGCACCGGTTCATCGCGGAAAATCGCCAGTGTTTCCAGGGCAGCACGGCAGGCAAGCGGATTGCCGGTGTAACTGTGGGAATGCAAGAACGCCTTGCCGGCGTTGTATTCGGCATAGAACGCTTCGTAAATGTTCTCGGTGGTGAGCACCGCGGAAAGCGGCAGGGTTCCGCCGGTAAGCCCCTTGGACAGGCACATGAAGTCCGGTGAGATGCGGGCCTGCTCGCAGGCGAACAGGGTGCCGGTGCGGCCGAAGCCTACGGCGATCTCGTCGGCAATCAGATGCACGTTGTAGTGGTCGCACAGCGCGCGCAAGCCGCTCAGGTAGCTGGGGTGATACATGCGCATGCCGCCAGCGCATTGCACCAGCGGCTCTACGATCACGGCGCAGGTCTCATGTGCATGACGTTCGAGCAGCACGCGCATCGCTTCGAGCCGGCGTGTGGCTGTCTGCTCCGGCGATTCGCCGGGTTCTCCTTCATAGGTATCGGGCGAAGGCGCAAGAATCGGCGTGAGCAACAAAGGCGCGTAAGTCTTGCGGTACAGCGCAACATCGCTTACCGATAACGCGCCCAGGGTTTCACCGTGATAGCTCCCCGTCAGCGCGATAAAACGGGTTTTCTCACCATGACCTTGATTGAGCCAATAGTGGAAGCTCATCTTCAGGGCCACTTCGACGGCTGCGGAACCGTTGTCGGCAAAGAATACTTTCTGCAGCCCCGGCGGCGTGATGTGCACCAGCTGTTCGGCCAGCTCTATCGCTACCGGATGCGTGAAGCCGGCAAAGATTACGTGCTCCAGCGTATGGGCCTGGTCGGCCAGCGCTGCCGCGATGCGCGGATTGGCATGACCGAACAGATTGGTCCACCAGGAGCTGATGCCGTCCAGGTAGCGCTGTCCATTTGCGTCGATCAGCCAGGGCCCTTCGCCACGCACGATAGGCAGCAAGGGCACGGATTCGTGATCGTGCATCTGTGTGCAGGGATGCCAGATATGGCGGAGGTCTCGCTGGGCGAGGGCGGTATTGGCGTCGGTGCGGATAGTCATCCGGCTATGATCGAGCTAGTGGCGATGTCTCTCAAGCGTTGCCGCAGGCCTTGAGGTGGCGCGCGTCGATGAAGAGGTTGTTGGCATATATCGCACTGGGTGCGTTTGCTCTGGGCGTGATGGTGTGGTTCATGCCGGCGCGCTGGGTCGCGCCGCTGTTGCAACCGCATCTGCCTGGTGTTCGGCTTGAGCGTGTGGAAGGGACGGTGTGGCAAGGCCGGGCCGGAGAGCTTGCCAGCGCAGAGGGCGCGAATCTGGGCGAACTCAGCTGGAACGTATCGCGGCGCGCGTTGCTGGGCGATCTGCGTGTCGGCCTGGACTTGATTCGGCCTCGGTTGCAAATCCGGGGGCAGCTCCATCGTCTCTCGGCTGCCGCGCTCGGTGTGCATGACCTCACGTTGCACATGGATGCCTCGTTGCTTGGCGCGCAACCTTGGCTGCACGGGCAGCCGCAAGGCGAACTCGATGTGCATGTTCCACAAGCCCGCTTGCAAGGGTATTGGCCGATGCAGCTTGAGGCGACCGGGACGTGGTCCCAGGCGGCGGTGCGTACGGTAGGGGAGGCGATTCCACTCGGCACACTGTTGTTTCATGTCAGCGGCGAGTCGGGCGTCGTCCAGGCTATGTTCCACGATGACGGCCGTGGCCCGCTGCAAACGATGGGACACTTGTCTTTCAGTCCGCTTGGCTGGGATTTGCGTGTCCGCTTGAAGCCGCGCGCGAACGATCCGGCGCTCTCGGCGTGGCTGCAGACATTGGGAGCAAAACCTTCGGCGGACGGAATGTTCCAACTCCGCTATCGTGGGGGTTTGGCTCTGTTGAACACCGCAATGGGGAAATCATGAACGACCAGCCATGGGGAGTGGCGCTGAAGGCCGCGCGTGAAGCCGCTGAGGCGGCGGGTGAAGTTATCCGGCACTACTGGCGCCGCGGCGTTGAGATCGAAATCAAATCCGACGATACGCCGGTGACGATCGCCGATCGCGAAGCAGAACGTGCGATTCGGGCCGTGCTCGCCCCTGCTTTGCCAGGCGCGGCCATTTACGGCGAAGAGTACGGCCTGGACGGCGACCGCGATGGCTTGCTGTGGTTGGTGGACCCGTTGGACGGCACCAAGAGTTTCGTACGCCGCACACCGTTCTTCGCTACGCAAATCGCCCTGATGTATCGAGGCGAACTGGTGCTGGGGGTGTCGAGTGCGCCGGTCTATGGAGAGACCATGTGGGCCAGCGTCGGCGCGGGGGCATGGTTCAATGAGCAGCGTGTCCATGTGGCGTCTACGGCGGACATCGCGCAGGCTTCCCTTTCCATCGGCAACGTCAAGACACTTACGACGGACGCTCGCTGGCAGACGTTGGGCGAATTGATTCGTGCGAGCAATCGTATCCGCGGCTATGGCGATTTTTGCCATTACCACCTGCTCGCGCGCGGTGGCCTGGATCTCGTGTTGGAGTCGGACGTCAACATCCTCGACATTGCCGCGCTGGCAGTCATCGTGCGCGAAGCCGGTGGGGTGTTCACGGATCTGGACGGTGGCCCCCTGAGCCTGGATACCCGCAGCGTTCTAGCCGGCACGCCAGCCATTCATGCGCATGCGTTGAAACGCTTCTCGTCCGCGCCAGGACCAGTGTGAAATAAAAGCCGGTTACAATCCTCTCATGCCTAGCTACCCCATCATCCACGCCACGCGCGATCTGGAAACCAGCAGCTTCCTGCGTGTCGAGCAGCTCGATCTGGAATTTTCGAACGGCGAGCATCGCACCTATGAACGTCTCAAGGGACATGGTCTCGGTGCCGTGATCATCGTGCCGATGCTCGATGATGAAACGGTGCTGCTGGTACGCGAATACGGCGCAGGCGTGGATCGCTACGAGCTGGGGCTTCCGAAGGGCCGTCTTGATCAGGACGAAACCGTCGAACAAGGCGCGGACCGCGAGCTCAAGGAGGAGGTGGGCTATGGCGCGCGCAAGCTCAAGATCCTGCACAACCTGTCGCTGTCGCCCTCCTACATGACACACATGGCGCATGTGGTGCTCGCGCAAGACCTGTATCCCGAACGGCTTCCCGGGGATGAACCCGAAGAGCTTGAAGTGGTGCCGTGGAAGCTCTCCGACTTGCATACCCTGGTTTCGCGCGAGGATGTCACGGAGGGTCGTTCCATCGCGGCGCTTTTCCTGGCGCGCGAATACCTCGCCGGACGTTTAGACCTTGAATAGGCTTCTGCATACAACGTGAGCGACATACCCGATCATCCTCTCCTGGCCGACATAGGCATGCTGGCGCGTCGTGCCGGCGAAGCCATCATGGCGGTCTACCGCGAAGACTTTGATGTCGAAGTCAAAGACGACCACTCGCCGCTCACGGCCGCGGACCTGGCTGCGCAAAACGTCATTGTCGATGGCTTGGCGAAGATCGATCCGCAACTTCCTGTCGTCTCGGAAGAGGCCAGCCAGCTACCTTGGGAGCAGCGGCGCAGCTGGAGCCGCTATTGGCTGGTCGATCCGTTGGACGGTACGCGCGAATTCGTCAAACGCAACGGCGAATTCACCGTCAATATCGCCATGGTCGAACACGGCAAGACGGTATTGGGCGTGGTGCTGGCGCCGGTGACCGAAGAATTGTTCGTCGCCGCACGCGGATACGGTGCATGGTGGCAGGTGCAAAGCGGTGCTGATTGGGAACGCATCTTCACTCGCCAGCTGGGCAATCCACCGGTGGCTGCCGGCAGCCGCTCGCATGGCGGTTCGGCGGAAGCGGTGATGCGCCGGCTGTTGGGCGAAGAGTACTTGATGCAACCGCTGGGTTCTTCCCTGAAATTCTGCCTGATTGCGCGTGGTGCGGCGGACGTCTATTTGCGCCGCGGGCCTACCAGCGAGTGGGATACGGCTGCGGCCCAGTGCGTGCTGGAAGAGGCCGGCGGTGCCGTGCTCGACCTGGCGGGCAATCCTTTGCACTACAACCGGGGCGAATCATTGATCAACCCGGAATTCCTCGCGGTGGGCGACATGGGCATCGACTGGACGATGCGCTTGCGCGAGGCTGGCCTGGCATGAGCGCCGTGACACGGCATCGTCTTGCGGATCTGCTGGCCATCATGGGTCGCCTGCGCGATCCGCAGCGCGGCTGTCCATGGGACCTGCAGCAGGATTTCAGCACCATTGCGCCTTACACCATCGAAGAAGCCTACGAAGTATCCGATGCGATCGATCGCCGCGATTGGAACGATCTGCGCGACGAATTGGGCGATCTCCTGCTGCAAGTGGTTTTCCATTCGCAAGTGGCCCAGGAGCAAGGGCTGTTCGAATTCGACGATGTTGTAAATGCCATCAGCGAAAAGATGCTTCGTCGCCATCCCCATGTATTTGGCGACGTCACGTATGCTGACGTAGACGAGCAAAAGCGCGCCTGGGAAGACATCAAGGCCACCGAGCGCGCAGCCAAGGGCGAGGGGCACGATGACAGTGTATTGGCCGGCGTATCGCGCGGGCAGCCGGAGTGGCAGCGCGCGCAAAAGCTGCAGCAGCGCGCCGCAACAGTGGGTTTCGACTGGCCCGACTACCGTCCAGTCGTCGGCAAATTGCAGGAGGAGCTGGCCGAAGTAGCCGCCGAATTCGAGGCTGGCGGCGATCCCGATCGGCTGGAAGACGAGATCGGCGATGTATTGTTCGTCGCCACCAATCTTGCTCGTCATGCCAAGGTGGACGTGGTGCGGGCTCTGAAGCGCGCCAATGCGAAATTCGAGCGCCGGTTCCGGCGCATGGAGCAATTGGCGGCCGAGCAGGGCGAGCCGCTGCAGGCGTTTGGTCTGATGGAACAGGAAGCGCTGTGGCGGCAGGCCAAAGCCGAAGAGCGGCAGGCATAGCGTCAGCGCATACCGGCTTTCAACCTTTTCAAACCGGCGCGCATCCTAGTTGCCGTACAACTCTGGAGGGTTCCGCATGCGTTCTGCCGTTGCTTTGCTGTTTTTGCTGTCCATTCCGCTTGTCGCCGCAGGCGAGGAGTGCCGCTATTCCGCCCCCCGCAATCTTCATGATGACCTCGCCGGCGTGCGCGGCGTGCAAATCGAATTGCACAGCCAGGATATGCATCTGGCCGGCAGTGGTGATGCCAATGCCCTGGATTTGACGGGGCGTGCTTGCGCTTCGTCCCAGGCGGCGCTGGACAATCTGCAAGTGACCTCGCATCGGGAGGGCGATCAGCTGATCATCGATGTCGGCGCTACGCATACCTTCAACGTCCGGTTGTTTGGCGTGTCATACGCTTACCTGGATCTGCAGGTCCGGTTGCCCTCGCACATGCCGGTGACGGTGAACACCGGTTCGGGAGACGCCTGGGTGAGCGGCTTGACGCAGCTCGATGCGCAGACAGGTTCAGGCGATCTGCATATCGATCACATCGCGGGAGCTGTTTCGGTGACGGCCGGTTCGGGCGACGTGGAAATATCCGACGTAGGCAGTTTGCGCGCAGGTTCCATCGGGTCAGGCGATCTCAAGGCACGCTCGGTTCACAACGACGTCCACCTCGGCAGCGTTGGTTCGGGTGACGTGACGCTGCAACAAGTGGATGGCAGCGTCCATGTCGGAACGCTTGGTTCGGGTGACCTGAATGTCAGTGACGTGCGCGGCGACTTGATCGTGGGAGCAAAAGGGAGCGGCGACGTCACGCACAGCAACATCGGGGGCAAGGTCAGCGTGCCGCGTGACGACGACTGAGCGTGCATGCGTTGTACGTGTTCAGTTCCGGGCGAGCACGTGCATGACCAGATAAACCAGCGGTGCGCAAACCAGCAGGAAGGGAATCGAAATGCCATGAAACAGCCGCATGCCGTGCGGCTGTTTTGCCAGGCGCAAAGCGATGAGGTTGGCCAGCGATCCGATCACGATGCCAAAGCCTCCCACATTCACCGCCACTGCCAGCGCTACCGCATCCTGGGTTCGATCAAGCAGAAGTACCGTGGCCGGCACGTTGCTGATCAGTTGGGAGCTGACAACGCCACTGAGATAAAGCGCGAATGGCTGCTTGAAATCAATCATGCCTAACGCGTGATCGACCAGGGGCAACGCGGCAAAGTGACCAAGACCGAGAAAGATGGTCGCGAAAGTCGCCATCAGCAGCCAGTCGATCCGTTTGAGGCTTTGCCGCGACAGCAGCATGAACAGGAGCGCCACTAAGGCCACCCCCCACGGCGCATGACCGTGTTCCATCATCAGCACCATCCAGGCAAGTCCTGCCACGGACAGCGTGGCCAGCCACGCTGATACCTTCTGCCCATCGAGCTTGTTCGCATAAAGCGTCACTCGCTCTTTTGGCATCCAGATCCAGGCAACGGCGGCAACCAGGACAAACATCACCGCCGCAGCCGGCAGCAGTTTGATGACAAACGGCAGGAACGGCATCTGCGCGTGCTGCCAGATCAACAGGTTTTGCGGATTACCGATCGGGCTCAGGCACGACCCCGCATTGACGGCAAGCGCTTCCAGTATCGCCATACGGAGAATCGGCAGGTTGGACATGCTGCCTATCGCCACGGTCAATGGCACCGTCAGGAACAGGCTGACATCGTTGGTCAATGCCATCGACAACACCGCCGTCATGCTCACCAGCAGCAAGGCGACGCTGCGTATCGAGTGCATGCGAGCGACGAGCATGCCGGCCAGGCGCTGCACCAGTCCGCTGTCGCGAATGCCCTGGATGGCTATCAGCAATCCAAGCAGTCCGCACAGTGTCGGCAGTTGCAGCCACTGGTGATAACGCGACCAGGGTTGCGGATCGGCACATGCCAGCAGCAGGGTCAATGCCGTGAACAGGCAAAGCAGCCATTCGTGTTTCAGGCGATGGAGCCATACGCGCATGGGCCGCTCGCGCAGATTCACCATTCGCTTAAACCTTCCAGCGCATAGAGCTTCTGCCAGCTTGGGCGGGCTCGCACAAGATCGGCCAGGCGTTTCAGTGCGGGCCATTCAGTGGCCGGGCGCGGCATGTTGCGCGACCAACGCATCAACATGGTGAGCAGCAGATCGACGCCGGAAAAGACATCGCCAAGCAAATAAGGGCCATGTGCGGAAAGATGCGATTCAAGGTGATCCCACACTGCCTCGATCTTGCGTTGCAAGGCTGTGCGGATGGCAGGTGGGTGTTCGTCATGACCCAGCTCGCCAGGGTAGAACCATAGCCGGTACGCCGACATCAAGGTGTTGGTCAGATAGACCATCCACTGCATCCACGCGTCGCGCTCCGCGGTGTTGAGCGGTGGAATTAGCCTCGCTTCCGGATGGCGCTCGGCCAGCAAGGTGAGCAGCGCCGCCGATTCGTACACCGGACGCCCATCGATTAGCAGCGTGGGCACCCTGCCGTTCGGATTGAGCTTCAGGTATTCCGGGCTGCGCTGGGCCTTTTTCTCCAGATCGACCTGTTCAAGCCGGTAGTCCGCACCGATTTCCAGCAGTGCCAGGTGGACAACCATGCTGGCCGTGCCGGGAGAGTAATAGAGGGTGTACATGCACGTTCCTTGCCGGGAGCAAAGTGCGGATCGTAGCGCCTCTGCCCGCAAAGGAGAGCGGTACGTCATTCTGCACGCAACAGGCGCATCGGCGGTGTATGCGTGACTTTGCGAGTGCCTGCCAGCCCGAGCAACATCACCACGACCGCCGCCATCAGCGCAGCCAGCATGAGCGGCAGGGGATGCGGCACGAAGTTCTTCAGATGGAACACGCTCCGGCCCAGCCACCATCCGCCGATTTCCGAACCGACGGCTGCCGTGATACCTGCAATCAGGCCGAGCAGTGCAAATTCACAGGCAGCCGCCACGCGCAACAGGCCCTGCCGGGCACCCAGGGTTCGCAATAGCGCCGCTTCGTGACGGCGTTCTTGCCCGCTGGTTGCGAGGGCGGCAGCCAGGACCAGCGCGCCGGCCAGCAGGCTGAAGCCAAGCACCCAGCGCACGGCGCCGGTCACGCGCTGCACAATCTCTCGCACGCGATCAAGCAAGGCATCCACGTCGATCAGGCTCAGGTTCGGGTAATCGCGTGAGAGCGATGCCAGCGACTCGGCATGGCCGCGCGGCAGGTAGAAGCTGGCGAGCCAGGTATGCGGCAAGGCATCAGCATGTGCCGGATCCAGCAAGAGGAAGAAATTGACGCGAAACGAACTCCAGTCGACATGTCGAAAACTGGTCACCCGTGCATCGAGCTGGCCTTCACCGACATTAAAACGCATCGTGTCGCCGAGCTTGAGCGCATACATGTCGCGCCACATCGTATCCACGGAAACTTGGGCCTGCGCAGGATGAGGCTGGAACCAATGGCCTGCGATCACGCTGTTGGATGGCGGGAGGTCCGCAGACCAGGACAGGCGTAGCTGGCGATCGCTCCATTCCTTGGCGCGCTTATCCTTGAACGTCATCGTGTCGACAGGATGGCCATTGATCGCCGTGAGCTTGCCGACGGCGAGCGGCATCATGTTGAGTTCGCTTGCGCCGATGCGCTGGAGTGCGGCATCAAAGCCTGTGCGCTGATCCGTTTGCAGATTGAGCACGAACCAGTTGGGCGTATCGCTGGGCAATTCCTTGCGCCAGCCGTCGAGCAGCGCAGGCGCGACGACGGCCAGCAAGAGCAGGGCGGTAAGCCCCAGGCTCAGGGCCGTGGCCTGCACGATGCTGAGTCCGCGTCGGCGCGCGAGTGCGGCCATCCCAAGCCGCAAAGCGGGATGGCCCCCGGGAGCCACGCGGCGAGCGATCCATAGCAGCGCGGTGGCGAGCAGCGCTGCCACGATCCCGACACCCAGCAGGCTGGCGGCGAGGATGCCAGCGAGCGTCGCGGAACCGCTTAGGTTCCAGATCAATGCCAGCGCGACCAACGCCGGAAGGAGATAGAGCACATCAAAGCGGCGGACACGGCGCGCGAGGCTGGCGCGAAAGACCGCCACAGGCGGGATATCCGCAAGGCGTACCAGCGGAGGGAGGGCGAAGCCCGCCAGCACAGCGATGCCCATGCCCGCCGCCGCAAACGATGGGAGTACCGGCAGCACGGTAGGAACGCCGGCAAACAATTGGCTTGCAAACATCCACGCGGCTTGCGCCAGTGCTAGTGCCAGCACAATCCCCAGCGCGGCAGCGGGTAGTGCAAGACCACCCAGAGTGCCGAGCAAGAGACCGAATACGCGCCGTCGCGATGTACCCAGGGCGCGCAGCAGGGATACTTCATCGACCTTGCGACGTGCATAGCGTTGCGAGGCCAATGCGATGGCCACGCCCGAGAGCAGCGCGGAAAGCAGGGCGGTCAAACGCAGGAACGAACTGGCACGATCGAAGGCATTGCGCATGCGCTCTTGTGTCTGCTCGGGCGTGATCAGCTCGCCTCCTTGCGGCAAAGTGGTGGATTGCGCCCAGCTGCGCCAGCTTTGTACCGCAGCGGGTTCCCCGGCCAACAGCACATCGTGGCGTGCGCGGCTGCCGACGCCGAGCAAGCCGACCTCTTTGGCATCGTCCAGGCTCATCAGCGCCCTGGGGGCCATCGCGACCAGCTCTCCGCCATCAGGCTCTTGCAGCAATTCACCGGTGATGCGCAGATCGCGACCGCCAAGCTGCACGGTTTCACCAACACGCCGGTGCAGCGCCACTAGCGCGCGGTGATCAAGGTAAACGGTTCCGGCAGCGGGGCCATGGCTGATGATTTGCCTGCCGCTGGCATCGTCGATCAAGAGCGTGCCACGCAATGGATAAGCGCCATCGGTAGCGAGTACATCCAGCAACTGGCTTTGCTGTTGCGCAAACGCCACGCTGGGGAAACTTGCGGTGCGTGTTACGGCAAGTCCTCGCTGGCGCCCGGCAATGGCGAATTTATTCGGGATGCTTTGCGGCGCCGACACACCGACATCACCGCCGATCAGCTCGGCGGCACTGGCAAGCACGCCGTGTTCCATGCGCGAGGTAAGCGTGGCCACCACGCCGAGCGCGACCACCGCCAGCACCAGCGACGCCGCCAAGGTGCGGAGTTCCGGCAGGCGCCATTCACGCCGCAGGCTGCGCAGCGCCAGCAACAGGATCTTCATGACAGCGGTTCCAGTTGACCTTCGCACAATTCCACGCGCCGATGGCAGCGTTCGGCAAGTTGCAGGTCATGCGTGACCAGTACCAGCGTGGTCTGATGATCGTGATTCAAGGCGAACAGCAGATCGCAGACATGCCGGCCTGTTCGCCGATCCAGGTTGCCGGTCGGCTCATCGGCAAACAGCACGCGAGGACCATGGACGAATGCACGTGCAATCGCGACGCGTTGTTGTTCGCCGCCCGATAATTGCGCGGGATAGTGTTTGCGGCGCGCAGCGAGGCCCACCGCATCCAATGCCTCGTGAGCTTTTTCGCGCGCATCGGCCTGACCTTCCAGCTCGAGGGGCAGCATCACATTTTGCTCGGCAGTCAGCGCGGGCAGCAGGTGAAACGACTGAAACACGAATCCAACCAAGCGTCGTCGCAAGTCCGCGCGCGCTTCTTCGTCGAGTTGTTCGAGCGGATGGCCGTCCAGCCGGATGCTGCCATGCGTAGGTGTGTCCAATCCGGCGAGAAGACCGAGCAGGGTGGTCTTGCCTGATCCGGAAGCGCCCACGATGGCGAAGCTCTCGCCCGCGTCCACCTGCAGCGTGACGCGGCTCAGGATATCCAGCCTTCCCTCGGGGCCCATGACCGACTTGCTAACATCGCAGGCTTCGAGCACATGCCTTTCAACCATCGGACGAGAACCACCACTCATGCGTCGTTTCCTTTGTCTGCTTGTACTGCTGTGCGGTATCTGTGCGGTGCAGGCCGCGCCCACGAAAAACATGCCCGCAAGAAACCTGCTCGTGCTGGGCGATTCATTGTCCGCCGCGCACAACATTCCTGTAGAGGCTGGTTGGGTGCATCTGCTGGAAGTACGGCTACATGACATGGAGCCGGGCTGGACGGTGATCAATGCCAGCATCAGCGGAGAAACCTCGCTGAGCGGCCGCAACCGCTTGCCTGCGCTGCTGCGGCAATATCATCCGCGCGTCGTGGTCATCGAGTTGGGCGCCAATGATGGCTTGCGGGGGTTGCCGCTCACTGACCTGCGCGTCAATCTCGCCGCGATGATCGATGATGCGCGGCACGCTGGCGCGAAGGTACTGTTGCTGGGCATAGAAATGCCGGTGAATTATGGTCCGCAGTACCGGACCGGATTGCGCAAGGTGTATGCGGATCTAGCTCGCGAGAAACACACGTCATGGGTTCCCTTCATGCTGGAAGGCGTGGCTTTGAACCCTGTGTTGATGCAGGAGGACGGCCTTCATCCGGTGGCGGCGGGCGAACCCATCGTGCTGAACACAATCTGGCCGCAACTTAAACCGTTGCTGTAAATCGACGGCCACCACGGTTTCATTCAACGAAATTCACGTCGTCCTTACCACCCCAGCCGTTAGCCTTCACAAATGTGAAGACGACAGCGGTGATGAGGCGAATCATGAGTTCACGTGACGAACATGCTGGGCTGATCCTTCTAGTGGAAGACAACCGTCAGATTGCGGAAATGGTGGGAGAGTATCTTGAGCGACGCGGCTATTCCGTTGATTTTGCTCAGGATGGTGTGAGCGGATTGCATCTGGCCGTCTCCAATAGCTATGACGTGGTAGTGCTGGACCTGATGCTGCCGGGCATCGATGGCCTGGACGTCTGCCGCAAGTTGCGGGGGGATGCCAAGAAATCCACCCCCGTGCTTATGTTGACGGCGCGGGACACGCTGGAAGACAAGCTGATCGGCTTGGAGGCTGGCGCCGACGACTACCTGGTGAAGCCATTCGAAGTGCGGGAATTGGAGGCGCGCCTGCGTGCCCTGATTCGCCGGGACCGCCGGCAGGTGTCAAGCGAGGTGCTGACCGTGGGTGACATGACCCTGGATACGGCTACGCTGCGGCTGACGCGTGCGGGGCAGGAGCTGACGGTTTCCCCGATCGGCCTGAAGCTGCTGGCGATCCTGATGCGCGAGTCGCCGCGTGTGGTCAGCCGGCGCGATATCGAACGGGAAATCTGGGGCGATACCTTGCCTGATTCCGATACTCTGCGGTCGCATCTTTATAACTTGCGCAGGGTGATCGATAAGCCGTTTGACCACGCGCTGCTGCATACCATCCATTCTGCGGGCTATCGCTTGGCCGATCTCGAGACGGAGTCCACGCCTGCTGCCCACATCGCGTGACAGCATCCGTTGATCCATGATGACAGTGGGCGCGCCAACGGAACACGCCATGCATGCGCGAGGTGGTTTTCAACGCCGATTGCTGCTGATTTTCGGCATGCAGCTGGTGGCCGTCGCTGTGGTATGTCTGATGGGCTATTACAACGTCGCGCCTGCGGTGGCGGTGTTGTTGCTGATTGTGATCGTCAGTGCGCTGACATGGCTGGCTACCGAACGCACATGGCGACAAGTGAGCACACTCGCGCAATGGGTGGGTAACTGGAAGGAAGGGCAGGCCGATCTGGACGCGTTGCAGCCCGATCGCCTGCGCCAGTCCGATGACGATATCGCTACGCTGGCGCGCGGATTTCATCATTTCGCCAGTCGCATCGCCGGCTATAACGAGCGGGAACGGAACTTCACGCGCGATGCCAGCCATGAACTGCGCAGCCCGTTGACCGTGATCAAGATGTCGACCGACATGCTGGCCGACGAATCGGAACTTAGCGATTTTGGCCAGCGTTCCGTACAACGGATCCGACGCGCGACTCGCGAAATGGAAGCCCTGGTCGAGGCCTTGCTGATTCTGGCCCGCGAAGGAGACAACGGCCAGGGTGAGCAGGATTTCATCGTCAATGATGTATTGCGCGATGAACTCGCCAATGCGCGCGAAATGCTGCACGGACATCCTATCGACTTGCAGTTCGAGGAGCCGTCGGCGTTCGCCCTGCACGGTTCGCCGCGTGTATTTGCAGTGCTCTGTTGGCAATTGATCAGGCACGCCAGCCAATACACGGGTCAGGGCACGGTGTTGGTGACGGTATTGCAAGGTGCGGTAAGCGTGAGTGCGATCGCAGGAGGTGAGCATGATCCTCCTGCGCCGGGGCAGCGAGGTTTCGAATACGCCATTGCTCAGCGGATCAGCGAGCGTTTTTCGTGGCCGCTGAGCTTGCATGTGCAAGGAGGAAACCGCTACGTGGCGGAAATCCGGTTTCCGCAGCCGTTGCCGGTCCCAGCGTAAGGAAGCGTGCAACGGCTGCAACCGCAGTCGGCGGCGCAGATAGGCTTCGCCGCCGCCGTTTTGGGTGATTACTGCAACGATGGATGGACAGCAAAGGGACAGCCGGTCTTGGCTTTCACATCATCCACGCTCACGCCTTCTTGCAGTTCTATCAGTCTCAGGCCTTTGCCTTTCTCCACTTCGAACACGCAGAGATCGGTGATGATCAGATCCACCACCTGCTTGCCGGTCAAGGGCAGATCGCACTGATTCTTGATCTTTGGTGTTCCGTCTTTGGCAGTGTGCTCCATCAGCACGACCACGCGTTTGACACCGCTGACCAGATCCATGGCACCGCCCGGGCCTTTCACCATCTTGCCCGGTACCATCCAGTTCGCCAGGTCGCCGGTACAGGACACTTCCAGACCGCCGAGAATCGACAGGTCTACGTGCCCGCCGCGGATCATTGCGAAGGATTCAGCGCTGGAAAAATAACTTGAGCCGGGCAGGGCGGTAATGGTCTGCTTGCCCGCGTTGATGAGATCGGGATCAACGTGTGCGTCGTCCGGGAAGGGGCCAATGCCCAGCAGGCCGTTTTCCGACTGCAGCGTGACATCCATGCCTGGCGGAATGAAGTTGGCCACCAGGGTCGGGATGCCGATGCCGAGATTGACGTAAAAGCCGTCACGCAACTCTTTTGCGGCACGCTGCGCCATCGCCATGCGGATTGGGCTCTCCTTGCCGGTATTGGCGCCGGCGATCGTGCGGAACTCGATGCGCTTTTCATACTTTTCACCGCGAAGAATGCGGTCGACGTAGATACCCGGTACGTGAACCTGATCGGGATCGAGTTCGCCCACCTCGACCAGTTCTTCCACCTCCGCGACACAGACCTTGCCGCAGGTGGCAATCATCGGATTGAAGTTACGCGCGGTTTTGCGGAATACGAGATTGCCGAGCCTGTCGCCCTTCCATGCTTTCACAAGGGAAACATCGGCGTGAATCGCTTCTTCGAGCACGTATTCCTTCTCGCCGAATTGCTTGGTTTCCTTGCCTTCCGCGAGTTTGGTGCCGTAGGCCGTGCGCGTGTAGAAGCCCGGTATGCCTGCGCCGCCTGCACGGAGTTTTTCCGCCAGCGTGCCTTGTGGAACCAGGTGCAGCTCCAGTTCTCCCGCCAGCACCTGGCGCTCGAATTCCTTGTTTTCGCCTACGTATGAGGCGTAAACGCGCTTGACTTGGCGAGTCTTCAGCAGCGGTCCCATGCCGAAATCGTCGACGCCGGCATTGTTGCCGACGATCGTGAGACCCTTCGTGCCGGCCGCGAGCAGTGCGCCGATCAGGTTCTCGGGGATGCCGCAGAGACCGAAACCGCCTGCCGCGATGGTCATCCCATCAAACAGCAGGCCGTCCAGAGCCTTGGTGGCGCTTGCGTAAACTTTGTCCATGAGGAAGCCTTCTTGCAGGGAGTTAGCTCGGAAATGCTCGCATAAGGATACGACGGAACGGTGATCGGGCATGCTGTACGAAGGTCGAAGCGCGCCGTAAGTGCATTCTGAGGCCCGTCTTGTCCGTACGGCTGAGCACGTAAAAATCGCTGGTTATACTCGAAAGTATCCGCATGAGAGGTGCCGAGTGAAGCCAGCCAGCCTGCTTGCTGCGATCGCAGCTTTTGGAATTGCCGCCATGACGCACGCTGCTACGCCTGTTTTGGTCATCCATGGCGGAGCGGGCGTGATTCGGCGCGATATGAGCCCTGCCAAGGAAAAGGCGGTACGTGCGGCGATGACGAAGGCGCTGGAGGCCGGTTACGCGGAACTGAAGGCGGGAAAACCGGCGACGGATGCCGTCACGGCGGCGCTTGTGGTGTTGGAAGACGACCCTGACTTCAATGCCGGTAAGGGCTCGGTATTTACTCATGATGGCAAGAACGAAATGGATGCGGCCATCATGGATGGCAACACCTTGCGTGGAGGCTCTGTTGCCGGTGTGCATCGGGTGAAGAATCCCATTCTGCTGGCGCGCGCGGTGATGGAGCACTCGCAGCACGTCATGCTGATTGGCGATGGCGCGGAGGAGTTCGCGAAGGAACAGGGCATCGCCTTGGTGGATCCGTCTTATTTCCGTACCGAGGAGCGCTGGCAGCAATTGCAAAAAGCGTTGAAGGAAGATGCCGCGAAACAGCCGCATGCCGATGTGGAAACGGCCAAGCATTTCGGAACGGTCGGCGCGGTGGCGCTGGATAGCCAGGGGCATCTCGCAGCGGGTACATCCACCGGCGGCATGACGGACAAGCGCTGGGGACGTGTCGGTGATTCGCCGATCATCGGAGCTGGAACGTACGCCAATGCACAGTGTGCGGTGTCAGGTACGGGTTGGGGTGAGTTCTACATGCGTACCGTCGCGGCGCACGAGATCTGCATGAAAGTATCCATGCTGGGAGAACCCCTGCAACGCGCGGCTGCGGAAGTCATCAATCAGGAGATCCCATCCATGGGAGGCAATGGCGGCGCGATTGCCCTGGATGCGAACGGCAACATCGCCATACCCTTCAACACGGACGGCATGTATCGTGGCTGGATCGGTGCGGACGGCGTTGCGCATGTCGCGCTTTACGACGATGAGCCAGACCCTTCGAACCAGCGGCCGGCGCCGCCGTCTTCCGCTGCATCGCCGCCAGCGGAATAGATGCGCTTATTTCTCGCCTTGCGGCCGCTCGCGCACCGGATGCTTGCTGAGCTTGCGCTGCAGGGTACGGCGATGCATGCCCAAACGGCGGGCCGTCTCGGAAATGTTGCCGTCGCATTCGGTGAGGACTCGCTGGATGTGTTCCCATTCGAGGCGGCGCAGGGCCAGCGGTGCTTCGGGAGCATCGATAACTTCATCATCGCCATGTTGCGCGGTGTCCGCCTCCAGCAAGGCGCGGACCACGGCCTCGGCATCCACGGGTTTGGCAAGGTAATCGTGCGCGCCTCGTTTGATGGCCTCCACCGCCGTGGCAATCGATGCATAGCCAGTGAGCAGCAGAATGCGCATGTCGGGTACGAGTTCGTGCAATTCGGGAATCAGGCGCAGACCGTTTTCGTCACCTAGCTTGAGATCCAGCACGCAATGGCGAGGTTGTTGCCGTTGTGCCAGGGATCGCGCTTCATCGGCGCTAGTGGCGCTGAGCACCTCGAACCCGCGAGAACTTAATGCACGTGTCAGCACGCGCACGAAGGTAACGTCGTCATCCACGATCAGCAGTGGACGCGCGCTACCGGCTTGACTAGGAGGAACCATCGGCTATTTCCCATATCGATGAGCGTTATTTTGCCGGATATGTTCGCGCCGTGCTCGAAAAATATCGCCGCATGAAGCAGAGTGGCAATAAAACAGCGCTCGTAACGCGAACGGTACGGTGGGAAGCTCAATGTTCTGAGATGGCGCTCAGGGGTAAACGCAGGCACATTTCCGCGCCGTGCTTGGTGTTGACGGCGATCAGTTCCCCTGCCAGGCGTTCCGCGGTCGCTTCGGCGAGCGCGAGGCCAATACCCAGGCCGCTTTGCTTGTCGCTTTCACCAAGGGTTGCAGGCGAGCCGGGGAGTGGGAAACCCGGGCCATGGTCGCGCACGATCCATTCCAGCCACGCGCCTTCGCGGCGAATTTCCAGCATGACTTCATTCGAGTCGTGCAGTGCCGATGCGTCGACGGCGTTGTTGAGCAAGTTGAGCAAGGCATGACGCAAACCTGGTGGAGTGCGAAGCGCCAAGGACTCCAGCTTCGGCTGGACAAGCAGCGTCAGTTCCGCCTCTGGACGAAGCAACTGAAAGCGCTCTACGCAACCATGAATGAAGGTGGCCAAGGTGAGGTGTTCAGATTCTTGCGAAAGCTGTGCTTTTCCGAAAGCAACCATTTCACGCAGGATGGTTCGGCAACGCTCGACCTGTCCTTCCAGCAGGGCCAGATCTTCGGCCAGCACATGGTCTCCCGCATGCTCCCGCCGTAGCTCGGGCAGCAGTGTACGCATGGTGGACAACGGCGTATTCAATTCATGCGCTGCACCGGCCGCTTGCGTGGCGATGGCCAGGATTCCTTCGTCACGCAAGGCACGTTCTCGTACGCGCTGCACTTCCAATTGCTGCAATCTCACTGCGGTAGCGAGCCGGTTGATGAAGAAGCCGAGCAAGAGCGCAGTGATCGCGAAATTCACAGCCATGCCGGCGACATGCAACGAGAAACCGTAATCGTTCACCATCAGTTCGTTCAGCGGCAGCGGCACATGCCAGCGCAGCAGTACCAGGTAAGCAGCTCCGGCGATGGCGGCGATGGCAAGCACAGCATGCACGGAAAGGGAGGCCGCGCTTAGTGCGATCGGCACAAGCAGCAAGGTAATGAATGGATTGCTTGCGCCGCCGGTGAAGTACAGCAGGTAACTAAGCACCAAGGTGTCTGCCACGATATGGCAAACCGTTTCCCATTCCCGTACCGGCCACGGTTGGCTGATACGCCATGCCGCGAAAACCGCGAACACGGCGAGCAGGTCGATGCCCAGCAGGAGAGACAGCGTGGGAATGTTTATCCGCAGCCACCAGACGCTTACCAGCACGGTCATGCTTTGTCCGGCAATGGCGCACAAACGCAGCCATGCCAGTGTGCGGGTCAGCGCGAAAGGACCGATGGGTTGTTTGAAAGGCAGCGTCATGAACCGAGGCGGAGGCAGGGAATGAAGGGCGAGCTTAGGGCCTGTTTACCCTATTGGTGTAGCACGCCCTTTTCAGACTGGCTCTTGGTTTTCAAGGCGCGTCGAATTCCTCGCTACGCACGGCGGGCAATGGCTCGGACCCGGCCGTGCCGGAATGCGTGGCGGACAGGCGGTTCATCATCGGCAGGACGGCCATGGCAATCAGCGTGCAGGCCACGCCGACAAAACCCAGTTTGTTGAACAGGTTGGTATAGATGGCCAGCGATTGCAGCGGATTGGTAAGGCCTTGCGGGATGTGCGCATAGTTCGCCACCACACTGCCCAGATACTGCGAAATGCCGACCGCGACGTAGTAGGTACCCATCATGAGACCCCCCATGCGTTCGGGAACGTAACGGGCGATCATGGCCAAGCCAAGACCGCTCACCAGTAGTTCGCCCAGCGAGTACAGGCCATAACCCCAGACCATGATCCAGGAGGAAACCTGGCCATTGACCGCGGATTTTGCGCCGATTCCGTAAATGAAAAATCCGATTGCGACGGCCGCAAATCCCCACGCGAATTTGGCGGCGACGGAAGGATCCTTGCCCAAGCGGCCGAGCGAGTTGTAGATGAATACGAGTACTGGACTGAGCACCACGATCCAGATCGAATTGAGGTTCTGGTATTGCTCGGGAATCCAGGTAAACAGATGGATGCCGAAAATGCTGAAGTTCAAGTCCACATTGTGCTGCGCGAACAGATTCAGCGACGTGGACATCTGCTGGTAGAAGATGAAGAAAAAGATGGTCTGCACGACGAGCACGAGCGCCGCGATCATGCCGGCGCGCTCGCTTCGGTGACTTACCGTAATCATGTAGATGAAGACAGCAAACATACCGATGCCCGCGATCACGATGCCCCAACGTGCAACGGTTTCGCTTTGCAGGATGAGGATCGAGGCAAAGACGGTTGCGATCGCGGCAATCATCACTGCCAGCAAGCGTTTCTTGTCGACAGGCTTGCTATCCGCGGGCGAACCGACATGGGCAAGTGTCCGGCTCATGAAGATGTAGTTGGTCAGGCCCAGCAAAAGGCCGATCGAGCAGACACCGAAAGCGGTATGCCAGCCCATCGAATCGCCATACTTCTGTGCGACAACATCGCGGATCCATGGCGTGAGCGTCATGGAAATCATCGAGCCGATGTTGACGGACATGTAGTAGATGGTGAACGCGCTATCGATCTTGGTGTCTTCCCCTTCGTAGATCTTGCGCACGAGATTGCCGGCGTTGGCCTTGAAGAATCCATTACCGACCACGATCACGCCCAAGGCCGCGTAGGTGACCACTGCATGGTCGGAAGGCAGCCAAAGCAGTGCATAGCCCACGGCAAGAATCACCGCGCCCATCAGCATGGTCCGGCGCGTGCCGAGCAATTTGTCGCCGATCCATCCGCCGATCGCCGGCGTAGCGTAAATCAATGCAGTGGCAGCGCCCCAGACCAGGTTTGCCTTGGTGTCGATGAAGCCCAGTCTCTTCATCATGAAGGTGACCATCAGCACCTGCATGCCATAGAAACCGAAGCGTTCCCACATCTCGATCAGGAACACCGTGCTGAACGAGCGCGTTTGTGAAACGGGGCGAGCTTGAATTGCCATAGATATTTCCGTAAACGTGTACTGCCGGGTCGAAATCGACCTGTTTTTAAGCGCCTTTGGCAAGGCACAATCGGCGAAGGGTACCCCATCCGGCATTAGCTTGAAGTTGCAATGCGACAGGAAAAACCTGCGGTGTGTCCGTCCGGATCGCTGCCTTGTGGCATCATGGCGCGCTTGCCGCCCCCTTCCGGAGCCGTTCTCTCGCCATGCCGAAATACGCCGTAACCTTCCTTTCGGCCAGCTTTTCAAGCTATGCCCGGTAGTGGCTTTCGCGGGGATCCGCGCCAACTCTGGCGCGCCTTTCGTTGGTCCATGAACGGCCTGCGGGCCGGGTGGCGGCATGAGGCGTCGTTTCGGCTTGAGGCTATGCTGACGGTAATTCTGGTCCCCGTCGGCCTATGGCTGGGAAACGGTGCGCTGGAGAAGATTGCGCTGGTCTCCCCGGTGATCCTGGTCCTGGCAGTGGAGCTGCTTAATTCAGCGATCGAGGCTGTGGTCGACAAGGTCAGCCCGGAGTTCCATGAGCTGGCCGGTCGCGCCAAGGATATGGGCTCGGCAGCAGTATTTATGCTGCTGGTACTGGTTGTGCTGAGCTGGGGATTGATCCTCGGGCCACGCTGGTTTTAAGCAAAGCATTTAAGGGCGGATTGCGTTCGGGGATGCCGGATGCTGCAATGGGTGCTCACAGGAAAGGAGTGCCCCGATGAAAACCCTGCGTCTCGTTGCGTTGATGTTGCTTGTGTTCGCGCTTTCCGGTTGTGGCTACAACGCCATCCAGAAGCAGGATGAGATGGTCAAGGCGCAATGGTCGGAAGTGCTCAATCAATATCAGCGCCGTGCCGATCTGGTGCCTAATTTGGTAAATACGGTAAAGGGCTATGCCGCGCACGAGGACAAGGTCTTCAACGAAGTGGCGCAGGCGCGCTCACGCGTGGGGAGCATCCAGGTTACGCCAGAACTGGCGAACGATCCGGAGGCTTTGGCCAAGTTCCAGGCGGCGCAGGGACAGCTGACCGGCGCTTTGTCCCGGTTGATGGCAGTGAGCGAGAGCTATCCCAATCTGAAGGCAGATGGCGTCTTCCAGAACTTGCAAGCGCAGCTGGAGGGTACCGAGAACCGTATTGCGGTGGCGCGCAATCGATACATCCAGGCCGTGCAGCAGTACAACTCATTGATTCGTACTTTCCCGAACAATCTCACTGCCAAGATGTTCGGTTACAAGGTCAAGCCGAATTTCAGCGTGGAAAACGAAAAGGCCATTTCCACGGCGCCGACGGTGGATTTCGGCACTGGCACGCCGGCTCCAGCCACTTCGACACACTGACGTGATGCGGCGCTGGCTGCTCCTGGGGATGATCGTGGCGATAGCGATGCTGTCGCCGTGGTCACTGCATGCTGACGATCTGCCCGCCGTACCGACGTTGACGCGCCACGTTACCGATCTCACTGGAACGCTCACGGCGCAGCAAATCGATCAGCTTGATGCGCAACTCACGGATCTGGAAAAGCGCAAGGGCGCGCAATTGGTCGTGCTGATGGTTGGGACGACGCAGCCCGACGACATCGATGATTATTCGCTGCGCGTTGCCGAAGCGAACAAGCTGGGACGGCATGGTGTCGATGACGGCGTGCTGCTGTTTATCGCCAAGAACGACCGGCAGGTTCGTATCGAAGTGGGATATGGATTGGAGGGTGCGATTCCCGACGCAGCGTGCGCGCGCATCATCCGTGAATACATCGCGCCGAAGTTTCGCAATAACGATTATGTAGGCGGCATCAATGACGCCGTTGCCGCATTGACCCAGCTGATCAACGGCGAACCGTTGCCACCGCCAGTGCACGGCGGCGAGCCCGAGCGGCACGGGCAGGGCTTGCAAGGGGTGTTTTTCCTTGCGCTGTTCGCTTTGATCGTCATGCGAGGCATATTGGGAAGGGCGCCGGCATTTATCCGCGCACCATTGGGCGGCTTGGTGATCGGTGGCCTGCTTTGGATGCTGGCATCCATGGGCATTGCCTTGCTCGGGGCGATTCTCGGCGCGTTCTTCATGCTGCTTCCGGCAGGTGCTGGCCGCTTTATTGGCGGCGGTGGCTGGGGGGGATTTGGTGGCGGCGGTTTCGGCGGTTTCGGCGGTGGTGGCGGATTTGGCGGGGGTGGCGGATTCAGCGGCGGGGGCGGCAGTTTTGGTGGCGGCGGCGCCTCGGGGAGTTGGTGAAATGAGCATGCCGGTCCAGCGCCTTTGGGTGAACCTCTTCCGCGGCTGGTTTCAGGTACGCCGTTATTTTTCAGCGGAGCTGCTGGACGCCATGACCGAGGCGATCGCCGATGGCGAGCGCACGCATTTGGGCGAAGTGCGGTTCGCGATCGAATCGCGCCTTCACCCGCTTGCAGTATTGACCGGACTTGACGCTACCACGCGTGCCCGGCAGGTGTTCGCGCAACTCGGCGTCTGGGATACCGAACACAATTGCGGTGTACTGCTTTACATGTTGATGTCCGAACATCGCATCGAAGTGGTAGCCGATCGTGGGATCGCCCGCCGCGTTGGCGCGGATGAGTGGGCCGCAATCTGTGCACGGATGCAGGAAAGTTTCGTTGCAGGGCAGTGGCACGCTGGCGTTCTGCGTGGGATTGCCGACGTGCATGCATTACTTGCGAGTCACTTCCCAAGTCACGGCAGGGCGCGTCCGGATGAACTGCCGGACAAACCGGTGTTGCTTTGATGTACCCGTTCAGTCCTCGGTGGCGGCGCATCCGGAGGTGTCATTGTTTTGAAGTACCTCGCCCCGGACGCGTCCCTCCAGGCTGATGCGTATCGCCAGTGCGTGTTGTGGTTGGTCTTTTATACAAAAGAGCAAGCTTTGGTTAGTGTTGACAGCGCTGCCCTCCGGACCAAACCAGACGTATTTCCGGCCTGCCGTGCCGGAGATCATCAGGCTGTTCCGATACTGGCCTCCAGTGTAGAGCGGTGCTCCTAGCACCTGGCCGTTGTCATTCAGGTCGGCGCGGCCGATCAGCCAGCCATCGTTCCAGTTGCCGTCGCTGCTGCAAGTCAGGTGATTTCGGCTGGGGCAGAGGATCATGCGTCGTTGTTCATTCACCGCCAGGCTGCGCGTGTGCTGCAAGGCGACGATGTAATCCGTCTGGGCCACGCGCAGCTCATGTTTTTCCGCCATGCGGTGAAACACGGGGGTGGCGACCGTGGCGAGTACCGCCAATACGACGAGCGCAACGATCTGCTCAATGAGGCCAAATCCGTTCGTTCTGCCTTGCATGCCTGTCCTTGTCTGGCTTGGTTTCATGCAGGCCATGCTAGACGTTTTATTTTCCGAGCCAATCGCCGACGGGGAGAGGCCATGTCAGACCTTGCTGACAGGTTGTGTCAGTACATGGCATTTAAAATCTGTCGAAATGCCCGCAGAGTAGGCGTATGACTGATCGTGACCGCTTTGAACTTGTTTCTGACTACCAACCCGCTGGGGACCAGCCGAACGCTATCAAACGCCTGATCGAGGGTTTCGAGGCCGGGCTTGCCGCGCAGACACTTCTAGGCGTGACGGGTTCCGGCAAGACCTTCACCATTGCCAACGTCGTTGCGCAGGTGCAGCGGCCCACAATCGTGCTTGCGCCGAACAAGACCTTGGCAGCGCAGCTGTACGGAGAATTCAAGGAATTCTTCCCGCATAACGCGGTGGAGTATTTCGTCAGCTATTACGATTACTACCAGCCGGAGGCCTACGTTGTGGCCTCGGATACCTATATCGAGAAGGACGCATCGATCAATGATCACATCGAGCAGATGCGATTGGCGGCGACTAAGGCGCTGCTCTCACGCAAGGATGCCTTGATTGTCGCCACGGTGTCGGCCATTTATGGCCTGGGCGATCCGGAAGACTATCTATCCTTGCGTCTCATTCTGGCGCGCGGCGAACGCATCGAGCAGCGCGCCTTGATCCGTCAGTTGACGGAGTTGCAATACACCCGCAATGAAATGGAGCTGCGTCGTGGTACGTATCGCGTACGCGGCGAAATCATCGATGTGTTTCCGGCGGAATCGGAAAGCGAGGCGTTGCGCATCGAACTCTTCGATGGCGAGGTCGAAAACCTTTCCCTGTTCGATCCGCTGACCGGCGAAACGATCCGAAAAGTACCGCGCTATACCGTTTATCCACGAACACATTACGCCAGTACACGCGAAAGCGTGCTCAATGCCATCGAGACCATCAAGGTCGAATTGAAAGAGCGTCTTGAATGGCTCTATAAGGAAAATCGTTTGGTTGAGGCGCAGCGCCTCGATCAGCGTACGCGTTTTGACATCGAGATGATGGCTGAAGTCGGGTATTGCCAAGGCATCGAGAATTATTCGCGCCATCTTACGCGCCGCGCGCCAGGGGAGCCGCCGCCGACGCTGTTCGATTATCTGCCGCCCGATGCGTTGCTGGTTATTGACGAGTCGCATGTAACGGTGCCGCAGCTTGGCGCCATGTACAAAGGCGATCGCTCACGCAAGGAGACCTTAGTGGAGTTCGGATTTCGCTTGCCGTCGGCGATGGATAATCGCCCGTTGCGGTTCGAGGAGTTCGAGCGCCGCGCGCCGCGCACGATTTTTGTTTCGGCCACGCCAAGCAAATATGAGCTGGAAAAATCCGGCGATGCGGTGGTGGAACTGGTGGTGCGTCCCACCGGCCTGGTCGACCCGCAGGTGGAAGTGCGTCCGGTGCGAACACAGGTCGACGATCTGCTCAGCGAGGCGAAAAAGCGTATCGCGATAGGTGATCGTGTGCTGGTGACGACGCTCACCAAGCGCATGGCCGAAAACCTCACCGAATATCTCAGTGAGCACGATGTGAAGGTGCGCTATCTGCACTCGGACATCGAAACGGTGGAACGCGTAGAAATCATTCGCGACCTGCGCCTGGGGGAGTTCGACGTCCTGGTCGGCATCAACTTGTTGCGTGAAGGCCTGGATATGCCGGAAGTGTCGCTCGTGGCCATTCTCGATGCCGACAAGGAGGGTTTCCTGCGATCCAGCGGCTCGTTGATCCAGACCATTGGTCGTGCGGCGCGTAACATTCGCGGCAGGGCCATTCTCTACGCGGATGAAATCACGCGCTCCATGCGCGCGGCAATGGACGAGACCAATCGCCGTCGCGAGAAGCAGGTAGCCTGGAACGAGGCACACGGCATTACGCCCCAGTCCGTGGTGCGCCGCATTGCCGACATCATGGAAGGCGCGCGTAGCGACGTTCCCGGACGCTCGCGAGGGAAATCCGCCCGAGGCCGAGCCGCGGCGGTGGCCGAACAAGCGGCCGAGTACGCCGGGCTGGATGCTGAACAGGCATCGACGATGATCAAGCGGCTGGAAGCCGATATGCGCAGGCATGCGGAGAATCTGGAATTCGAGGAGGCAGCCCGGCTACGCGATCGCATTCATCAGCTGCGCGGGCAGGCGCAGCGCTGACTTCCAGCCATGTCTCCTGGGTCGGTGTTTTGTGGTTAGATCGTAGACAGATTCTTCGGCCTTCCAGTACACTACGCGGCTCGCGCGGCTTGCCGGGCGAGCCTTAGGGCGGTTAGCTCAGCGGTAGAGCACTTCCTTGACATGGAAGGGGTCACAAGTTCGATCCTTGTACCGCCCACCAATTCCAGCTAAAACGGCGTGCTTTGTGGCACGCCGTTTTTTGTTTAGGGATTGGGAGACGGGCATGGTCTATGTGTGGGTCAAGACGTTTCACGTGTTGTTCGTCATCGCCTGGATGTCGGCGGTGTTCTATCTGCCGCGGATTCTGGTGAACGTGGCTGAGGTAGGCGGCGATGCCGCAGTCAAAGCGCGGCTATGCCTGATGGGGCGTCGGCTGTATCGCTTTGGGCACCAATTATTCGGTCTGGCCTTTTTGTTGGGCTTGGCGCTGTGGCAAGGCTGGCGGGTATTCCCTCATGCGCTGCCGAATGTCACGGGTTCGATGCACTGGATCGATGCCAAGCTTGGCCTGGTGGTGATCCTGCTGGTCTATTTCATAGGGGTGGGGCGATTGCTCAAGCGTAGCGAGAAAGGTGGAGCGTTGCCTTCCGCGCGCGCCCTGCGGTGGTTGAATGAATTGCCGGTGCTATTGCTGCTGGGTGTGCTTTATCTGGTGCTGGCCAAGCCGTTTTGAGTTTGCGTCCAGCATTCCCGATTTCACGGAATGCTGGATAAGCCAGTGGGTTTGCACGTGAGCAGTTGCATGCGTATTCAATGGATGTGGTGATATTCGCGATACCACTTCACGAACTTCGCCACGCCTTCTTCGATCGACGTATGGGGCGCATATCCCACATCACGGCGCAGCGCGGATACGTCGGCCCAGGTATCGGGGACGTCACCCGGTTGCATCGGTAATAACCGCTTTTCGACCGTGTGTCCCAGGTTCTGCTCCATCAGTTCGATGAAACGCATCAGTTGCACGGGCTGGTCGTTGCCGATGTTATAGAGGCGGTAGGGGGCGTTCGAGGTGCCGGGATTTGGCTGCGTCGGGTCATAACCTTGGTCAGGTTGGGCGACGTGATCCAACGTGCGCATCACGCCTTCCACGATGTCGTCGACGTATGTGAAATCGCGACTATGGTTGCCGTAGTTGAAAACATCGATGGGCTCGCCGCGCAGGATACGGTCGGCGAACAATATCGGCGACATATCCGGACGCCCCCATGGGCCATAGACCGTGAAAAAGCGTAGGCCTGTAGTGGGTAGGCCGTAGAGATGACTGTAGGTGTGTGCCATCAGCTCATTGGCTTTTTTGCTGGCGGCATACAGGCTGACCGGATGGTCGACGGCATCTTCCACTGCGAACGGCAGCTTGCGATTGGCGCCATAGACAGAGCTGGATGAGGCGTAGACCAAGTGTTCGACTTGGCCGTGGCGGCAGGCTTCCAGCACATTGACGAAACCCACAAGATTGCTTTGTACATAAGCGTGGGGATTCTTCAACGAATAACGTACGCCAGCCTGTGCGGCCAGATTGACTACCCGTTGCGGTTGGAAATCGTGAAACGCGCGGGTCAGCGTTGCCGCGTCGGCCAGATCGCCGCGCAGGTGGATGTAGCTCGGATGTGCATTGAAGCGTGCCAGGCGCGCTTCTTTCAGCGACGGGTCGTAGTAGTCATTGTGATTATCGATGCCGTAGACCTGATCGCCCCGGGCCAGCAAGCGTTCCGTGAGGGCGGCACCAATGAATCCGGCCGAGCCGGTGACGAGTACGCGCATCGCGATGTCCTTGAGGTGAGTTGCCTATTGTATAGCTGGGTGGTCGTCGCTAAATTGATAGCATCGCTGCGCTCAACTGGCGTTAGCTCCCAATCTTCGAGGACAAGGTGGCCCGCGCCCAGGTGCCGGTCGAGTGTGTGACATGACAACTACGAGCTTCCAGCACTGATAGTCCGCCACGCCTTGTATCCTTGAACATTGAAGAGGGCGCGTGGCGCCTTTATTTTTGCCCGCTCTCCGGTGGGTGAGCGGCAAACCGGCCATCCGGGGCCGGACTCTTGAATGAAGAGTAAGCTCTTTGAAGTTTAGGTATCGACATGATCGAAATTACGCTACCCGACGGCAGCAAACGCCCCTTTGACCATTCCGTCACGGTGCAGGACGTGGCTGCCTCCATTGGCGCCGGCCTGGCCAAGGCCACCTTGGCTGGCAAGGTGGACGGCAAGTTGGTCGATGCGGGTTTCACCATTGACCGCGATGCGAGTCTCGAGATCGTCACGGAAAAAAGTCCGGAGGCACTGGAAATTCTCCGTCACTCCACGGCCCACCTGTTAGCGCAGGCTGTGCAGCGACTGTTCCCTGGTGCCCAGGTGACGATTGGGCCGGTGATCGACAACGGCTTTTATTATGACTTTGCGTACGAGCGTCCTTTCACGCCGGACGATCTGGCAAAGATCGAAGCGGAGATGGAAAAGATCGTGAAGGAACAGCTGCCGCTGACGCGCAGCGTGAAGTCGCGCGATGAAGCGGTAGAGTTCTTCCGTGGCATCGGTGAAGCGTACAAGGCCGAGATCATCGAAAGCATTCCAGCTAACGAAGAGCTCTCGCTCTATACGCAAGGCGAATTTACGGATCTGTGCCGCGGCCCCCACGTGCCGAATACGGGCAAGCTGCGCGCGTTCAAGCTGATGAAGGTTGCCGGCGCGTATTGGCGCGGTGACTCCAACAACGCGATGTTGACGCGCATCTATGGCACGGCCTGGCTCAACGACAAGGATCTCAAGGCCTATTTGCATCAGCTGGAAGAGGCCGAGAAGCGAGACCACCGCAAGATCGGCAAGGCGCTGGATCTGTTCCATCAGCAGGAAGAAGCGCCGGGTATGGTGTTCTGGCATCCCAATGGCTGGGCCATCTGGCAGGCGGTCGAGCAATACGTGCGTGGCGTCTATCGCAAGAGCGGTTACCAGGAGGTACGTGGCCCGCAGATCATGGATGTGAGCCTGTGGAAGAAGTCCGGCCACTGGGACAACTACCAGGAGAACATGTTCTTCACGGAATCGGAAAAGCGCACGTATGCGCTGAAGCCGATGAATTGTCCAGGGCATGTACAGATCTACAACACCTCGCTGCACAGCTACCGCGATCTACCTATCCGTTATGGCGAATTCGGTGGCTGCCATCGCAACGAACCTTCGGGCGCGTTGCACGGCATCATGCGCGTGCGTGCGTTTACCCAAGACGATGGTCACGTCTTCTGCACGGAACAACAGATTGAATCGGAAGTGACTGCGTTCCATCAGCAGGCCATGAAGGTGTATGCCGATTTCGGCTTCGACGATATTGCATTGAAGATTGCCTTGCGTCCCGACAAACGTATCGGCAGTGATGCGGTGTGGGATCGCGCCGAGGATGCCCTGCGCGCCGCATTGCGATCTGCTGGCGTGCAATGGGAGGAACTGCCGGGTGAGGGTGCGTTTTACGGTCCAAAGATCGAGTATCATATGAAGGATTCGATCGGCCGTGCCTGGCAAGTCGGCACCATGCAGGTCGACTTCATGATGCCGGAGCGGCTTGGCGCGGAATACGTGGACGAGCACAGCCAGCGCCGGCATCCGGTCATGCTGCACCGGGCCATTGTCGGGTCGATGGAGCGCTTCATTGGCATTCTCATCGAGCATCATGCCGGCAACCTGCCGACGTGGCTGGCTCCCGTACAGGCGGCCGTCTTCAGTATCACCGACGCACAGTCGGAGTATGTCCGGCAGGTCGCGCAAACCCTTGTCGACAAAGGCTTCCGCGTGCAGGCCGATTTGCGCAACGAAAAGGTCGGCTATAAAATCCGTGAACATACGCTTCAGAAAGTGCCCTACCTGCTTGTGGTCGGCGATCGCGAAAAGGAATCGGGTGCTGTTTCCGTGCGTATGCGCTCCGGCGAAGATCTAGGCAGCATGCCGCTGGCCAGTTTCGTCGAACGTCTGGAGGCCGAGACGCGGCATTGATGCCGCCCGGCCGTTCTGCAACATCTTCTGGAGGATAGTGGTATCGCCACCACAGAAACTAAGGGTAACCGTCGCAACCATGAGATCCGCGTGCCTCGCGTACGTGTGATTGGACCGGATTCCGAGCAGCTCGGCATCCTGACTCGCGACGAAGCGCTCCGCGCTGCCGAGGAAGCGGGACTCGACCTGGTCGAGATCCAACCCAACGGCGATCCGCCGGTCTGCCGCATCATGGACTACGGCAAGTTCAAGTTCGAAGCCCAGAAGAAGGCGCAGGCTGCCAAGAAGAAGCAGAAGCAGGTCGAGATCAAGGAAGTGAAGTTCCGTCCGGTCACGGATGTGGGCGACTACCAGATCAAGCTCCGTAACATGCTTCGCTTTCTGGAGGAGGGCGACAAGGTCAAGGTCACTATCCGCTTCCGTGGCCGCGAGATGTCCCATCAGGACCTGGGCCAAAATCTGGCCAGGAAGATCCAGGAGGATGTGGGCGAGAACGGCGTAGTTGAATCTTTTCCGCGCCTGGAAGGTCGCCAGATGGTCATGATGATCGGGCCGAAGAAGAAATAAGCGCCGATTGTCGAGGCTTTTCCCTCTCCCTTTCGGGGGAGGGTGGGGTGAGGAATTGCTTCACCTCAGTCTCCAGCGCAATTCATAGTGTCTCTTATCGGAATCGGGACGCTCCGAGGCAGGACATGCCGGCGGCATGGGTTTTCCCAGCTACCCTGATTGCGTGAGAAGGCCAGCTCTTGAGGCTGGTTTTAGTCTGCTGATCTCCGTATAATCGCCGGTTCGACCCGCAAGGATGGGTCGTGAACCGATCCTGGCAGGAAGGAAAGCGCAGCCCACGGGCTTGCCGCCAGATCAGTCAGAAACCGGGGTTCCGATCCCCATCAAGGAGCATCCCATGCCCAAGATCAAGACCAATCGCGCGGCGGCGAAGCGTTTTCGCAAGACCGCGTCCGGCAAGTTCAAGGCCGGCCACGCATTCAAGTCGCACATTCTGACCAAGAAGTCGACCAAGCGTAAGCGCAACTTGCGCGCTACCAATCACGTCAAGGCTTGCGACACCAAGGGTGTGGCACGCATGTTGCCGTATCTCTAAGGCGGAGGACTGAACCATGGCTCGTGTAAAGCGTGGCGTTACCGCCCGTCGTCGTCACAAGAAAATCATCGGCCGCGCGAAGGGTTACTACAATGCCCGTCGCAAGGTCTTCCGCGTTGCCAATCAGGCCGTCATCAAGGCTGGCCAGTACGCATACATCGGCCGCAAGCAGAAGAAGCGCCAGTTCCGCGCCCTGTGGATCGTCCGTATCAATGCGGCTGCCCGTCAGTTTGGCCTCTCCTACAGCCGTCTGATCAACGGTCTCGCGAAGGCTGGTATCACGATGGATCGCAAGGTGCTGGCTGATATTGCCGTGCACGACATCAAGGCGTTTGGAGCCATCGCAGAAAAGGCGAAGGCCAGTCTGGCCGCTTGATCGTCAAGCACTGACGAGATGATGTGAATCAAGCGGGGAGAAGGCCTGAAGCCTTCTCCCCGTTTTGTTTGGGCTTCTCTGTGCTGCTATCCCTGGACGCAGCGGGAAGATACGCTTCAAAAAATCTTCCTTCTGCGCTGTCCTTCCCCGCGAAAGTGGGAATCCATTTGCTCCGATGTAGTGAGTAGCAATGGATTCCTGTTTTCACGGAAAAGACGGTGAGGCGAAATTGAAGTTTCGTGAAAGGTCTAGACAGAGGGAACCCATATGAATCAAACCGGGACTGCACGAATGGAAGACCTGGATAGCCGCGCCAGCCACGCGCTGGCGGAAATCGATAAGACCGACACGCTCGAAGCACTCGATGCGCTGCGCGTAAGCCTGCTCGGCAAGAACGGTATCGTCACTGCCGCATTGAAGACGCTGGGTACGCTATCGCCGGAAGAACGCAAGGCGCGCGGCGCCGAGGTGAACCGGCTGAAAGATCACCTCAGCGATGCGTTGGTCAGACGCAAGCAGACGCTGGAGCAGGCTGAGCTTGATCGGCGCCTGTCTTCTGAAAAGCTCGACATCAGCATGCCGGGACGTGATGGCGAACGCGGCGGTATTCACCCCATCACTCGCGCGCTCGAACGCATTGCCGCGATCTTTGCGCGTCTTGGTTACCAGCGCGCCGACGGTCCGGAAATCGAAGATGACTGGCACAACTTCGAGGCCTTGAACTTTCCACCGCATCATCCGGCACGTGCCATGCACGACACGTTCTATTTCGGCGACGGGCGCTTGCTGCGCACTCATACGTCACCGGTGCAGATCCGTTCGATGAAAGGACGCCAGCCACCGATCCGCATCATCGCGCCCGGCAAGGTGTATCGCAGCGATTCGGATCAGACGCACTCACCGATGTTCCATCAGATCGAAGGCCTGCTGGTGGATGAAACCTCCAGCTTTGCCGATCTGAAGGGTACGCTGGCCGAATTCATCCGCGCCTTTTTCGAGCGCGATTTCGAGATGCGTTTCCGTCCTAGCTACTTCCCCTTCACCGAACCGTCCGCGGAGGTTGACATCCGCTGGGACGCCGAAGACGGCAGCACGCGTTGGTTGGAGGTGCTGGGCTGCGGCATGGTGCACCCGCGTGTATTGAAGAATTGCGGTATCGATCCTGAGCGTTACACCGGTTTCGCTTTCGGCCTGGGCGTCGAGCGTTTTGCCATGTTGCGCTATGGCGTTTCCGATCTGCGCGCGTTCTTCGAGAACGACCTGCGCTTCCTCAAGCAATTTGCCTGATTCTGTCTTAGGAATCGATACATGAAATTCTCCGAAAACTGGCTGCGAGAGCTGGTCGAGATCAAGGCAGACCGTGACACACTGGCGCATGCGCTGACCATGGCTGGCCTGGAAGTAGAAGAACTCACGCCGCTGGGTGAAAACCTCGGTGGTGTAGTGGTCGCCGAGATCGTCAGCGCGGAAAAACATCCGGAGGCTGATCGCCTCAAAGTGTGTAAGGTCGAGGCTGGTACAGGCGAGTTGCTACAGATCGTCTGCGGCGCGCCGAACGCGCACGTAGGTATGAAAGTTCCATTGGCCACCGTGGGCGCCCATCTGCCGAATGGCATCGTCATCAAGGCTGCCAAGCTACGCGGCGTGGAGTCGTTCGGCATGCTTTGTTCAGCCAGGGAACTGGGTGTCGATAACGATGCCTCCGGCTTGCTCGAATTGCCTGCAGATGCCCCGGTAGGGCAGTCACTCGCTACCTACCTCGGCCTGCCCGACGCCAGTATCGAACTCAAGCTCACACCGAATCGCCCGGACTGCCTTGGCTTGTTTGGCCTCGCGCATGATGTTGCCGCTTTGTTCGGTAGTAGCGTGAAAGTATCTGCCCGCGCTGAGGCGCCAGTCACCAGTGATGCGCGCCGAGGCATCCGCCTTGAAGCAGGCAAGGATGCACCGCGTTACCTGGGACGAATCATCACGGGCATCCATCCCGCCGCGCGCACGCCACTGTGGTTGGCGGAGCGCCTTCGCCGCGCCGGTCTACGTCCGATCAGCGCAGTGGTCGATGTCACCAATTACGTGATGCTCGAACTCGGCCAGCCACTGCATGCGTTCGATAACGATAAGCTCGACGGTGACGTTGTCGTGCGGCATGCCCGCGAGGGTGAAACCCTGAAGCTGCTCGACGGGTCCGATGTCACCTTGGACAACGGCTTCTTGCTGATTGCAGATGACAAGAAGGCGCTGGCCGTTGCCGGCGTGATGGGAGGCTTCGATTCGCGTGTCATCGATGCCACGCAAAATATCTTCCTGGAATCGGCACATTTTGCTCCGGCGGCGATCATGGGGCGTGCGCGCAAGCTGGGCATGCATACGGATGCCTCGCATCGCTTTGAGCGTGGCGTAGATCCCGAGTTACCGCGCCGTGCGCTGGAGCGTGCTACGGAGTTGCTGCTATCTATTGCGGGCGGCAACGCTGGTCCTGTGCTCGTGGCCGAGAATCCTTCCGACCTGCCCAAGCCGGCCACGGTTACGCTGCGTCGCACGAGGCTGCGACGTGTCCTGGGTGTGGAAGTGGCCGATACCGAGGTCGCGCGCATTTTCACCGCACTGGGCATGCACGTTGCAACCATCGAGGAAGGGTGGCGAGTCACGGCGCCGAGCAGCCGCTTCGACATCGAGTTGGAGGAAGACTTGATCGAAGAAGTGGCTCGCATCTATGGCTATGACCGCATTCCCACGCACACACCGGAAGGCGCGTTGGCACTGCAGACGGAGCCGGAAGCGCGCCTCGACCCACTGGCGGTGCGCGAGCAACTGGCGGCACGTGGGTACTACGAAGCGGTAAACTTGGCTTTCGTCAGTGACGCATTGCTGGCACAGTGGGGCCTTACCGAGCGGCTAGTGCCACTCGCCAACCCGCTGTCGGCCGATCTGGCCGTCATGCGGCCATCGCTGTTGCCCGGGTTGCTCGACGCGCTGTCGCACAATCGTGCGCGCCAACAGGATCGCGTGCGCCTGTTCGAGTTCGGGCGAGTATTTGCGGCGGGCGATCCGCCCGAGGAAACACCGAGTCTTGCCATCGTTGCCAGCGGGCATGCACGCGCCGAGCAATGGGGCGAGCCTGCCAGGCCGCTGGATTTCTTCGATCTCAAAGGTGATCTCGACAGCTTGATCGCCTGGAGCGGTGAACCGCAACGGTGGGCGGTACATGCCGATGCCCTGCCTGGGTGGCTGCATCCTGGCCGTGCGGCACGCGTTACGCGAGACAATGAGACGGTGGGATACCTGGGCGCCTTGCATCCGCGCCTCGCCAAGACCCTGGATCTTGGGACGGACGTACACGTGCTGGAGCTGGCGCTGGAGCCGCTACTTGGCCGCCGCCTGCCGAAGGCCCAGCCGGTGCCGCGCTTCCCGGCCGTGCGTCGCGACCTTGCCGTGGACGTACCTGAACAGGTGAGCTGGTCACAGATCGAGCAGGCCGTTCGCAACACACTGGGCACGGTCCTGGCAGAGCTGCGGCTGTTTGATCGCTATAGTGGAAAAGGGGTCGAAGCGGGCCGAAAGAGTCTCGCTATGGGCTTGATTTTGCAGGACGCTTCCCGCACCCTTACCGACGACGATGCCGACCGTTGTGTCCAAAATACGGTGTCGGCGTTGGAGGCTGCATGCGAGGCGAGATTGCGAGGGTGAGATGGCGGCGCTGACGAAGGCGGAAATGGCTGAGCGCCTCTTCCTCGAGGTGGGTCTTAACAAACGTGAAGCAAAAGAATTCGTGGACGCCTATTTCGAGGTCGTCCGCGAAGCGTTGGAGAGAGGCGAGCAGGTCAAGTTGTCAGGATTCGGCAACTTCGATTTGCGGCAGAAGAACCAGCGACCGGGGCGTAATCCCAAGACGGGCGAGGAGATTCCGATTTCCGCCCGCCGTGTGGTGACCTTCCGGCCAGGGCAGAAACTCAAGGTGAGAGTCGAGGGCTATGCTGGATCAGGGGAATAACACCGAACTGCCCGCCATCCCAGCCAAACGTTACTTCACGATCGGCGAAGTAAGCGAGTTGTGTGGGGTGAAGCCGCATGTGCTTCGTTATTGGGAGCAGGAATTTCCTGCGCTCAATCCGGTCAAGCGTCGCGGCAATCGGCGGTACTACCAACGCCACGACGTTCTGATGATTCGCCAGATTCGTTCCCTGCTGTACGACGAAGGCTTCACCATCACCGGCGCGCGGGCGCGCCTGGAAGGTCCGCAGGCGCGGATGGAAGCCAGCATGTCGCATCAGATCGTGCGCCAGGTGCGCATGGAACTGGAGGAAGTGTTGGCGTTGTTGCGGCGTTGACGCCATCCGGGCAACCCTACCGGCGCGACGGCCGGAACTGTTATACTTTTTTTCTTTGCTGAATCAGTCGGGGCGTAGCGCAGCCTGGTAGCGCATTTGCCTGGGGGGCAAAGGGTCGTCGGTTCGAATCCGGCCGCCCCGACCAATTCGCAGGACGAATCAACGGCGCTTAAGGCGCCGTTTTTCGTTCATGGCATCGCTTCTCCGCGCGCGATACCGGGCAACACGCTAGTCTCGGCATCCAAGATGCCCTGCCCGCATAGAGAGGAGACGCAACATGCCGTCGGCCAGCTGTCACCCCAATGCACCACACGCCAAACTGAAGGCCCCGGATTGGTATATCTCATCGTTGATGATGGATCGTGCGCTCGATGCCATTTTGCGTCGTGTCAAAAAACTTGATCGCCGTCACGACATCCCTTATCTCGCCGGTTACAGCCAGGACGGCAAAACCATCTATATCGACCGTCATCTGCCCACGTCATTTACCTTCCGCCGCCGGACCATCGAGGTGGATCGTTTCCTTATCCTGCATGAGGAAGTGGAGAAAACGCTTATTGATCAGCTTGGCTTGCATTACCTGCATGCGCATCAGATTGCTACGCGCGCCGACGAAGCGGCCGTGCACGCACAAGGCATCACCTGGAAGGAGTATGACCGTTTCATGCAGAAGTACGTAAAGAAGATTGGCGACGAACGCTTGCGGAAAGTCCCGGCGGATCTCGATTTGAAGCCATATCGTGATTATCACGATTACGACTTGTTGCATCGGATGGAGACGCATCTGGAGCGTGAATCGGGGTTTACGTCCAAGCAGAAACTTGAGTTGAAAAGCTATGCGGCGGCGTTCCGGGAGCAGATGCGTGTGAGGCGCCTGCATGAAGGTCTGGATGATGTAACGAAGCAAGGCCGTGCTGCGGTGAAAAAGATAACGGGCGTTAAGAAGGTAAAGCGCGGCAAGGTGGCAACTACTGGACGAGTCAAGTAAGTGTGGCTGAGAAAAACAACTTTGCTTCGTTTCTTTTAAGAGTAAGCAGCGGAAATACTCTTCAAACCACTCACGATTTGTCGACATACACCGCCAGCTGTGCAAACGCGCCATCGCGCGTCAACGCGGTAATGTGGTGATCTCCGTCTTGCGGCAGAGCGATCTGCATGGTTGCGTTGCCTTGGCTGCTTCCTTGTAGGCGGCCATCGAGCAACCACTGTACCTCGCCAGTAGTGCCCACAGCCTGAAGGGTCACGCGTAACGGCTGCGTGCTGTGAGGAGCTTGTCTTAGCTGCACGCCCTGGCTGAGACCTGCGATACGAATGGGATTTGCGACATCGAGCGAATCGGGCGCACATCCGGGAGCGAGCGGTGGCAATGCAGCCTGCCTGGTATCGTCTGCGCTCAACCATGGCGTCGCCAGGGCGGGCCAGCGCGCGATCTGAATGACATGCTCATCTTTGCCGTGGCATGTGGCGCTAAGGCGCTCTCCTTTTGCATCGACCCGTATCGTAACGAGTCCGGACGACCAGGCCGTGATATCGCGTTCGGCGAAGGTGGGGGGCACAGTGCCATTGAGCACCCACGCTTTGCGCTGCTGGCGGCAAAGTGCAGCAGGCGTAGCAGCAGCGGCACGCCCCAGCGGCCAGCAGATAGCGACCTGCTGCACGCTCGCCGGCTGATTCGCATGCACAAGGTTGCGGTTGACCGGCAACTGATCGATCACGGCGAACATCAGCGGCAGCGAGGTCACTGCGCCGTATTGTCCTGGCGAAGGTGTGCCATCGGGGCGACCGATCCACACGCCAACCGTCCAGCTGTCCGTAACGCCGATGGCCCAGGCGTCCCGATAGCCATAACTGGTACCGGTTTTCCATGCCACAGCGGGATGTCGCGTAATCGTGCCTGCCAGCGGCGCGCCTTCCACGTCTGCCGGATTAGTTGAAAGGATGTCGCGAATAATCCATGCAGCGCCGGGTGATAAAAGTCGCCGCATTTGTTTGGGTTGTTCCGGCACATAGCGTGGTGAACCAGCGATGCCTCCGTTGGCGAACGAGGTATACGCGCCAACCAGATTTTCCAGGCGTGTCGATGCGCCGCCAAGAATGATCGAGAGGTTGGGCTGCGCTCCTTGTGGCAAACCGAGATCGATGCCGCCGTTGGCCAGGCGTGCTACGAAGCGGTTCGGGCCGACGCGATCTAGTACATCGACGGCAGGAACATTGAGCGAACGTTGCAAGGCTTCGGCGACGCTGACCGGCCCGCTGAAGCTTTCGTCGAAATCCGCCGGCTTGTATCCACCGAAATCCTGCGGTGCATCGACCAGCAGGCTTTGCGATGTAATCAATCCATCGTCGAGTGCGAGGCCGTATAAAAAAGGCTTGAGCGTTGAACCCGGCGAACGTGGTGCACGCACCATATCGACGTGTCCCAGGCGCAGTGGATCAGCGAAGGACGCCGTGCCGACGTAGACCCGTGCTTCAAGTGTCGCGTTGTCGACCACCAACACTGCCGCCGAGGTGCGCGGCGGCAATCGCGACAGATAATCGCTGACGCGATCCTCGGTGGCGCGCTGGAGGTTGGCATCGATGGTCGTAACAATGCGTCGGGCTTTCGGATACTGCCGATGGAGGCGTTCCGCCAGCAGTGCCGCGTCCAATGGTGCGCGCAGTGAGCGTGCGACCACGGGCTCGATTTCCGCGTCGCGAATTTGTGCAGCCGTCCACAGGCCTTCGGCACGCATGCGCCGAAGCACTTTGTCACGCGCACGTCGTGCGGCGTCTGGATGACGATCGGGCCGCAACCGGCTTGGTGACTGCGGCAGTACGGTCAGCAAGGCAGCTTCAGCGCGTGATAGTTGCCTGGCCGGCTTGCCGAGATAAGCCCAGGATGCGGCTTCCACTCCTTGGATGGGGCCACCAAAAGGCGCGTGATTGAGATAGAGGTCGAGAATCTGCGCCTTGCTCAAATGGGCTTCGAGCTGAAGTGCACGAAAGATCTGGATGAGTTTTCCGACGAACGTGTGTGGAATCGGCGTAATGATGCGCGCCACCTGCATGGTCAGTGTCGATCCACCCGAGACGACGTGGCCATGACGAAACATGCTGACCGTCGCTCGCAGCAATGCATAGGGATTGACGCCCGGGTGGCGGTAAAACCAGCGGTCTTCATACGCGAGCAACGCCTGCAGATAAAGCGGTGAAACCTGCCTCGCCGTAATGGGATAACGCCAGACGCCATCACTGTCGGCGAATGCGCGAAGCGGCGTACCGTCCTGCGCGAGTACCACGGTGGCGCCGCTATCAGGGGCGGGTAGCCGGAGCGGAAAGAGGCGATCCAGCAGGGCGGCAACGACGCATAACGCGACGATGCTCAGGAGCAGCGCTCGAAACAAGAGGAAGATGTGCCTGGCGGTCCGCGCCTTGGCTCCTTCGTGGACAAGGCGTGAACGGCGAAACAGCTTGGCGAGACGTGTCATGACGATTGCCTTGGTCTCCGTGCCATTCAACCAGCGCCGGCATTCCCTTGCCTACAGAGCCTTCCCCAGCACCGGCCTGGGGAAGGCGTGAATGCGTCGCGCTCTATGGCTCTACCACTTTCAGCTGTGCCAGTGGCATGGCGCCGATCCCGCGCACCGCGGGCCGATACATGTCCTCGACCAGCGGCGGCGGAACCGTATAAGTGCCGGGCGTTACCGCACGCACCAGATAAAACAGATGCGCAGCTTGCCCACGTTGCAGCCTTAGCGCGGCGTCGTAGCGATCATCACGATATTCCTCATGCACGATGTCGGCAGCACCGGTGTGCTGTTCCATGTTGATACCGTCGACCACCATCCCTTCCCATTGCTGGGCACCGCCAAGATTGAGGTTTTCCACTTCCAATCCGCCAGGCAGCAGGTCGGTAACCAGGGCATCGGGCATGTCCATGCGCGCTTCGATCGTCAGTTCCACAATCAGGCTATCGCCTTCCTTCAGGGTATCGCCGTTCCAGGGCTTTCCATCCGTCGTGAAGTAACTGCGCCGCACGTCGATTTGGCTTGCGTCGGCGGCGGGTGCTTTCGATGGAATGCCGGCTATATCGAAGGTGGCGAACACGGTCGCGTTGCCGTGCGGCTGCACGGTTACGCTGCCCGCCAACTCGGCGGGCGTAAGCGTGCGCGTCCAAAGGAAGCTGTTGTCGGGAACAGATTCCGATTTCCCGCCGACATTGAGCGAGGCGTCGAGCGGACGCTGGCTTGCTGCATCGAACGTGTGCGCTACGCGCGCAATCGCGACCTGTTCCTGAGTGCTGAGGTAAGACCACGACCAGTGGTAGTAGGGAATCTTTTCCTGGGTGGCATGCACTGCGGAAGTCGCGTTGCGTGCCCAGTCGACCAGCTTGGCATCGTATTCGGGCTTGTTCATGCCATAGGCATGCGTGAGCGCCACCATCGTTGCAAGGTCGCGCAATTCGGAACCGTAGTCACCCACGTACCAGGGGCGTTCCTTATTCCATGCAAATGCTTCCGCGATGGCTTTCTGCGCACGCGCATTGTCACCCATCAGCTTGAGCGCAATACCCAGATGTACCAGCGGCAGCGGCGCCACCAGCTTTTGCCGGTCGTTGTCGAAGATCGCCCGCAAGGTACCCAGCGGGGCGCGGTTGACGCGAGCTAGCACGAAGCCGGAATACGCTTCATCGGCGATGCGCAGGTGATCGTGGTACTCGTAGCTGAAATACGGATGGCCACCTGCAAGCAGGTCATCGCTCAGCCGTTGCAGTGCTTTCTGCAGCACATCTTGCGGTACGGCAAAACCCGCATCCCGCGCATCCAGCATGAAATCCACGACGTAGGGCGTCATGAACGTCTCGATCGGACTGGTGCCTCCCCAGAAGCTGAAATGCCCATTGCTAGCCTGGAACGAAGCAATACGCGCAAGTGCGCCTTCCACGGCGGCCTGCCGCGCTGCATCCGACAACCCGGGCATGCCCAGCGCCTTGGCGGTCTTTTCGTCCATGTAAAGTGCTGCATAGCCCTTGCTGGTCGTCTGTTCGATGCATCCGTAGGGATAGCGCAGCAGATTGCGCAGCGCCATGCTGTAGGGCAGTGGCGGCAACGTGCTCAAGGTGAGCTGCGCGCGAACGGTGGAGGGAACCAAGCCGGCGAGCGAGCCATCCAGATGCTGGGGCTTGCCGCCTTCCATCGCCATCGGCACGGTGCTGATTTGCTCTGGCCATGCAGGGCGTACGGCGAATTCGAAATGCCTGTCGACCTTGTAATCGTTGAATTCAGCGTGGATGTCCAGTGTCGCCACGCCTGCGCCGCCCTGTGCCGTTACGGGCATCAGCAGCGTTGTGCTTGCGCCGTCTTTGAGCGGCACGTCGCGCGTGGCGTTGCCTACGGCGATCATGTCATTGGTCTTGATGCTGATCTTGGCAATGCCATCCTTGCCGGAAAGATTCTTCAGATCCAGGCTGATCTGTGCCTTGTCGCCATCCGCCATGACACGGGGCGTGCTCGGCTCCACGACCAGTGGCGCGCGTACGGTGACATGGCCATCGGCATTGCCAAAGCGATCGTCGGTATAGGCGAGTGCTGCAAGACGCAGGCTACCGTTGAAGTCCGGTACCTGCACATGCAGCGCGGCCTTGCCTTGTGCGTCAAAGGCGACCGGACCGGTGAACAAGTCCACGATCTGCACTTTCGGATTCAACCTGGCGGCATGTGGCAGACCGTTGCCACTCATGTCGCCGCCGTAACGCAGCTTTGCTTCCGAGCCATCCATCGCCTCGATCACCCGGCTGTAGAGATCGTAGGCATCCACACCAAGGGCTCGCTTGGCGAACATCCAGGCCCAGGCGTCCGGCACGGGATAATTGGTGATGTTCAGTACCCCTTGATCCACGGCGGAAAGCGTGACGTAGGCGCGTTGCCCGGATAACCCTTTGGCTTGCACGACCACATCAAGCGGATTGCCCGGGCGCATCGTGGCAGGCGCGCTCAGGCTGAGCGGAATGCGGCGGTCATTGCGATCCATCGTGACATGTTCGATGCCCATGGCACGCGCCGGCGTGGTGTGTTCGGTCGCGTCACCGCCTCGGAATACGAGAGCGACCACGTAGACATCGTGACGTTCCCAATCCTTGGTAACTGGAATGTCGAATGTCGCGCCTGCTTTTGCATCGATGTTGCGCGTATAAAGCAGGTGATCGGATTCGACCAGCAACACACCCGGTCCATCGTGCGGCGGCGTGACCGTTACTTTCATAGTGTCGCCCGCACGGTAGCGAGCCTTGTCCAGCTGAAGCTTCACCTTGTCGGGACGCGCTTCCTTGCCGAGATTTTCGTCATCCCAGCTGTAGCCGGCGAAGAACGGGAAAACGGTCGTGAGTTTGGTCGCGGGGTCATAGACCTCCAAACGGTAACCACCCCACTCGACCGGAAAATCAACCTGCACACGCTGGCCGGCAGCCACGTCGACATCTTTCTCGTCGATTTGCTGAAGTTGCACGTTGGCGTTCGATTTCCAATCGTCGCCATGTTCGTAAAGCCAGTAAAAGTCGCGGATTTCGCGTTGCAAACGTACCTTCAGATGCGAGCCCGCGACCAGCTTACCGTCCACGTTGGCACGCAGGATTTCAAATGACGCCCGGCCTTCGCTCTCAGCGCCCTGCGTCGGATCGAATAGCGGACGGATGCCGACCAATTCGGGTGCCGGCCAATAAACCCGATTAAGCAGACGAGTGACCGCACGTCCCCCGGTTTCGAATACGCTGCCCGACAGCGTCACCGTCAGCGGCGTTGCCGGCGTTACGTCATCGGGCAAGGCAACATCCTGCTCAAGATGGCCTTGCGCATCGAGTTTGGTATCCACGACGTCGTTGGCGCTGGCAGGTAGATTCAGCAACGGATTGCCGAAGAAGGTATCCGACAGGTTCGGTAACGGATGCACCTCCGGTTTCACCATCAACTTGGCAGTGAAGCGATTCCCGTCAGCGGGTGCGCCGTATAAATAGCTGGAGCTAACGTTCAATTTCAGCGGTTCGCCGGGCACCAGTCGCGCTTGCGGACTGGACACATCTACTTTCAGCCGTTCCGGAAGAAATTCCTCAACGTGGAAGGGAAACGCTTGTACGGCCTCCTTGCTGGCCGGATCGAGACGGAATTCGAGTTGCCATAACCCGGTTGGTGCATCGTCGGGGATGGTCTGGCTCAGTTCGAAATAGTTGAGATCGTGCGGGTCCAGTCTGGTGTCGATGAGGCTTCGTCCGTCGGGCTGCTTCAAGCGCACGAACAGCGCCTGCGGCTTCATGGCCTTGCCGTCGTCATCGCGGAGCAGCGCAGAGGCGTGCAAGGTTTCGCCCGGACGATAGAGATCGCGTCCCGACCAGGCAAATACTTCGAAAGGCGCTTCACGACGACCGGTAATGTCGAAGTTGGACACATCCAGTGCCGGGCGATTGAACGGCAACACGGAAACGTCCTTGCCGTGGCGTGCGATCAACACGTCGGAAGGTTTCACCTTGTACGCGATCAGCGCGTTGCCGTTGTCATCTGTCGTGGCTTTCAGCTTGGTATTGCCGGCGTTGTCGTCAATCTCCACGTCTACGCCATTGATTGGCGATCCGTCATGCAACGATGCGACGTGCAACAAGGCATTGTCGCGATAAACGCGCAGATGCAGGCCGAGGTCGCTGACGAAAAACACCGCTGTGTCATAGCCGCCGCTGAAAGTGCCGCCTTGCTTCAGCACGGCCATGTAGACACCCGGCTGTGCCAGCTGCTGCACATCCTGAATGGGAATATAGGTGACGGTACGCTCGTTCTGGTCTCCACCCAACGAGTAATGATTGGCGTAGACCAGATCACCCATATCGGTGATCGGGCGTTTTTCGCGATCGCCATGCTCGCAGCGATTCCAGGTGCTGATGTCGTGCTGCAGCTCGTAGCTATCCCGGTGCTTGTTGTTTGGGTAGGCGCAGAACAGATCCGACAGCGCATCGTCGTGTACGCGGAAGAACTGGATGTCCGCATCGTGGACGTTTACCGACACCACGGGCAGACCACGCGTGCCACGTGCGGGCAACACGCTTCCCGTCGATGCGAAACCGACGGCCGGAGTCAGGTTGCCGGAATACACATCACGTTTTACCTCATGCCCCAGCGTATGCCCATCTGCGGCCATCAACCCGGCGTGCAAGGTGACGGCGTAATGCTGGTTGGGCGAAACGAAGGGAAAGTCCAGGCTCTTGCCGTCCTCTTGCAAATCCCAACTTCCATTGACCGTCTCGCCGTTCGGTCCGGTCACTGCAAGTTGCTGGTCAAAAGGCTGGGCGGATGCGAGGGTGGCATTGAAATGCAGCACCAGTGCCGTACGCGAGTCGGTCGTCTGTGAATGAGCCGATAGCAATGCGAACGGCTGTGGCTTGGGCACGTGAGCGGCACTGTTTGCGGCGTGTGTGCCCTGCAGGACGGGCTTTCCGCTTTCCTGGTGATGACAGCCTCCCAGCAGGACTGCCATCAACAACACACTGAATCCCACCATCCCGCCGTACTGACGGCGGCCGATCGCCAAGTGCGCCATAGAACCCTCCCTGAGTCTGGCAGAGAGTTTCGCACGCATTTATGGCAGCGCGCAGGCGGGGTGCTGGCCTGGGCATTCCAGCGGGGGGACGGCTTTGCCCGGACTCCTGAGTTCCGCCCCACATAAAGGTGGGGCGACACCTGCTCCACGGGATCTCAATAAAGAACGCGCGCGCGCAGCGTCCCCGGTATGGTGGCGAGTTTATCCTTCAGTAAAGCGGCTTGGTGTTCGTCCGCCGATACGTCGATGACGACATAGCCCACTTCGGCGTCGGTCTGCAGGAATTGGGCGTCGATGTTGATGTTGCCGGCGGAAAATAGCTCGTTGATGCGGGAAAGCACACCCGGCACATTGCGATGGATATGCAGCAGGCGACGGCTGCGTGGATGTTCCGGCAAGGATACTTCCGGGAAGTTCACGGCCGACAAGGTCGAACCATTATCGCTATAACGCACCAATTTGCTCGCAACTTCGATACCGATGTTGTCCTGCGCTTCCAGAGTGCTGCCGCCGATGTGTGGCGTGAGGATGACATTGTCCATGCCGACCAGGGGCGACACGAATGGATCGTCGTTCCCCTTGGGCTCTACCGGAAACACGTCAATCGCGGCACCCCCCAGGTGTTCTTTGCGCAAGGCGTCCGCCAGGGCTTCGATATCGACCACCGTGCCGCGCGAGGCATTGATCAGCACAGAGCCGTTGCGCATGCGGCTTAGTTCATTCTTGCCGATCATCAATCGAGTGGCAGGCGTTTCCGGCACGTGCAGGGTTACTACGTCGGCGCGTTCGAGCAAGTCGTCGAGGTCGGCGGCAGCACGTGCATTGCCCAGGGCAAGCTTCGATTCAATGTCGTGAAAGATCACGCGCATGCCGAGGCTTTCGGCGAGTACGCCAATCTGGGTGCCGATGTGGCCATAGCCGACGATGCCGATGATCTTGTCGCGCGCCTCGAAACTGCCTGCCGCGGATTTCGTCCAGCCGCCGCGATGGCATAAGGCATTCTTTTGCGGAATGCCTCGCAGCAGCATGATCGCTTCGGCGATCACCAATTCAGCCACGCTGCGCGTATTGGAGTAGGGCGCATTGAAAACGGGAATGCCCAGTTTCTCGGCCGAAGCCAGATCAACCTGGTTAGTGCCAATGCAGTAGCAGCCCACGGCGATCAGGCGTTTGGCATGGTCCAGCACCTCGGCGGTCAGATGCGTGCGGGAGCGGATGCCGATGATATGGGCGTCGGCAATGCGTACTTTCAGTTCATCCTCAGGCAACGATTTGGCGTGGTACTCGATCTGGCTGTAGCCGGCGCGCTGGAATGTCTCGACCGCTGTACGGCTCACGCCTTCGAGCAACAGTACCTTGATGTCTTGCTTGGGGAACGAAGTCTTCATGGCAGCATCGCGTTTGGAAGTCCAAACACTATGCCAGATTTTGTCGCGACGCAGCACTGGACGCCCGAAGCCAGCGCTGGCACGCTGGTGGCTTGGCTCCGGAGTTCCCATGACCCAAGACGTCCTGCCCGACCTGATCCGCCGCTTGCCCGACTTGCGCCTGCTCACCGACCCCGGCGATCTGGAGCACTACGGTCGCGACTGGACCCGGCGCTGGACCCCGGCTCCCTTGGCGATTGCGCTGCCGGCTTCCGCCGAAGAGGTGCAAGGCGTCGTGCGCTGGGCCAATGAGCAGAAGGTAGCGATCGTTCCTTCCGGCGGCCGGACCGGGCTGTCCGGAGGAGCGGTAGCGGCGCGGGGGGAACTGGTGCTGAGCCTGGCCCGCATGAATCGGGTGCTGGGTGTCGATACCGTCGACCGCACGCTGACGGTGCAGCCTGGCATTGCACTGGAAGCCGTGCACACGGCCGCGGGTGAGCACGGCCTGATCTACCCCGTAGATTTTGCCGCGCGAGGCTCCTGCTCGATCGGTGGCAACATAGCCACCAATGCAGGGGGCATTCGGGTGATCCGCTACGGCAATACGCGCGAGTGGATTGCAAGCCTGAAGGTTGTCACGGGCAACGGTGAATTGCTGGAACTCAATCGCAGCCTGATCAAGAATTCGAGCGGCTACGATCTGCGGCATCTGATGATTGGCTCGGAAGGCACGCTGGGCATTATCGTCGAAGCTACCCTGCGCCTTACCGATCCGGCACCCGCGTCACAGGTGATGTTGCTGGCGCTGCCGGACATGCATGCGCTAATGCGGGTATTCGCGCTGTTTCGCGGGCGTCTGTCTTTGCAGGCGTTTGAGTTTTTCACTGACATCGCGTTGACGCATGTGCTGGCCCACGGTGCGCAACGTGCCATGGAAGGGAATCATCCCTATTACGTCGTCACGGAATTCGATGCAGTCGACGAGCAGGCACAAGAGGTCGCGCTTGAGGTGTTCGAGCAAGCCGTGGAGCAAGGATGGATCAGCGATGGCGTGATGGCACAAAGCGACGCACAGGCTGCCGCGCTCTGGCGCTTGCGCGAAGGGATTACCGAAAGCCTGGCGCCGCATAAACCCTACAAAAACGACATATCGGTGCGTATTAGCGGGGTGCCTGCCTTTCTGGAGGAGATTCAAGCTTTGCTGACGCGCGAGTATCCGCATATGGAAGTCGTCTGGTTCGGCCACATCGGCGACGGCAATTTGCATATCAACGTGCTCAAGCCGGATTCGCTGCCTGATGAGGCATTTATCACGCAGTGCGAGCATGTCACCAAACTGCTGGCGGAAACCCTGCGCCGTCACGGCGGCAGTATCTCCGCGGAGCACGGTATCGGATTGGTGAAGCGTGATTATCTGGCGAGTACGCGCAGCGCGGAAGAGATCGCCTTGATGCGCGGTGTGAAGGCTGTGTTCGATCCGAATGGGATTCTCAATCCAGGCAAATTATTTGCCTGAGCGCCGGGACGGCGCTCCCCACTATGTTCAGCAAGCGGAAGGTGAAGCCTTTCATCTTGCTTGTGATGGGCTTCCGCCATGTCGCCCTTTTCCGGGTAGGCAGCCGCGGGCGGTGCAGCCGCTTGGGTTGCGCGGGTCGCCACCGTACCATGGGCTTTCTACATCCAGAGGGCGCCAAACGCCATGTCTCAGTACCGTCGCACCTGGTATCCCGAGATCGAACCCTACGATGTCGGGCAGCTCAAGGTTTCCGATCTGCATACGCTTTATTACGAGCAAAGCGGCAATCCGAACGGCAAGCCGGTGGTATTTGTGCATGGTGGACCGGGTGGCGGCACCCATCCTAAGTGCCGGCGTTTCTTCGATCCGGCGATCTACCGCATCGTGCTATTCGATCAGCGCGGCTGCGGCAAATCGACACCGCATGCGGAGTTGACGGATAACACGACCTGGCAGCTCGTCGCCGATATGGAGCGTCTGCGTGAGCACCTGGGTATGGCGCGCTGGCAGCTGTTCGGTGGTTCATGGGGTTCCACACTGGCGCTGGCTTACGCGCAGACCCATCCGGACAAAGTCACGGAGCTGGTATTGCGCGGCATCTTCATGTTGCGTCGCTGGGAACTGGAATGGTTCTACCAGAAGGGTTGCGACGCTTTGTATCCGGATGCCTGGGAAAGCTATCTGGCGGGCATACCCGAAGTGGAGCGCGGTGACATGATGAGTGCCTACTACCGGCGCCTCACCAGTCCGGATCCGCAGGTTCGCTTGAACGCGGCACGTGCCTGGTCAGTCTGGGAAGGAGCCACCAGTTTTCTCTATCAGGACGAGTCCTACATCAGCAGCAGTGGCGAAGACGAGTTCGCGCTCGCGTTTGCGCGGATCGAATGCCACTACTTCGTGCATGGCGGATTTTTTGAACACGACGACCAGTTATTACGCAACGTCGATCGTCTTCGCCGCATTCCCGCCATCATCGTGCAAGGGCGTTATGACGTAGTGTGTCCGATGCGCAGCGCCTGGGATCTGCATCGTGCATGGCCGGAGGCAGATCTGCGTATCGTGCAGGACGCCGGGCATTCGGCGTTCGAACCAGGCATTACGCATGAGCTGATTGAAGCGACGGATCGGTTTGGCCGATAGCCCGGATAAAATCAAACGCCCTCTCTCGGCGAGGGAGGGATGTCGCTTGCTCAATCCGGCAGCTGTTTTGTGCCGAAAATCTTGTCTCCGGCATCGCCCAGTCCTGGCAGGATGTAGCCGTGCTCATTGAGCCGCTCATCAATGGAGGCCGTGTAGATTTCGACATCCGGATGTGCGTCTTCGATACGTTTCAAACCTTCAGGGGCGGCAACCAGGAACAGCCCTTTGATACGTTTGCAGCCGGCTGTTTTGAGCATCTCTACGGTTGCCACCAGCGTTCCTGCTGTGGCGAGCATGGGATCGACGATCAAGGCGATGCGCTCGTCCATGCGATCGGTAAGCTTTTCGTAATAGGCAGTAGGCTGCAGGGTCTGCTCGTCACGTTGCAGACCTACCACACTCACTTTTGCCGCGGGAATCAGCTCAAGCACACCGGGCAGCATGCCTAAGCCCGCGCGCAGGATCGGTACGATGGTGATCTTTTTGCCTTTGATCTGCTGCACCCGAACAGGCCCTGCCCAACCTTCGATCTGGGCCTCCACCGTTTCCATATCCTTGGTGGCTTCGTAAGTAAGCAGGGAGGCGACCTCGGAAGCCAGTTCGCGGAACTCCTTGGTGCTTATGCCTGCACGGCGCATGAGACCAAGTTTGTGCTGGATAAGAGGATGGCGGACTTCGACGATCTTCATGCGGGTATTTTTGGCGGTGACCTGCGTCAAGCATAGCCGCAAATGAAAAAGGCGCTGCTAGTCCGGCAGCGCCTTTCGCAGGGATGGTCCGGTGTGTTTATCAATGCGCTTTCATGCAGTTGCTAACCGCATTCTTGTAATCAGCACCTTTCTTGCCGGCATTGGCATGACTGCATTGCGCCATGCGTTCCTTGGAGGTCATTTTTTTGGGTTCGGCCATGCTGTCACCTTTCATGCAGCTACTGACGGCATGCTTGTAATCCGCACCGGTCTTGCCTTTGGCGGCATGGCTGCAATCGGCCATTTTCTGTTGCGAGGACGAAAGCGTCTTGCCGGCGGTGTCCATGGGCGTGGCGGCGAAGGCGGTCGTGGCAAAAGCCAGCGCGGCGCTGGCGGCGATCAGGCTGAGACGCAAAGACATGATGCTTCCTCCTGAAGTGGATGCCCGGCGGCTGCCGGTTGCCGCAGTCTATGCCGGGTGAAGAAGCAGAGGGAAGAGGGCGAGAGAGCCGGCGCTCGCATTTCGTAAAGCGCTATCTTCCCTTAGGCGTGTCCATAAAAATGGCTTCTGCCCAAAGGGAAGAAGCCTGGGTGAGGTGTAGACCGATATTCGACACTCACAAATTTCGCCCCGATCCTGAAAGGATCGGGGCTTATCACGTCACGCTGCGCGAGCCTCCGACTTGCGAGGCCCCTCCAGCAATGCATGCCGCACATGCGCAATCACCATGTCCACTTCCGCGCCGGTGATTTTGAAGTGTGGGGTGAAACGCAGCGAGTTGGCGCCGCCATGGATCACGCCAATACCACGTTCGCGCAGGTATTCCTCGGTAGAGCCCGCACCGTAGCACTTGAATTGCGCTGCCAACTCGCACGAGAACAGCAGACCCGTACCTTGTACCTTAGTGATGAGTCCGCCCAGTTCGTCCTTGAGCGTATTCAACTTGTCGAGGAATTCCTTGCCGCGTACACGGATGTTTTCGCGCACTTCGTCGGTGAGCTGCTCAAGCGTTGCCAGGGCGACATCCAGCGCACGCGGATTGGCAGTCATGGTGTTGCCGTAAATGCCCTTGCGATACAGTCCGGCCACGCGTTCGCCGACGGCCAGTACCGACAGCGGATACTGGCCCGCGTTGAGCGCCTTGGAGAAGGTTTCCATATCAGGCGGCGCCAGTTTTTCGAAGCCCGGATAGTCGATGATCGACAGCACCCCGTGCGCGCGCAGGCCCGCCTGGATCGAGTCGACCAGCAGCAGCGAGCCATGCGATTCGGTCAGCTCGCGGGCAGCCTGGTAAAACGCAGGCGTCACCGCCCGCCCCGGATCGCCTTCGCCCATGACCGGTTCCAGGAACATCGCTTCGATGAACCAGCCGTGTTTGTCGGCATCGGCAAACACCGCCTCCAGTTGCGCGAGGTCATACGGCGCAACGGTAAGCAGCGTATCTTCGTGGCGATAGCTGGCCAGATACTGCTGATACGTGCGGCGCGATGAATCGGAGTACAGCGCAGGCTTGTCGGTGCGGCCATGGAAGGCGCCCTTTACCGCGACGCGCTTGATGGTACGGCCTGCATAGCGGCCACCTGCGTCAGTCATGAACTTGGCGTTTACGTCCGCGATGCGGCAGGCCAGGCCCACCGATTCCGAACCGGAATTGAGGCAGAGGTAGCGCGCATACGGATTGCTGCCGCGATGGCGGCCAAGTTCGCGGTTCATCGCCTGGGTAAAGCGCATCTGCGATACGCTCGGCGTCATCACATTGGCCATCACTTGCGGACGCGCGAGGGCTGCGTCGATTGCAGCGTTGTTGTGGCCAAAACCCAGCATGCCGTAGCCGCCGTTGTCGTGCACCACCGCACCTTTCAGCGTGACAATCCATGGGCCGCGCGCGGCGGCCGGCAGGTACGGATTCACGGCATCGTCGGGGTAGAAATTCACAAAGCCTTGTTGCGCCTGCGTGAGCTGTTCGGATTCATCCAGCTTCAGGAAATCGCCAAGCTCTGCGCGCAGTTCACGATGACGCGCGACGGCCTCTGTCACGGCTTGCGTGAGGTGGGGATCGAGCGTCGCCATGCGCTCGATAATGGCGTCGTCCAGGCCAATGGTCCGCGGCTTGCCGCCAAATTCGCGCAGTTCGCGCAGCTGATCGATCACACCCATGACTGCTCTCCTCGGATCTGCCAGCGCCTCGCACCCAACGCGAAGCAGGCCGACAGTGATGTGTTTCGTGCGGTAGATGGTCGTTTAAGACCTGGGGCCGATGCGCCCTTCGCACTGCGCCGCGTATGGGGAAACCGCCAGCACACAGTTATCAGCATAACGCGCGGAAAAGAACGGCGGTACCCCCGGGTGACGGCTGTCATACCCGATCACTGACGCGGGCAACTGCGAAAGCACCGCGGCCATGGTTACGCTGCAATGCAAAGGAGGAGCTGCCATGCATCCCAAGTCCGATATCGTTGCCCGCTTGTCCGGGGCTGTGAAACGCTATGGTCATCTCACTGCGCTCGATGGCGTGGACCTCGTGTTGCACCGCGGCGAATTACTGGCGGTACTGGGTCCCAACGGAGCCGGCAAAAGCACCAGTATCAGCCTGCTGCTCGGTTTGCTATGCCCCGACAGCGGTCGCGCCGAACTGTTCGGCATGGACCCGCAACAGATCGATGCGCGGCGGCGTATCGGGGTCATGCTCCAGTCCGCCATGTTGCCGCTTACCCTTCGCGTCGGCGAACTGCTGCGCCTGGTGACCAGCTATTACCCCCATCCGCGCACGCTCGAACAAAGCGCCGCTTTGGCCGGTATTGGCGACTTGCTGCAGCGACCTTACGGCAAGCTGTCCGGCGGCCAGCAACGCCGCGTGCAATTTGCGCTCGCCTTGTGCGGACGGCCCGATCTGATCTTCCTGGACGAGCCGACCGTAGGCATGGATATCGACGCGCGCCAGAAACTTTGGTCCGCCATGCGTGCCCTGGTTGCCGAAGGATGTTCCGTGGTGCTGACCACGCATTACCTGGAAGAGGCCGAAGCACTTGCTCAGCGTGTAGTGGTGATGGGCAAGGGGCGTGTGCTGAGCGAGGGCAGTGTCGATGCTTTGCGGGCACAGGTGCCGTTGGCGCGCATACGTTGTGTCACCGACCTGGATGCCACAGCAGTAGCGACCTGGCCCGGCGTTGCCTCGGCGGAACATGATGGGGCGCGTTTGCATGTGAGCACCAGCATCCCCGAAAACGTGCTGCGCCGTTTGCTTGAGGCCGATGCTGAACTTGCCGAATTAGAGGTTCATCGCGCCAGTCTTGCCGAAGCCTTTACTGAGCTGACACGTGAAGACGCAGGCCCGCAACAGGAGGCAGCATGATGAATACGGCATCGATTACGGACGCATTTTCTGCGGCAAGTGTCGGGCGCATGAGTACGAGGCGCGTCATTGGCGCTTATCTTGCTGAAACACGCGCCGAATGCCTTCGCTACATGCGCGCACCATCCTTCATGCTGCCGATCATGTTGTTTCCTACCTTGTTCTATTTGCTGTTCGGCATCGTCATGGGCAAATCCGAAGGAGCGGACGCTACGCGCTACCTGCTCGTCAGCTATGGTGTGTTCGGTGTCATGAGCCCCGGTTTGTTCGGCTTTGGCGTTTCCCTGGCACTGGAGCGTGACGGCGGTTTGCTTACCTACAAACGCGCATTGCCGATGCCGCCTGGTGCTTATCTGCTTGGCAAAATGCTGATGGCGATGGTGGCGGCAACAGTCGTGATCGTGTTGTTGCTGATCATGGGCTTTGCTTTGGGGCATGTCACGTTGAGCGTAGGGCAAGCCGGAGCGTTATTGCTCATGGGCATGCTAGGCGTGCTGCCATTCTGCGCGCTGGGCATGTTGGTGGGAACTCTCATCAAGGGGCAAGGCGCGCCGGGCATGCTCAACTTGGTCTATCTGCCGATGTCATTTCTATCCGGCCTGTGGATTCCGATCGGCATGCTGCCGCATGTGCTGCAGCAGATAGCGCCGATTTGGCCGAGCTACCACCTGCAACGGTTGGGTCTGGTTGCCTTGGGGTTGGCGCAAGGCGGCGTAGGGACACACGTCGGCGTCTTGATCGGATTTGCCCTGGTTTGCTTTGTTATCGCAACGCGTCGGCTGCGCCGTTACGGTTGAAGTACGATGTGCTAGAGGCTGGCGGCGGGGAGGCGAATACCATGATGACAGTCATACGAACCTGGTTTACGCCGGCGCCCGATTCCTTTGCGGCTGGCAGCATACGCAAAGGCAAATCGCCCTGGGTCGATGCGATTCATTTACTGTGGTCGGTGTGGATTTTCGTCACGCCGATTTTCGGTCACTACGATTGGCGCTGGGCGTTGTTCACGCTGGCGACGTATCCTACGTTTCTGCTTTTTTATGCCAAGTGCTGCGTCGCCTCACGCCGTGTCACCAAGTTCTACGCATTGGCGATGATTGTCATGGCGTTGGCATTGTTGCGCTGGTATCCAAGCGGACTGACGTATTTTGTATTTGGTTGTGTGATGTTGCGTGGCTGCCTGATGAGCTTTCGCAGCTATCTGCTGGTGATTGCTGCGCTCAATGCAGCTTGTTTGATCGAAGCCTGGTATCTCACGTATTCATGGCAGGCAGTAGTCTCGATTCCGCTGGTAACATTCATCATCGGCTTGGTGACAGCGGCGGAAAGATTGAGTGACGAGAAAGATGCCGAACTCAAGCTCAGTCACGAAGAAGTGCGCCGGCTTGCCGCAACCGCCGAACGCGAACGGATTGGTCGCGACCTGCACGATCTGCTGGGACATACGCTGTCGCTGATTACGCTGAAGCTAGAGCTTTCGCGTAAATTATTCGATCGCGATAGTGAAACGGCACGGCGTGAACTGGAAGATGCCGAGCGCGTCGCACGTCACGCCCTGGCAGAGGTGCGCGCTGCCGTCACGGGCATTCGCTCTACCGATCTTGCCGCGGAGCTGGCCTCGGCACGGTTGTTGTTGGAATCTTCCGCCGTGCATCTCGACTACGGCGCATTGCCGGATTCGCTGCCGCCGAATGTCGAGTGTGCCTTGGCCTTCATCATTCGAGAGGCCATGACCAATATCCATCGGCATGCGGGAGCCACGGAAGCTTATGTGCGCTTCACGCGCACGCCGGATGCATTGGATATGTTGATCGGCGACAACGGGAGGGGCGGCCTTGTCGCACACGGCAATGGCGTCAGCGGCATGTGCGAACGTGTGCGTGCCATCGGCGGTGTGATGCAGATCGACTCGCCGCCGCGGCGCGGCACGCGCCTGTCGGTCACGGTACCGCTGCGTGTGCAAAAGGAGCTCACGTCTGTCGAAACGGAACCCGCGTTTCCCCGCGACGATTACGCCGGGAGCGCTGCGTGATCCGGGTGCTGCTTGCGGAAGATCAGGCGATGGTGCGCGGCGCCCTATCGGCATTGCTCAATCTTGAGCCGGACATCGAAGTGCTGGGTTCCGTGCCGGATGGCGAAGCGGCCTGGCGTGAAGTGCAGCGACTCAAACCCGATGTGCTAGTTACCGATATCGAAATGCCAGGCATCACCGGGCTTGAACTGGTCCAACGCATCCGGCGTCACGAATTACCGGTGAAATGCATCATCGTGACCACTTTTGCCCGCCCTGGATTTCTGCGCCGTGCGCTCGATGCGGGGGTTTCCGGTTACCTGCTGAAGGATGCGCCGGCCGAGCATCTTGCCGAAGCGTTGCGCGTCGTGCATCGCGGCGGCCGCTCGATCGATCCGCAACTTGCGCTGGAGGCCTGGTCGGAAGCCGATCCGTTGAACGATCGTGAGCGTCAGGTCCTGCGCCTTGCTGGCGAAGGACAATCCGCCAACGACATCGCCACCAAACTCAATCTCTCCCATGGCACCGTGCGCAATTACCTGTCCGATGCTATCGGCAAATTGGGTGCTGCCAATCGCATTGAGGCTTATCGGCTGGCGCGCCAGAAGGGCTGGCTGTAGAGAGGAAGCTAACATTCAGTCACGGTGTTGACGGAGGCTTTAGGGGTCGCGCAAAACTACCTGCTGCGCCCGGAAACACCGCCGGGCTTTCATAGCCATCTTTCGATAGCGACGAGACACCAAAGAACCAGTCGTCGATGGCAACATCCTTGAGCAGGAAACGGTCGACATCGCCCACGGTCCGGCTGTATTGCCATCGTGGTGCGGTGGTGCCGTGCCAATGCACGCGATAGCCTGCTGCGCCCGGCACGTTGCCCCAGCTCAGCGTGGTGTCGCTGCTCACCTCGCCATGATTGGCTGCTTGCGTAGGCGGTGCCGGTGCACGTGCGAGCGCAACCATGGCGACCCCTGAGCCATGGGAGGCTGCCGACGGGGCGGCAGCGCGAATTGCGCGATAATGATCCCTCGATCCTGATTCTGCATACCTTTGAAAAAGTCCGATTTCCATTTCGACCTGCCGCCCGAGTTGATCGCGCAGGCACCGCTCAACGAACGCAGCGCCAGCCGCCTGTTGTTGCTCAATGCGCCGACGCGCACCTGGCAGGACCGGATGTTTCGCGAGCTTCCTACACTGCTGCGCAAGGGCGATCTGCTGATCTTCAACGATACGCGTGTGCTGCCTGCGCGCTTGTACGGGCGCAAGCCCAGTGGTGGGACGGTCGAAATTCTGATCGAGCGCGTAACGGGGGCACATGAGGCCACTGTGCAACTCGGCGTAAGCAAGAAGCCACGCACCGGTACATCGATCATCCTGGCTGATGGCAGCCACGCGATCGTGTTGGGCCGCGACGAAAGCTTCTTTCATCTGCGCTTTGAGTCGCCGGAGCCATTGGAGCGCCTGTTGCTGAAACTGGGCGAGATGCCCCTGCCGCCCTATATCTCGCGGCACGCCGACTCCAGCGACCTGGAGCGCTATCAGACGGTGTATGCGCGTGAGCCAGGGGCGGTCGCTGCGCCAACAGCGGGACTGCACTTCGATGAGGCCTTGCTGGAGCAATTGCGCGCCAAAGGCATCGATTTCGGGTACGTCACCTTGCACGTCGGTGCGGGCACATTCCAGCCGGTGCGCGCAGAGGATGTAACACATCACACCATGCATCGCGAATGGCTCAATGTGGGCGCAGGCTTGGTCGAGCACATTCACCGCACGCGCCAGGAAGGCGGCCGGGTGATTGCGGTGGGCACGACGGTCGTGCGCGCCCTGGAAAGCGCGACGGTGGAAGGGGTGCTGCGCCCATTCGCGGGTGAAACCCAGATCTTCATTTTTCCCGGTTATCGCATTACCAGCATCGACGGGCTGATTACCAATTTTCACCTGCCGCAATCGACCTTGCTGATGCTGGTGTCCGCCCTGGCAGGACGGGAATTCATTCTCGATGCGTATCAGCATGCGGTGAAAGAGCGCTACCGGTTTTTCTCCTATGGGGATGCCATGCTGATTCTGCCGCATGGTATGTAAATACCTGCCTTTCTGCTTCCGTGTAGTAGGCGCTGCCTGTTTTTAGGGCCGGAGAGGCATGTGTTGCGCGAACACGCGATAATGGCCGGATGACTTCCATGCATTTCGATCTTTTGACCACCGATGGCGCGGCGCGGCGCGGCCGTCTCAGGTTTGGCCGCGGCACTGTGGAAACACCGGCCTTCATGCCGGTGGGTACCTATGGCTCGGTCAAGGCCATGGCGCCGCGCGACCTGGTGGAAGTGGGCGCGCAAATCATTCTCGGCAACACCTTCCATCTGTTCCTGCGGCCAGGGCTGGACATCATCGGCGAATTCGGTGGCCTGCATCGCTTTATGGGTTGGACAGCGCCGATCCTTACCGATTCCGGCGGCTTCCAGGTGTTCTCACTGGCACACAAGCGCAAGATCACCGAACAGGGGGTGACCTTTGCTTCGCCGGTTGACGGTTCCAAGGTGTTTCTCTCGCCAGAAGAGTCGATGCGCATCCAGACCGTGCTGGATTCGGATATCGCGATGATCTTCGACGAATGCACACCGTACCCGGCCACGGAGCCAGTGGCTGCCGAATCGATGGAGCTGAGCTTGCGTTGGGCTGAACGTTCGCGGCGGGCTTTCGACGATTTGAAGAATCCGAATGCGCTGTTCGGTATCGTGCAGGGCAGTGTTTATGAGAACTTGCGCAAGCGTTCCGCGGAAGGGCTGGTGCAGGTCGGTTTCGACGGCTATGCCGTGGGCGGGCTGGCCGTGGGCGAACCGGAAGCCGAACGCAATCACACACTGGACGTGACCGTGCCGTTGCTGCCGCGAGAACGGCCGCGCTACCTGATGGGGGTGGGGCGGCCGGAAGATATTGTGGAGGCGGTTCGGCGTGGTATCGACATGTTCGATTGCGTGATGCCTACCCGCAATGCGCGTAATGGCTTTCTGTTCACCTCCCATGGCACCTTGCGCATCCGCAACGCCAAGTACGCCACCGACACACGGGTGATCGAAGAAGGATGTGCCTGTTATGCCTGCAACCAGGGCTTTAGCCGCGCCTATCTGCGCCATCTCGACCGCTGCAACGAAATCCTCGGCAGCCAGCTTGCCACCATTCACAACCTGCATCATTACCAACAGTTGATGGCCGGCCTGCGTGAGGCGATTGCCGCGGGCAAGCTGGACGATTTCGTAGGCGAGTTCTACGCCCGGCGGCAAGGGACAACCGAATAGCTGCCTGTGCCAGAACATGAAGGGGCCGGGCGAGAGGGTGCCCCTGTCCGCGAACTTTTGAGCGGATTCAAGGACAAACCCAAAAACTTGCGGTGTCGGCCCCGGTTCACATCTTTTGCCATAGGTAAAAGGTGCGAACGCAAAGAGCCGTCACTCATGGCATAATCCGGGGTCTTTTATTGGGCGAGCGGCGAAAATTCCAGTCGCAGCCATAACTTGCGGGACTAGCTGATGAATCTTCCGACGACTTTCGTGCTGGCGCAGGCCGCGCCAGGCGCAACGGCCAATGGCGGCCTTTCCATGATCATCATGATGATCGTGCTGTTCGGCCTGATGTATTTCATGATGATCCGCCCGCAGATGAAACGGCAGAAGGAGCACCGCCAACTGGTGTCCGGTCTGGCGAAGGGTGATGAAGTGGTGAGCAACGGCGGCATCGCCGGCCGGGTCGAGGATGTGGGTGAGACCTTCATCACGGTGGAGATCGCGCCGAACGTAAAGATCAAGCTGCAGAAGAGCGCGGTCCAACAGGTGTTGCCGAAGGGCACGCTCAAGTCGTCCTGACAGGTTCGTCTCGCAACCGGTTTCCACCTTTATTTATGAGTTCACGCTACCCCGCGGCCAGCGCCGCGGTTCATATGGATGCAAGGCATGAGTGATTTTCCACGCTGGAGATACTTCCTGGTCGCCATCGTACTGGTGCTGGGCATCCTGTACGCGTTGCCGAACGTCTATGTGCCGCTGCAAGCGGTACAGGTTTCGGCCAGCCAGAACGCTGCCATCGATTCGTCGGTGCAGCAGAAGATCGTTGACGCGCTAAAGGCGGCGAAGATTCCCTACGTCAATGAAAGTCTCAAGCACGATACGAGTCGTGGCGACTACGTCGTGATGGGCTTCGCCAATGGCGATCTGCAGAAGAGTGCCGCGGATGCGCTGAAGGCTGCGCTGGGCGACAAGTACACCGTGGCCTTCAATCTTGAATCGACCGTGCCGCATTGGCTCGCCGCCATCGGTGGCCGGGCCATGCCGCTCGGCCTGGATTTGCAAGGCGGTGTGCGCTTCCTGATGGCGGTCGACCAGAACGACATCGTCGACCGGCAGGAAAATCGTTATACGCAGGACATCACTGCCTTGCTGAAGGAGAAGAAGATCTCGTTCATCTCCGTCGCGCGCAATCCTACGCGCGGACAGGGTGTGAGCGTGGTGCTGGGCTCCGCTGCCGAGCGCTCGGCAGCCAGTGAGGCGATCGCCAGTGAATTTCCTGACCTGATGGTGACGGATGGCACCCATACTGCCGACCGTTTCGTGCTTAATGCCGTGATCAAGCCGGACAAGCTGCACGATCTGCAGGTCAATGCGATCCGCCAGAACGTTGCCACGCTGAGCAACCGTATCAATGCGCTGGGCGTGTCTGAGCCGGTGATCCAGCAACAGGGGGAGGATCACATCTCGGTGGAACTGGCGGGCGTACAGGATCCGGCCGAAGCCAAGAAGGTGATCGGTGCAACGGCCACGCTGGAATATGTGGCGGGTCTGGGCGATGCACGCGACCCCGCCGTGCAGGATGCAGCGAGGACGGGCAATATTCCACCGGATGCGCATCTCTATTACGGTACGCATGGCGAGCCCTACCTGGTCAGCAAGAACATCATCGCAAGCGGTGATGAGTTGATCGATGCCTCGTCCGGCAACGATCCGCAGTCCGGTTCGCCAATGGTCAGCGTGACGCTGAACTCGGCCGGCGCGGCCAAGATGCTTGATTTCACGCGCGACAATGTTGGCAAGCCGATGGCCGTGGTATACGTGGAAAGCACGACGGACACCAAGGTCGTGGACGGCAAGGAAGTCCGCACGCCCAAGACCACGTATACGGTGATCAACTACGCCACCATCCAAGGCGTGTTCAGTAACAAATTCCAGACCACCGGCTTGGCCAGCTCCAAGGCCGCCTCGGAACTGGCGCTGATGTTGAAGGGCGGTTCGCTGGCCGCGCGCATGGATATCGTGCAGGAAGGTGTGATCGGTCCGAGCCTGGGGCAGGACAACATCAAGAAAGGCCTCAACGCGGTCTTGCTGGGGCTGGGCCTGGTGCTGGTGGCGGCGGCGATCTACTACAAGCTGTTTGGCTTGGTCGCCGACGTCGCGCTGTTCTTCAACCTGGTGATCCTGGTGGCGGTGATGTCGATGATCGGCGTCACGCTGACCATGCCTGGCATCGCCGGTATCGTGCTGACCCTCGGCATGGCCATCGACGCCAACGTGCTGATCTGCGAACGCGTGCGCGAGGAATTGCGTAATGGATCGACGCCATTGGCGGCGATCCGCTCCGGCTATGAAAAGGCCTGGGCCACCATTCTCGATGCCAACGTCACCCATCTTATCGCCGCGCTGGCGCTGACCACGATGGGCTCGGGCCCGATCAAAGGGTTCGGCGTCACGCTATTGATCGGTATCCTCACGTCGATGTTCACCTCGGTGACGGTTACCCACGCGATCACCGCGCTTATCCATGGCGGCCGCAAGCTCAAGACGCTGTCGGTGTAATCGGAGGCGACCATGGAAATTTTCAATCACAACGCTAACGTCCACTTCCTGGGACTTCGCAAAGCCAGCATCGGTCTCGCGATCGTGCTGATGATCGCCTCGATTGCCCTGCTTGCCACGCGTAGCTTGAACTATGGCCTGGATTTCACGGGCGGCGTGGAAGTGGAGGTGACCTATGACAAGGCGGTTTCGGTCGAAGACGCGCGCAGCGCGCTGGAAAAGGGCGGCATCGATAACGCGGTCGTGCAGAGCGTGGGCGGTACGCGCCAGGTGTCCATTCGCTTCCAGCCGAAGGACGATAAGCATTACGTCCAGCAGGAAGACAAGTCGCCCAACCTCGATCTGATTTCCAATGATGTGGCCAAGGCGCTGCAGGCCTCGCGGCCGGATGCCAAGATCGCCAGCAAGAACTACGTGGGTCCCCAGGTGGGTGAGCAGTTGCGCAGCGACGGCATCACGGCGGCGATCTTCGTGATCATCGGTATCGGTGTCTATCTGTGGATCCGCTTCGAGCGTCGCTTTGCCATCGCCGCGCTCGTTACCGAAGTGCATGACGTGCTGGTGACGTTGGGCGTGATCTCCCTGGTGCAGCGTGAGTTTGACCTTACCGTGCTGGCTTCCGTGCTGGCGGTAATCGGCTATTCCATCAACGACAAGGTGGTGGTGTTCGATCGTATCCGCGAGTTGTTCCGCTCCTCACGCAAGGCGGAGCCGGAAGAAATCCTCAACCGTTCGATCAATAGCACGCTGTCGCGAACCATCATCACCTCGCTGTTCACCAGTATTGCGATGGCCGCGCTGTATTTCTTCGGTGGTCCGTCAGTGCATGGCTTTGCCATCACCATGCTGATCGGTATTCTGATCGGCACCTTGTCCTCGATCTTCGTGGCCAGTCCGATCCTGCTGTGGCTGGGTGTTTCCAAGAAGGACCTGATGCCGGTCACACGCGAAAACCCGGAGTTGGCGCGTCGTCCTTGAGTCGATATTCTTATTGGTGCAAAACGGCCCGGTTCTCCGGGCCGTTTTTGTTTATGGCATGCCATGCATGTCGCCACGCCGACGTTGATGTGACGCAGCGTGTCACTCGATGACACGTTGCGCGTTTGATTCATATCAATAGGTGCCGAATTTTTACATCTCAATTTCGTGAGCGGCTGGTCGATAAGCTGAACAGGACATCATGTCCTGGATGGAGTCCTCATGCTCGTTCTGATCGGTTCACTCCTGGTGATTTTTTGCGTACTGGGCGGATACGTGCTTTCGCACGGGCACATTCTTGCGCTGTGGCAGCCTTATGAATTGATGATCATCCTGGGCGGATCGGTGGGCGCCTTTCTATCGGCCAACCCCTCGAAGATCGTCAAGGACGCATTGCGCAATATTGCGGAATTATTCAAGGGACCCAAGTATCGGCGACAGGACTACGTCGACCTGCTCGCCTTGCTATACGACCTTTTCGGCGTCATGCGCAAACAGGGTTTGCTCGGACTCGAATCGCATATCGAAGAACCGCAGGCGAGTTCGGTATTCAGCGCTTATCCGCGACTCATGAAACAGCACGAGCTGATCGAGTTCATTACCGATTGCTTGCGCTTGATGGTGGGTGGCGACATGAATCCGCATGAGCTGGAACAGTTGCTGGAAGTAGAGCTGGAAACCCATCAACACGAAGCGGAGGCTCCCGCGATGGCCGTCTTGAAGATGGCCGACGCGCTTCCTGGCTTTGGCATCGTGGCTGCCGTGCTTGGCATCGTGACCACCATGTCACAGTTAGGCGGCGATACGTCGCTGATTGGTGAGCATATTGCCGGTGCCCTGGTGGGGACCTTCCTGGGCATTCTGCTTTGCTATGGCTTCATTGGTCCGCTGGGTGCGGCGATGGAGAGCCGCGTGCATGAAGATGGGCGCGCATTTGAATGCGTAAAGGTGGCATTGCTGGCCAGTCTGCGTGGATATAACCCGAAGGTTGCCGTGGAGTTCGCGCGCAAGACCTTATCGCCACAGACGCGGCCGAATTTTCAGGATCTTGAAGATCATCTCAAAGACACAGCGCGCGCCGGGGCGCCCGCGTGAGTGCTCAAGAACAAGAGATGCTGGTGGTCGTGCGTCGCGCGCGACGCCGAAACCGTGGCCATCATGGTGGAGCATGGAAAGTGGCGTACGCCGACTTTGTCACCGCCATGATGGCGTTCTTCCTGGTGATGTGGCTGCTTGGCATGGGTACACGCCAGCAGCGTGCGGCGATTGCCGAATACTTCAAGAACCCGAGCATGACACCTGGTACCGCGACGGTAGCGCCGCCTGGAAAGATGGGCCCGGGAGGCGCCAGCGACAGCATGATCAAATTGGGCGGCGCGATGGATATATCGCATGGCCAGGGCAAGGATCGTCGCGCTGCTTCGTCGCCGAGCACGCAAAATGTCGAAAAGCTGGCGCGCGAGCAGGAGAAGGAACGTCTGGAAAACTTGATGCAGCAGTTGCACGCTGCCATTGAAAAGAGCCAGGCGCTGGAGCCTTTCAAGGATCAATTGTTGCTCGATATCACGCCTGAAGGATTGCGCATCCAGATCGTGGATAAGCAGAACCGGCCAATGTTCGATACGGGTAGCGCAACACTCAAGCCCTATACGATAGCTATCTTGCATGAGCTGGCGGGATTCATTGCACAGGCGCCGAACAAAGTCAGCATTTCGGGGCATACGGACGATGCGCCGTATAGCGATGCCAGCGACTATAGCAACTGGGAGTTGTCAGCCGACCGCGCGAACGCGGCCCGTCGCGCTTTGCTGGCCGGCGGTCTGCCTGAAGACAAGGTTGCGCGTGTGGTGGGATTGGCAGCGTCAGTGCCTTTCGACAAGGCGAACCCCAGCGACCCCATCAATCGGCGCATCAGTATCATCATGATGACCAAGCAGGCGCAGGATGCGGCCATGTCGCAAGAGATGGCAGACAATGCACCCGTGATACAGCCGGCGGCTTCCTCTGTGCATGAGTGAAAGACGACGGTCGTGCTTGACCGCCATGGCATATCTTCGCTCGCATGATGCTGTATTGAGGCACGCGTGGCTCGTGTGCCGCCATGCGCGCGCTCGCAGGCATGATGCGGGGATGGGCGCGGGAGGACGAGGCGTGAAGCCTTAAACTGATCGACTTAGATTTGCACATTCAATGCAGCAAGTCGCTCCGGTGTGCCAACATCCGTCCAAGCCCCTGTGTGGTGGCTTCCACGCAACGCACCTTGCGCCATCGCTGCTTCTAGCAATGGCCTGATTTTGAAGCGTGGTGGCTCTGCGTCCGCGCCGTCGTCATCACCGACTGCAGTGCGCCAACCGTCCAGAAACGCACGGCGGTACACGCCGATGCCGCTGTAGGTGAGTCGGTTCCCACCTTCGTGGTGAAGCTTGCCGTTTTCATCCAGCGCAAAATCACCTTGAGGGTGATGAGGCGGGTTGTTCACCATCAGCAAATGGGCTGTACCTTCAGGTTCGAACGGTAATGCACCAAAGTCGGCGTCCGTCCATACGTCACCGCTGACAACGATAAACGGCTCCGGGCCCAACTGTGGCAAGGCGTTGAGCATGCCGCCTCCGGTTTCCAGCGGCGTGGGCCCTTCGTAGACGTAGCGGATGCGCACGCCCCAGCGTGATCCGTCACCGAGTGTTTCCGGAAATTGTTCGGCCAGGTGTGATGTGTTGATCACGACGTAGTGGACGCCAATCGCTGCGAGTTTTTCCAGATGCCACACAATCAGCGGTTTGCCCCGAACGGAAAGCAGCGGTTTCGGTATGCGATCCGTGAGTGGGCGCATGCGCTCGCCAAGGCCTGCCGCAAAGATCAGGGCATGTCTCATGAGTTGGCCACCTGAGTAAGATCGCGTCCACGCGCGTGGCGTTCGAGCAGGGCAACAAAATCACGAAGTTCCGGATAGCTGCGTGCAACGGATACGATGTAGTGATAAACGCGCGGCACGTCTGCCAGGTAACCTGGTTTGCGATCGCGATACCACAGGCGATAGAACTGCCCCAGAACGCGCACATGACGATGCAGGCCAGTGAGATCGAACCAGCGCCGGAATCGTTCCGCGCTGACCTGATGATCGATCACTTCGGCACCCAGCAATTGCTGCCGATAAGCGTCTACCCAGCGCTCGACACGTTCGCGCGGCCACGCGATATAGGCGTCTCGCAATAGCGAGGCGAGGTCATAGGTAATGGGGCCGGCGAGCGCTCCCTGGAAATCGATGATGCCAGGATTGTTGTGTTCGACGATCAGCAGATTGCGGCTGTGGTAGTCGCGATGTACGAAGCAGCGAGGTTGTTCCTGGGCGTTGCGGATGATGACGTCGAAGGCTGCTTCCAGTGTGTCCCACTCATCGCACGTCGGCGTGTGACCTAGATGGCGACCGAGAAACCATTCCGGCATCACTTCCAGTCCGCGCACGAGTACGTCGTGATCGAAAGGCGGCAGCTCGCGATAGTCCATACGTGTCTGCATGTGCAGCAGTGCATCCATGGCGTCGCCATACATGGCATCGGCGTTGGCATCATTGAGTTCAGGCAGATAAAGCCGTGTACCGAGATCTTCAATCAGGAGGAAGCCTTGTTCGAGATCCTGCGCATGTACGGCGGGTACATGCAGGCCCGCGGCAGCGAGCTGTGTACCGATTCTCAACCATGGGCGTGGATCTTCCTGCGTGGGCGGGGAGTCCATGATGATCCAGCTGCGGCCAGCATGCCGGGCGCGCCAATAGCTGCGGAAGCTCGCGTCGGACGATGCAGATTCCAGAAGGAGCGAAGGATCGGCCAGCGCGGCTCGCGCCCAGGCGAGACGGGCAGCTGCGCGGTCAGTAGTGCTTTCCATAAAGGGATTCGTTGCGGACACATGGAAAGCTTAGAGCCTGCCTGCACTGCATGGATACCGACCACGCGCCCTTCCCTACGAAGTAGGGAAGGGCTGTTAAGGTTGCGCGGGCTTGCAGGCGAATTGAAGTGCCCCGAGATGGCGTGTCCTTTCGAATAATCAATTCAAGGGAAGCCCCGCTATCCGTGGCAGGAAGGTTACGACAAGTTGTATGCCCGCTCTTCGTGCTCGGCGATATCCAGGCCAACCTGCTCTTGTTCGGGTTCAACGCGCAGCCCGATGGCGAGATCGACCAGCTTCAGGATCACCCAGCTCAACACGCCACTCCACACAATGGTGAAACCTACGCCTTTGGCCTGGATCCACAGCTGCGCCAGCGGTGATATAACCGCGCCGAAGCCGCCTAGCTTGGGCGCAGCAAATACACCGGTGAGCAACGCGCCGATGATGCCGGCTACGGCATGCACGCCGAAGACGTCCAGCGTGTCGTCATAGCCAAGCTTGTGCTTAAGGCGTGTGGCCGTGAAGAAGCAGACGGCGCCGGCAGCGAAGCCGATGATCAGCGCGCCGCTGGGACCGGCCGTACCTGCGGCAGGTGTGATCGCAACCAGTCCCGCCACCGCGCCGGACGCCGCGCCGAGCACGCTGGCGCGCTTGTGCACGACCCATTCGACAGCCACCCAGCCGATCGCCGCTGCAGCCGTAGCGATCTGCGTCACTAGCATCGCCATGCCGGCGCTGCCGTTGGCGGCTACAGCCGAGCCAGCGTTGAAGCCGAACCAACCCAACCACAGCAGACTGGCGCCAATCACCGTATAGCCGAGATTATGCGGTGGCATGTGGGTGTGCGGATAGCCGCGCCGCTTGCCCAGTACCAGACAGGCCACCAGACCGGCAATGCCGGCGTTGATGTGCACCACCGTGCCACCCGCGAAATCGAGCACGCCCAGGTCACCAAGCAGCGAACCGGGGCCGCTCCACACCATGTGCGCAATCGGCAGATAGACGAAGGTGAGCCACAGGCCGCTAAACCACAGCATGGCGCTGAATTTCATGCGCTCGGCGTAGGCGCCGATGATCAGCGCGGGCGTGATGATCGCGAAGGTGAGCTGGAACATCACATACACGCTTTCCGGCACGGTCTGGTAGAGCGTGTTTGGCGTCATGCCGGCCAGCATCACGCGGTCGAGACCGCCGACGAAGGAATGCCAGTTGGTCACGCCGGCGTGCATGCCTTCCGTGCTGAAGGCCATCGAGTAGCCATACACCATCCACAGCACCGTCACCACGGCGGTGATCGCCAGGCACTGCATCATCACCGACAGCAGATTCTTCGCCCGCACCATGCCGCCGTAAAACAGCGCCACGCCGGGAATGGTCATCATCAACACGAAGGCGCTCGCCACGATCATCCAGGCGGTGTCGCCGCTATTGAGCACGGGAGCCGGCGCGGATTGCGCCCAGGCGGGCAGGGCAGTACCCAAGCCCAGGCCGGCGACAAGCCATGTTGTGATACGTCGATGCATGATGTTTCCCCCGTCGTTCATTACCCGCTTGTCAAAGCGCATCGACATCCATCTCCTGCGTGCGAATGCGGATGACCTGCTCGAGTTCGCTCACGAAAATCTTGCCATCGCCGACCTTGCCGGTGCGTGCGGCGCGGGTAATGGCTTCGATCGCCAGTTCCACCTGCTCGTCCGCGACAGCAATTTCGATTTTCAGCTTGGGCAGAAAGTCGACCACGTATTCCGCGCCTCGATAGAGCTCGGTATGTCCGCGTTGGCGGCCGAAGCCTTTGACCTCGGTGACGGTCATGCCTTGCACGCCGGCTTCGCCTAGCGCCTCGCGGACATCGTCCAAAGTGAAGGGTTTGATGATGGCGGTCACCCATTTCATGCGTGGCGGTTCCCCAGAAGACGGTTTTGCTGCAACACAGCAGAATGCGTGCCAAGGCTGGCATAGGCGCGATAATCGGCGCCACAGCGCCACTTCAGGCGCGTTAGCGGCGGCCATCAGATATGGCATCAGGCCAATATGGTGCGATAAACGCCTACTTTTGGTGCAAAAAGGCAAGGATCGGGGCGTAAGATATTTGACGTTACCGTGCCTAATCAGTACCATTTTGGTCTGAATTAGCGCGGTGACTCCCCCATGTTCCGTGTGAGCCGATTGACCGATTACGCCACCGTGGTGATGACATGCATCGCCGCGCACCCTGATGACGTGCTCAGCACCGCCCAGATCGCCGATGAAGCCCATCTGGAGCTGCCTACCGTAAGCAAGCTGCTGAAGTCGCTAGGGCATGCTGGGTTGGTCGATTCGTTTCGCGGCGTCAACGGCGGCTATCGGCTGGCGCGCCCGGCAGGTGAAATCAGCCTCGCCGATATCGTGGAAGCGATGGAAGGGCCGCTCGGTATGACCGAATGCAGCCTGAGCGATGGGCAGTGCGAGCGCGAAGCCCAATGCGGGGTACGCGGCAGCTGGCAGCGCATCAACCACGTCTTGGATAACGCACTACGCACGATGAGTTTGGCCGACATGCTGCACCCCAGGGTGCGTCCGGCCGTGACCACCGTGGCGCTCACCGATTTGAAAGGCAGGACAGCATCATGACCATCGAAAACGACAGCCCCGTCGTGTTGCGCGACAACGCCGAAGTGGCGGCTGCACTCGGCCGTCGCTACGAAGCCGGCTTCGTCACCGATATCGAAACCACTAGCCTGCCGCCGGGGCTTTCCGAAGAGATCGTGCGGCAGTTGTCGGCGTTGAAAGGCGAACCGGAATGGATGACCGAGTGGCGCCTGAAAGCCTATCGCCATTGGTTGACGATGCCGATGCCGAACTGGGCCAAGCTCAATATCGCGCCGATCGATTTTCAGGCGATCAGCTACTACGCATCGCCGAAGAACCAGCCGAAGTCCTTGGACGAGGTCGACCCGAAGCTGCTGGAAGCGTACGACAAGCTCGGCGTGCCGCTGCATGAGCGCGCCAAGCTGGCAGGCGTGGCGGTGGATGCAGTGTTCGACTCGGTTTCCGTCGGCACTACCTTCCGCAAAGAACTGGCGGAAGCGGGCGTGATTTTCTGCTCGATGAGCGAAGCCATTCGCGAACATGCCGATCTTGTGCAGAAGTATTTGGGCAGCGTGGTGCCGGTTGGCGACAATTACTTTGCTGCGCTGAATTCAGCGGTGTTCTCCGATGGCTCGTTCGTGTTCATCCCCAAGGGTGTGCGCTGCCCGATGGAGCTGTCCACCTATTTCCGTATCAATGCCGGTCATACCGGTCAGTTCGAGCGCACGCTGATCATCGCGGAAGAGGGCGCCTACGTCTCTTACCTGGAAGGTTGCACCGCGCCGATGCGCGACGAAAACCAGTTGCATGCCGCGGTGGTCGAGCTGGTTACGCTCGAAAAGGCGCAAATCAAATATTCGACAGTGCAGAACTGGTACCCAGGTGATGAGGAAGGTCGCGGCGGTATCTACAACTTCGTCACCAAGCGCGGCGATTGCCGCGGTGACGATTCGAAGATTTCCTGGACGCAAGTTGAGACCGGTTCGGCCATCACCTGGAAATATCCAAGCTGCGTGTTGCGCGGCGACCGTTCGGTGGGTGAGTTCTATTCCGTGGCGCTCACGCATCATCGCCAGCAGGCCGATACCGGCACCAAGATGATCCACATCGGCAAAGGCACCAAATCCAAGATTGTCTCCAAGGGCATCAGCGCAGGACGCAGTTCCAATAGCTATCGCGGCCTGGTGAAAGTGGAGAAAGGGGCCGAAGGCGCACGCAACTACACGCAATGCGATTCGCTGCTGATCGGCAAGAAGTGCGGCGCGCATACGTTCCCGTACATGGAAGTGAAAAATTCTTCCGCAATCGTCGAGCATGAGGCGACCACCTCGAAGATTTCCGATGACCAGCTGTTCTACTGCCGCTCGCGTGGCATCGGCGAAGAAGATGCCGTATCGATGATTGTCGATGGCTTCTGCAAACAGGTGTTCCGCGAGTTGCCGATGGAGTTCGCGGTGGAGGCGAAGAAGCTGCTGGAGATTTCGCTGGAAGGAGCGGTTGGATGAGAGGCGCTCTGGCGATAATCATCTTTCTGCTGTCAGGCGCTGCTGCATCGGTTAGCGCGGACCAGCCGCCCTCCAACGAACAGGTCGAGGCACGGTTCTGTGCGAAAGCGACCACGCAGGCCGACATCAACCAGTGCGCTGCGGACGCGGCTGCCGCAGCGGATCGTGATCTCAATGCGACGTATCAGGCGGTATTGAAGAAGTGGGCGGCCTATCCGAACATGATCAGCAAGGTGCGGCTGTCGCAACGCGCATGGCTGACCTATCGCGATGCCGACCTCAAAGCGCGTTTTGCTAATGAAGATGCCGAAGGATCGGCTCGCGGTACCGCTTACCCAGCCGCCTATGCGTTCTACCACGCCAGCCTTGAGCGCGAGCGTACGGCTCGCTTGTGCGAGTACTTGCGGGGCGCGGCTTATGGAGCGCGCGATGCGTCGCCATGTGCCGACCTCGTCAAACATCCCATCATCGTACCCTCCAACCCTGACGCCCAAACTGCGAATTGACTGTCATGCTGAAGATTGAAAACCTGCACGCCCGCGTCGAGGGCAAAGACATCCTCAAGGGCCTGACGCTCACCATAAACCCGGGCGAAGTGCACGCCATCATGGGTCCGAACGGCGCCGGCAAGTCGACGCTGGGCAATATAGTGTCCGGCCGGGAGGGTTATGAAGTTACCTCCGGGTCCGTCACGTTTGAAGGGCGCGACCTGCTGGCGTTGGAGCCGGAGGAACGCGCTGCGGCCGGTATCTTTCTCGCATTCCAGTATCCGGTGGAAATTCCCGGTGTGAATAACACCTACTTCCTGCGGGCGGCGCTCAATGCACAGCGCAAGCAGCGTGGCGAGTCCGAGCTGGATTCCATGCAGTTCCTCAAGCTGGTACGCGAGAAACTGAAGATCATGCAGATTTCCGACGAGTTGCTGCATCGCGCCGTTAACGAAGGTTTTTCGGGCGGCGAGAAAAAACGCAACGAAATTTTCCAGATGGCCGTGCTGGAGCCGAAGCTGGCGATCCTCGATGAAACCGATTCGGGTCTCGATATCGATGCGTTGAAGCAGGTGGCGCAAGGCGTGAATGCATTGCGTTCACCGGATCGCGCGTTCCTCGTGATTACCCACTACCAACGCTTGCTCGACTACATCGAGCCGGATTTCGTGCATGTGCTGGCCGATGGGCGCATTGTGGAAAGCGGCGACAAGAGCCTGGCGCTGAAGCTGGAAGAACATGGTTATGCCTGGATTGCCGAGCGTGATCCGGTCGAGGCGCGTGCATGACTTCGTCACCGGTATCCGTCCCCTTTATCGAATCGCTGCAGAATGCGGGCAATGTGCGTTTGCCCGGCAGCGGCCTGGCCTGGTTGGACGCAGCGCGACGCGAGAACCTGGAAGCATTTATTGCGGCCGGCTTGCCGGATACGCGTGCGGAGGCCTGGAAGTACACAGCGCTGCGTGCATTGGGGCAGCGCCGGTTTGCGCTGGGTGATACTGCTGCCGATACGCATGCGATCGATCCGTACGCGCTTGCTGTGCCTGGCATCGATGGGCCGCGTCTGGTATTCGTCAATGGTGTTTTTCGCGCCGATCTGTCTCGGTTGGAAAAATTGCCTGTAGGCCTGACGTTGCAACCGCTATCCAAGGTGCTGGAGCAGGATCCGGAACCGTTGCGGTTCGCACTAAGCCGTCATTACCGTGAAGCCAGCGATGCGTTCGCACAATTGAATGCGGCGCTGGCAGGGGATGGCGTGGTGCTGCGTGTTGCACCGGGTGTTCGCGTGGCCAGGCCCGTGCAGCTGTGTTTCGTGGGCGTGCCCGGGCAGGGAGACCTCGCCTGGCATGTCCGCAACGTGATCGAGCTCGGCGAGGGCGCCGAGCTTGAGTTGGTGGAGCACCATCTTGCCACGGCGCCGCACAAGCATCTCGCTACGCTGGTGGGCGACATCGTGGTACGTGATGGCGCCCGGCTTGGATACACCTTGCTGCAGAACGCGGCCGAGGAGAGCACGCTCATCCGTCGAGGCAGCGTACATCTGGGCACGGCGTCGCAAGCCATGCTGCATGCGTTAGAACTCGGTGGAGCCTTGGTGCGTCACGATCTGCATGCTGAGCTGCGTGGCGACCGGTCGCGATTCGATACGCGCGGCGTTTTCGTATTGCGTGGACGCCAGCATGTAGACACGCAGTTGTCGATTCGTCACCAGGCGCTCGACACCGCCTCCGAGGCGGTATGGCGTGGCGTGGCGGATGAGCGCTCGCGTGGCGTGTTCCGTGGTGCCATCGTAGTAGCCGAGGGCGCTGACGGTACTGATGCGAGCCTGAGCAGCAAGAATCTGTTGCTCTCCGCGCAAGCTGAAATCGATGCAAAGCCTGAGCTGGAAATTTACGCGGATGAAGTAAAAGCCGCTCACGGCGCCACCGTAGGTCAGCTCGACGAACGGGCTTTGTTTTACTTGCGTTCGCGTGGCTTGCCACATAACGAGGCGCGCGCATTGCTTACGGCGGCTTTCTGTCGTGCCGTCTTTGCCGCGCTGCCGAACGAAACCCTGCGCGATTATTTCTCTGATGCGCTGCTTGCGCACTTGCCCTGAACAATCACATGAATGCCAAGCCTAGCCAGCCGTCCGTCGATTTCGATGTGCAACGCGTAAGGGCGGATTTTCCGTTGTTGTCCCGCACCGTACACGGTAAGCCGCTGGTGTATTTCGATAACGCCAATACCAGCCAGAAGCCACGGCAAGTGATCGAGTCCGTCGATCGTCATTACCGCGAACACAACGCGAACGTGGCACGTGCCGTTCACCAGCTCGGCGAGGAAGCCACGGCTGCCTATGAGGGGGCGCGGGATAAACTGGCGACATTTATCCACGCAAGTTCGCGTGATGAGGTGGTGCTGACGTCGGGTACCACGCAATCCATGAACCTGGTGGCGTACAGCTATGCGCTACCGCGCCTGCAGCCGGGTGACGCCATTCTCACGACCGTGATGGAACATCACGCCAATATCGTGCCGTGGCAGCTCGTCGCTGCACGGGCAGGCGCAACGGTGAAGGCGGCGCCCATCGATGAACGCGGCGAGTTGATCGTCGAAAAGTTTTTCGAGCTGTTGACACCGGAAGTGAAGCTGGCCTGCGTTGCGCATGTTTCGAATGTATTGGGAACCGTCAACCCGGTGCGTGAGATCGCACGTGAGTGTCGCCGGCGCGGTATCCCGCTCATGGTAGATGGCTCGCAGGCACTGCCGCATCGTCCGGTGGACATACAAGCGATAGGTTGCGATTTCTACGCATTGACGGGCCACAAGATGTTGGCACCGACCGGAACCGGCGCACTTTGGGCCAGGCGTGAGCACTTGCAGGCCATGCCCCCCTTTTTTGGCGGCGGCGAAATGATTCGTGAAGTGCGCTTCAGCGGCACCAAGTTTGCCGATCCACCGCACAAGTTCGAAGCGGGCACCCCCAATATCGCCGGCTTTGCCGGAGTCGGGGCGGCTATTGATTATTACCAGTCGATCGGTTTCGAAGCATTGCGAGCGTGGGAGCATGAGTTGCTCGTTTATGCGACGGAGCGTCTGCGCGATATTCCTGGGGTGCGCATCTTTGGCCAAGCCGCCGAAAAAGAGCCGGTCATTTCCTTTCTGCTGGAGGGTGCGCAAGCCACCGACCTGGCAACCCTGCTTGATCTGGAGGGCGTGGCGGTGCGTTCCGGTCATCACTGCGCACACCCCTTGATGCAGTTTTACGGCGTGCCGGCTACCTTGCGAGCATCGCTGGCTTTCTACAACACCCGCGAGGAAGTCGATGCATTCATCACTGCGCTGCTGAAGGTACGCAAGCTGCTGATGTGATGCTGGGAAACGCATAAGCTGGGTTAGGTTGTGTCAGCCCAATCTGTGGCCCTGATGTGATATTCCTCGCCTGGATGCAACCGCGGCCTAGGAGAGGCAGCAAGGCCGTTATTTCATCCCGCGCTACGTGCACGGTTCAGTGCGGCCAGCTTGCCAAGGAGGGCGGGAAGCAGTAGGCAGATGGCCAATGCCACCAGCCACGGGTTCGACAGCCAGCCCTGCAGCAGGCTGCTGTAACGCACCGCAAGTCCAAGCAGCACGGTGGCCAACATGCCGAGCAGTGCCCAGCTCAGGTAGAGCTCCAGTCGCATCGAGTCGGTCGTGCGGCGGCCCGCTTCCCTGGCAACGCGGCTGGCGAAATCGGGCGGCAAGTTTTCATCCAACGGTTGCCGTAACGCGCGTGCAACAGTTCGATAGCGTTGCAGCCTTGCATCGCGGGCGTCCAGCCCAAGACGCTCGGCCTGAACAGCTTGCTCCTGCAGCGCCCATTCGCGTTCCATGGCGTTATCGCTAGGTGGTTCGTGGTTCATGGCGATACCCCGTATGCATTCTCCAATTGTTCGCGCAAGCGAAGCCGTGTGCGGAACAGATGGCTTTTGATCGTGCCAATCGCAAGCCCGGTGATGTTGGCGATCTCATCAATGGACAGCTCGTCCAGATGGTAAAGCGTGAGAAGGGTACGTTGCAGCGGTGGCAGGGCTTCGATCACTTGATGCAGGTGCGCGGTCATTTCATGATCGGCATAGGCAGTTTCCAGGTCGAAGCTGTCGGCCAGATTTTCGATGGGATCGGTGGCGTCCTCATCGACGCCGGGATCGCATACCGCAATACGCTTCCGCTGCAGATAACGCAACGCCACGTTATAGGCGATACGTCCGATCCAGGACTTCAGGCTACTTTCGTAGCGATATTGCCGAAGATGTTGATGCACGCGCAGGAACGCCTCCTGGCATAACTCACGCGCGTCCTCCGGATGGCGCACCATGCGATAGACGATGTGCCAGCACAACGCCTGGTGCTCGCGGACCAAACGTTCGAATGCGCCTGGCGTATTCGCCAGTACGGCTTCCACCTGCCGGTAATCCTGGTGCGTCATGCGTTGTGGCGCCAATCAGCCCAAACGCCGCGCGAGCATAAAGAACAGTAGGGACCCGAGGCCAAAAGCACCTAGCAACATCGCCACCACGCCAGGATTGATTTCGGTCCAGCCCATCGCCTGGATCACGCCAAAGCCGATGGCTTCCGTAAGAGTAAGAATGCCCCAGCGCAAGGCGGTCATCTGATCGCGATGCGAATCCCCTTGCACCACGGCCTCCACCAGCTCCTTCGAGCTGCAGGCTTGCAGCATCTTGACGCGCAGGCGCGCATTGACCAGTAGCCTGGCGATGTAGGTGATGCCTAGGGTAAGGCAAAGGAAAAGCACAATCGGAACGAATTCGCCTACGTTCATCATCTACTCCAGATAAGCAGCGCCGAAAGGGGCGCCAACAAACATAGAGATACGGCCTGTCATCGATCGGTTGCAGGCGAATGCCTTGCAACTGTTTGCCGGCTACGCGCATCCACTTCTCTGTAGTCGTCATTCTTCGCAGCCATCCATTCCGCTGCATGCCATGCATGCCAGCTATGGGCGTGCTGTGCCTTCTACGAGGAGATCGTCATGCATTCCCGCCTGGCCGCGCTGTGCCTTAGCTTTTTCCCCGTCGTCACGCTAGCCGATTCATGGCATACCATTGAAGTGGTCAACGACACCCGCAGCCGTATCGATTCGTTTGCCATGGCGCCGGCCGGAAGCGGGCGCTGGACCGAAGTGAACTTCAAGGCACCCATGCAGGAGTCCTGGTTTGATTACGAACGTGCCGTGACAATGCAATTTCACGACGACGAGGGCTGCTTTCGCGACCTGCGAACCTTGTTGTCGGATGGCCGGCGAATTTTTGCCCGTAACTTCAACCTTTGCCAATACCACAGCTATTGGCCAGGTACATACTTTCGTAACGGACATCCCGGTTCGCGTGTGATCCCGTAGCTTGGTCGCCGCGGCGCCACCATCGAGGTTGGCGGCTTCGGAAAACACTGGTCGGACCACCTCGCATTGCCCCGACCTGCAGGGCTTTGGCCGGACTACGGTGCGCGGATTATCATGCGCGGATGAGTACCGTCATGACCCCCGTTTTCCGCAAGGCCGTCGAGACCGACATTGACGCTATCGTGGCGCTGGTCCAATCCGCCTATCGCGGTGACCTCAGTCGCCAGGGCTGGACCACCGAAGCCGATCTGCTAGATGGGCAGCGCACGGACGCCGCCGTCGTGGCGCAGGTACTGGCGGCGCCGGATAATGTCGTGCTGCTTGCCTCCATGGATGACCAGTTGCTTGCCTGTTGTCATGTGGAATGGCACGGTGAAACCGCGTATTTCGGCATGTTCGCCGTTCATCCACCCCGTCAGGGCAGCGGCTTGGGTCGGTTGGTGCTGGCGGAAGCGGAACGGTATGCGCAGCAAGCCTGGCAGTGTCGCGCCATGCATATGAAGGTGATCGATGTGCGCAGTGAATTGATCGCCTGGTACGAACGACGCGGCTATCGCCGCACCCGCGAATACTCGCCTTTCCCCTACGGTGAGGAACGTTTCGGCATTCCGCGCCGCGACGATCTCAGGTTCGAATTGATGGTGAAGGAACTCACGGCATGAGCGAAGCCTGGGTGGAAGTTTGTACACGCGCGGAGCTATTGCCCGGCGAATATAAAGTCGCCTGGGATGGCGATACAGCTATCGCCGTCTTCAACATCGACGGCGACCTGTACGCGGTTGAAGATATCTGTACGCACGACGGCGGGGAACTTGCCGGAGGCGAGATCATCGGTCACGAGGTGGAATGCCCGCGCCATGGCGCACGCTTCGATTTACGTACAGGGGCGCCGACCTGTCCGCCTGCCTACGAGCCCATCCACCGTTTTCCAGTACGCGAAGCCGATGGACTGATCTGGACGCGGGACGATCGATAAGTCTGCCGCGTCGCTATCGACGGGGAGGCAAGAAACTCGTTATCGCACAAGCATGCCGAGGCATGCGCGGAAGCTTCCTCATCAATCGCCGGGCTTTGCGGCCGTGTTGTTTATTTCGGCGCGAACTTCACCAGCACGCGCTGGCCGATGCGTAGCGGCTGTGAAGGCGGCTGGTCGAAGGTGAGTATGCATTCCACGGTACGTGTATTGGCGCGTACTTGGGGATCATCTTCCAGCGTACTGGCGCCGAATACTTGGCCTATGCGCAAAACGTGGGCTTTCAGCGGAGCCATGCCGCTGCCGCTGTCGTCATCGACTTCCGCCGGCATGCCGTCGTGCACGACACCGACAAACGACTCGTTCAACTCGGCGCGTACGATGCGGGGCGCGTCAGGCAGGATGACGAAGACCGGACCGGTTGCCGGTGATGCCGTGGCTCCGGGTTGCACCATGCGCTGCACGATTTGGCCATCGATTGGTGCGCGCAGGCTGCGCAGGCTCAACTGATAGCGCGCGGAGGCGACTTTCTGTGCAGCCAGGGCCACGTTTGCGCGTGCACTGATCAGTTCAGCCTGGACCTGGCGTGCCGTCTCCCGGGCGTCGTCTGCACTCTGAACATCGCCAGCCCCGGCTTTGGCCGCCTGTTCCAGTCGGGAGGCGCGCAGATCCGCGGACTGTGCGCGTTGTTGGAGAGCGTTGACTTGCGCCGAGGCTTGCTGTTGCTCGGCAAGCGCTGCGTCCAGCGTCAGCTTGGCAGGCTCCAGATCGAGTTGTGCCAGCAGCTGACCTTTGTGCACATGATTCCCTTCGTGTGCATCGACGCTGGCAACGATACCCTCGCTTGGCATCGCCAGGCGAAGCAGACCGCCCTCGATATCAATGCGCCCGCGTGCAATGGCCGCATAGTTCGGGGTGGTGGCCGCGCTGGTCGCCGGTGCATCGTTCTGCGAGCAGCTGGCCAGCAGTGCCGTGGCAAGCAGTGCGAACGAGAGGCGAGAGAGGCACAATTTCATGCAGAAGGTCTCAGGATTGTTCTGACGCGGTGGGTTGCGGCACGGGCGGCACATGGTCGCTCAGAATGCGCCCGTCTTCCATGGCCAGCACGCGGTCGGCATGGCCGACCAGGCGGGGATCATGGCTGACGCATAGCACCGTGGTGCCGTGTGCACGCGCGATGCGATGCAGAATGTCGATCACGATTTGTCCGTTGGCTGCATCCAACGCGCTGGTCGGCTCATCAGCGAATAGCAGTTCCGGTTGTTTGGCGAGCGCGCGGGCAATGGCGACGCGCTGCTTTTCGCCACCGGAAAGCTCGGCGGGGCGCAGCTGCATGCGAGGGCCAAGCCCTACTTCTTCCAACGACTCCATCGCACGCTTGCGCACCAGATCCTTCGCCAGTCCCATATAGCTCAATGGGAGCTCGACCTGCTCAAGCGCGGTAAGCGCTGGAAACAGGTTGAACCCCTGGAATACGAAGCCCGTGTGCTGCAGGCGAAAGGATTCGAGCTCGCGCATGCTCAACCCGTTCAAGGCATGTCCGAGTGCGCGCACATCGCCACCGTCGGCCGGCTGAAGGCCGCTCAAAATCGCAAGCAGCGTACTCTTGCCACAGCCGGAAGGCCCGGAGATCAGCGTCAGTTCGCCAGCGCGGACATCCAACGTCAGGTCATGCAAGACGGCGCTATGGACCTTGCCGGACACAAATGACTTGCGGACGCCTCGCGCCTGCAGTGCAGGGCTGGTGGTAGCCGTGGAGGGATAGGTCGGCGGCATGATTATCTCAGCAGGCTCGCAGGATCGGCACGCCGCAATGTGCGCATGGCCGCAAGACCCGACACAATGGCCAGCGCCATGCTTAGTGCCAGGCATATCGACGCTGTCAGCGGATGCATTTCCATGGGCACGCTGCGATTGCGTGCAATCGCCAATAGCATCGCGCCGATCACGATGCTGCACACCAGTCCCAATGCACCCACCCAGAACGCCTGTTCCATGACTACCTTGCGCAGCGAACCGCGACCGACACCGAGTGCATTCAAGGTGGCGTACTCGCGAATGGAGCCGATGACCGCAGCGATCAGAGTCTGGCTGGTAATGACGGCGCCGACCAGGAACACAATGCCGGCAAGAAACAGAACACCCGCGCCCGCACCGGTGTCGAGCATCCAGTACAGCTGCGATTCGCGCGCGAAAGCTTTGGCCGTCCAAACGGTATAGGGTCCGAAGGCATTCGAGCCATTCAAACGCTTTGCCACGGCCTTCGCCTTGGATGGATGGCGCAGCTTGGCGACGAAATACGTCATCATGCCGGCATCTTCGGGAGCCGTATCGAGGACGCGCGCCGTTTCCAGGGATGCCACGATGTTGACGCCGCCGAGCGCACGCAAACCGCTACCCACGCCGACGACACGCACGCGCTGGCCGTTGATGGCGGCGGTGTCACCGACGTTCACGCCCAGGCTGTCGAGGTCGGCTTTATCGACGATCACTGCACCGGGCTCGTTCAGTCGGGCACGGAGTGCCGGTGACAGTGCATGCGAAAACATCATGCCATCGGGTCGAGGGTCAATGCCCGACACAAACACCGATACGCCGCCCGTATCGTGCGGACCGCGCCAGTCGGCGTCCACCCAGCGGAACGGTTCGACCTTGGTGACATCCGGATCCATGCGCAGTCGCATCGCGACGTCTTTGCTGATGGGGCGGCCGAGATTGACGCTCTGCGTACCGGGATACCCGGCCCATAAATCGGCGGACGAACCGGTGATATAGACGCTCGCACTACCGAAGATGCCCAGCACGAGTGCCGCTTGCAGCAATTGCAGCAAGCTGGCAAAGCCCACGGCGAGGATGGCTGGAAGGAAGCGGCGCCATTCATGCACCAGGGTCTTGCGTGCCAGGGCGACCATCAGTGGTTCTCTTTGTTTTGCCCAAGGGCACGGTAATCGGCGGCGACGTCGACCGGTGGCAGCGGAGCGCCGCCGAGTGCTTTATATAAAGTCACATAGGCCAGATCGCGTTCGGCGCGCGCAGAGATAACATCGAGCTCTGCATCGCGTTGAGCGATCAGCGCATCCTGCAGTTCAAGCGTGCTGGCCAAGCCAAGATCGCGGCGTTTCTCAAGAGCGGAAGCATTGCTATCCAGCGCGTGAGCTGCCTGCTCGGCGGCGGTTTCACGAAAGTGCGCTTCCTGCAGATCGCCCATCGCCGTTTCCGTTTCGGCCACGCCTTGCAACACGGCCTGCCGGTAAGCGAAAACCGCAGCGCGCAATTCATGATCCTTGGCATGTGCTTGAGCCACTCGCATGCCCCAGTCGAACAAAGGCATGTCGACAACGGGACCGGCCGAAAAAATGCCTTCACCCGAGCGAATGAGCCGATGGTGATGAAGGAGATTCACGGACCAGTCCAGCGAACTGCCGAGCCCGATATGCGGATAGACGTCTGCACGGCTGATACCGGCATCGCCAGCAGCACGCAGCACATCCGCTTCCGCTTCGGCGATCTCCGGGCGGGTACGCAGTAAATCGGCCGGTGCACGGGTCATCTGCCAACTGCCCAGCTGCGGCTGTGTGCCTGCTTGTTCCAACCATGCGGGATCGGGTTCGCTTTGGCCCAACAATATGGCCAGCTGCTGAGCATTGGCATTGATGGCTTGCTGCGGGTGGGTGAGAGCCATTTCTGCACGGGCGAGTTCAGCTTGTGCGGCGGCTACGTCGGCAGGTGATGCCAGTTTGAGATCGTGGCGCACGTGCAAGAGGCGCAATTTTTCGCGGTCCGCATCGCGTACTGCGGTCAGCAGTTGTGCTTGCTGTTGTGCCGTGCGCAGGGCAATCCAGCAGCGGGCTACATCGGCGACCAGCGTGACGTAGGTGCCTCGCAACTGCGCGCGTGCGGCGTCCATATTTCCAGCAGCGAGACGATGCGTGCTCTTGAGCACGCCGAACAGGGGCGCTTCCCACAAAGCATCAAAGCCGACGATGAGATACGAAGCGCTCGCGTCGGGCTGGATTACCTGGTTGGTGTCTGCTCGCAGACTGGGCAGGTATTTGTCGTTGGCGTGTTTGTAGAGGGCGCGTGCCGCGAGTAGATGCTCGCCGGCTGCAGCCACGTCCAGGTTATTGGCAAGTGCGCGTGCGATCAGCCCGTTCAACTCCGGATCATTGAAGGCCGTCCACCAATCGCGCAGATCGGGACGTGCCGGGCTCACCGGATGGATTGATGCATTGCGCCAATTCGGTGGCACTGGGGGCTTGAGGGCAGGGAGTGGCGGTGCGCTGCAGGCTGTCAGGATAGTCAGCGCCAGCGCAGGCCAAAGCCGACGCCCTGCGACAAGTAGGCGTCGAAGCGGAAATGCGTTGCGCAGTGCGGAATGATGCACGGGCTGATGACCGGTATGAAAGGACATGCGAACGGTAAGCATAGCCGGTCGAACCCGGGATTTGGCTTAGGGGCTGTTTACCCTATGGGCAACGCGAGCCACGCCCATAGGGTAAACAGGCCCTAGTCAGAGAGAATGGTCTGCCTGAGAGCACCGTGAGCCGGATTCGAACTCAGGCTTGCGCGACGTCTTTCCGGAAAGGAGACCGAAAGGGGGGGCTTGCCAAGATGGGCAATACCTTAGGCTGGAGCGGAATGCGTGATTTCCTGGAACATCCTCTGCGACTTCGATGGAACCATTTCTGTCGAAGACGTGATCGACTCGCTGCTGGATCGTTTCGGGCGTCCTGGGTGGGAACAGCTGGAACAGGATTGGCGCGCAGGCCGGATCGGTTCCCGTGAATGCATGAGCGGACAGGTGGCATTGCTCGACGTGCGCCGTGAACAACTTGATGCGCATCTGGACGGCCTGTGGATCGATCACGCTTTTCCCGACTTCGTGGCACGCGCCGCCGAGTTGCGCACGCCAATCCGCATTGTTAGCGACGGCCTGGATTATGCGATTCATCGCATTCTCGACCGTTATGGACTGGATCATCTTCCGCTGGCCGCCAATCACCTGGCTCCGGCGATTCCCCCGCGCCAATGGCAGCTCACCTCACCGTTCCAGAACGAAGGTTGCCGCAGCGGCACATGCAAATGCGCGTGCGTCAAGCAGGCGCGGGCAGGGGGTGGTAAAACCTTGCTGATCGGCGATGGCGCTTCGGATTTTTGTGCCGCGGAGCAAGTCGATTTTGTTTTTGCCAAGCATCGCCTGATTGAGCATTGCCGTGCATTGGGCATTCCTTTTGTGCCGATAACGGGTTTCGAGGATGCATTGGATCTGCTGCCTCGCCTGCTCGATGGCAGCTTGCTGGCAGAGCACTACGTATTGCCGGCGGTTTCCAACTTTTAATTCCTGCGGCCGGCGTTGAGCGCAATGATCCAGGGCCGCCGTTGGCCGCACATGCCTTGATTCCGTTTTTCAGCGAAAGCCGGCGTGAAAGAACAGCACCGCTGGCACTCACTTACTTATCCAGGTTTTCTTTCCATGAATGTTTTTGACAAAAATGCGACGGTCAGCGTGATTCCCGACGCCCAACTGCTGGCTGACGAGGCCGAATACAGCTCGTTCGGCGATACCGTGCATTACGTAGACCCGCCCAAGATTTTTCGTCACGGCGAAGGCAGCTGGATGTACGACACGGCCGGCGTGCCGTTCCTCGATCTGCAGATGTGGTATTCCGCGGTCAACTTTGGTTACAGCAACCCGCGTTTGAATGACACGCTGAAGCGCCAGATCGACGTGTTGCCGCAGGTGGCAAGCCAGTACTTGCACCAGACGCGCATTGAGCTGGCCAAGACCATCGCAGTGGATGCGCAGCAGAAATTCGGCTTGAAAGGGCGCGTGCATTTCAACGTGGGCGGCGCGCAGGCGGTCGAGGATTCGCTCAAGCTGGTGCGCAATTACAAGAATGGCAAAAGCCTGATGTTCGCTTTCGAGGGCGGGTATCACGGCCGCACGCTGGGGGCGTCATCCATCACGTCCAGCTATCGCTATCGCCGTCGCTTCGGTCATTTCGGCGAGCGCGCGATGTTCATTCCTTTTCCGTATCCGTTCCGTCGTCCGAAGGGTATGACGCCGGAGGAATATTCGGATGCCTGCGTGCGTCAGTTCGAGCGCTTGTTCGAAACGGAATACAACGGCGTGTGGGATCCCAAGGTCAATCAAGCGGAATACGCTGCGTTTTACGTGGAGCCGATCCAGGGCACGGGCGGTTATGTCATTCCGCCTCGCCATTTCTTCAAGGACCTCAAGCGGGTGCTGGATCAGTACGGCATCCTGATGGTGGTGGATGAAATCCAGATGGGTTTCTGGCGCACCGGCAAACTGTGGTCGATCGAGCACTTTGGGGTAACGCCGGACGTGATCGTGTTCGGCAAGGCGCTTACCAATGGACTCAATCCGCTTTCGGGATTGTGGGCACGTGAGGAGATGATCAATCCGACCATCTTCCCGCCGGGTTCCACCCATTCCACGTTCAATTCGAACCCGCTCGGCACCTCACTCGGCCTGGAAGTGATCCGTATGGGTTACGAGCTTGGTTATGAAAAGACCGTGCCCGAAAAGGGCGCATATTTCCTGGAGGGCTTGAAGGATCTGCAGAAGCGGCACAAGGAAATCGGCGACGTCGACGGCCTGGGCCTGGCCCTGCGCGCCGAAATCTGCACTGACGATAGCTTCACGCCCAACAAAGCACTGTTAGACAAGATGGTCGACATTGGCCTCGCTGGGGACTTGGAACACAAGGGCAAAAAAATCGGCCTCGTGCTGGATGTGGGCGGCTGGTACAAGAACGTCATTACGTTCGCGCCTTCGCTGGACATTACCTATGAAGAGATCGACCTCGCGATGGTCTTGCTTGATCAGTTGCTGACCAAGGCAAAGAAGGCCATGTGATGTCGTGGCGGCGAGTAATCGCCGCGCCTGTTTTTTTGTCGATGTTCCCATGCAGGGGAAGCTGACAGCACGGCGATGCAATGGTGTCGCCGTTTTTTTTATGGGTGCGGTGGCCGGCCGGCAGCCGAAAATCAGATGCCAGGCGCGGGGGGGAAGAGAATCTCTACGCGCAAGCCGCGTCCGTTCTGGCCGGCCATATACCGCACTTGAGCGTCGTGCCATTCGGCGATACGTTGAACGATGGCGAGTCCCAGTCCACTGCCTTGCTCCTCGCTGCCAGGCACGCGGAAAAAACGTTCTCCTAAACGTTCGATCCATGTCGGCGGTACGCCAGGGCCATTGTCCTCAACCGACAGGCAGATTCCATCGCATTCACGGCTGAGCGAAACGGTCATGACGCTGTTGCGACCTGCGTAGCGCAAGCCGTTATCAATCAGGTTGTCCAACATTTCCTGGAGGCGATGGCGATCGCCGTTGATCCACAACGGGCCGGCGGGGCCGTCGTAGCCGAGGTCGATATCGGCGGCCAATGCTTCGTGGACGCGCTGGCCGATCAGCTCAGGAACGACGATGGCCAGATCGAGCAAGGCGGTGTCGCCGACTTCATGTCCGGCAGTCTGTGCGCGGGTAAGGGCGAGCAACTGACTGGATGTGCGATTGGCGCGCAGGATCAAGCGTTGAATGTGGTTGAGCGCGTCTCTGACCGTTGCCGGATCGGTGCTGGTTTGTGCCCGCTCCGCATGCACGCTCAAGCCGGCCAGGGGCGTTCGCAATTGGTGGGCGGCATCAGCGATAAAGCGCTCGTGTAGCGCCAGCATGCTGCGAAGACGGGCGAACAGTGCGTCGATGGTCCGCGTCAGCGGCAGGATTTCCACGGGCACTTCTGCATCGCCGATCGGCGCCAGGTCATGTTCGCGGTTGGCCAATTCGGTAGTCAGTGGATCCAGTTGGCGCAAGCCGGTCCGCACGCCAAGCCAAACCAGCAGGAACGCTGCAATGATCAGCAGCGCCTGGGCGGGAATGCTCAGCAGGAGAATCTGTCGCGCTTCCAAGTGACGATCGCGCAGGGTTTCGGCGATCGTCACCTCCAGCTGATCGCCGCGATCTTCCGGATTGATCATCTGGATGCTTGCTGCGCGCAAGGCATGCTTTTCAATTTGAATGTTATAGAGCTGCGGACTGCCGCCATCGCTAAACAGTCCATTGGGCGGTCGCAATGAGGCGTTTCCGGCGATCAGACCGTGGTGCGCGCTGAATACACTGAAATAGTTGCGTCCTTGGGGCTCATACTCGAGCAGGAACTGCGCTTGCGGCGTGACCTGGCTATCCGGGCTTTCGGTAGCCATCATCTGCACGAGCGTCAGGGTGTCGTCGATCAGGTTTACATCGTGCACGTGATTGGCGTAGATCAGCGCGCCAATGTAAGTGATCAGACTGTTGAGCAGCAGCAACAGTGTCAATGGCACCAAGAGGGTGGTGAGGAGGCGCCTGCGCAGGCTTTGGCGTCTGATACGCCATCGCATGCGCTGGCTCATGCCTGCCTGACCTCTTCCAGCAGGTAGCCGAGCCCGCGGATAGTGCGCACCTGGGTGCCCGAGCCCGTGAGTTTTCGACGCAGGCGATAAATGGCGATATCCAGCCCGTTATCGGTCAATTCTTCGTCCCAGCTGCAGAGTGCCTCGATGAGCTGTGCCCGGCTGGTGACGCGATCGGGACGCGCCGCCAGGGCTTCGAGCAGGCCGAATTCGCGGGCAGTGAGTTCCAGGGGCATATCGTCGACCCAGGCCCGATGTCCCGGAAGATCGAGCCGCAAGCGACCCAGCGTAAGCTCCGGCGCGCCTTGTGTGGTGTAGCGCCGCAGCAGTGCGCGCACACGAGCTTCGAATTCGGCCAGGGCAAAGGGTTTGACCAGATAATCGTCGGCCCCAAGATCGAGTACGCGCACGCGCTCGCGCAGACCTTCGCGTGCCGTAATCACCAGGATCGGCAGCCCACTGCCGCGTTTGCGCACACGCTGCAGCACTTCGCTGCCGTCCAACGCCGGCAGGCCCAGATCCAGCACGAGCAGATCGTAGGGCGTGTCTTTGAGTGCAGCATCCGCGCGCATGCCATCCGCCACATGATCGACGGCATGGCCGCCCTGGCGGAGTGCCGCGCTCACCCCGGCGGCGATGGAAGGGTCATCTTCGGCAATCAGGATACGCATGATCGGTTGGCTCACTTGGGCTCGGATAAAGCAGCCCGTCCACGGAAGTCGGAGATTGGCTTTGGGTGTGGCCCTGTGCGGGCAGCTTAATGCCTGCGGCGCGACGCGCCCAGACTGTTTGACAGTCTCGGTGTAGACAGGCATGGGAACGGCTTGTTCGTGATACCCGCAAAACGACTTGCCTGTGTATGACCTCTGGCGGATGTTCCACGGCTATGCTTGTCTCACGCTCGGCAATCATCCGAAGGGGAGACGACGATGAGGTTTGCGATGGGTAGGGGTGGGCCGTGGCTCGCCGCGTGGCTGGTTTTGTGGTCGTGTCAGGCCGTCGCTCAAACGACGAGCACGCCTGCCTCCGCCGCCATTGCCGCGGAAACAGCGCAAGAGATTCCATTTGCACCCGCACATGACACCATCATCACCACCCAGAGCGCACCCGATGCCTGGGGTGGGGAACGAACCGGCCAGGAGCCCACGCTTTCCGATCGTGTGGTGAGTTACACCATCGATGCGAACCTGGATGCCGTCAAGCACGCCGTTACCGGCAAAGAACACATGACCTGGCGCAATCGCAGCGATCGCGATGTGCATAGCGTGTACTTTCATCTTTATCTCAATGCGTTCCAGAACCAGGGCAGCACCTTCTTCACGGAACGGAAGATATTGACCGCACACGGCCAGTCACGCGGTAACGCTGTGCTTGAAAAGGGGCAGTGGGGCTGGATCCGCCTGCAAAGCGTGCAACAGGGAGGCGTTCCGTTGACATGGCATTTCGTCCATCCGGATGGCGGTCCGGCAACGGACCAGACAGTGGTGCGTATCGATCTGGCGCAAGCAGTCCCTGCAGGTGGCACCTTGGCCTTGGATATCGACTTCCTCAGTCAATTGCCGCGCGTGGTCGAGCGCACCGGCTGGTGGGGCGATTTCAACTTGGTGGGCCAGTGGTTTCCCAAGATCGGCGTACTGGAGTTGCCGGGCGAGCGTGGGGCGACGCAGGTGCGCTGGAATGTGCACGAGTTTCACTTCAATAGTGAGTTTTACGCGGACTTCGGTCTGTATGACGTTCACCTGACCGTACCTAGCGACTACACCGTCGGCGCAGTCGGCAAGCTGCAGGGAACGCCGGAAACGAAAGATGGCAAGACCACGTATCACTTCGTTCAGGGCGATGTGCACGATTTCGCCTGGGTGGCCGCCAAGGGCTACAAGACTCTGGATGGGACTTATGAAGGACCCGGCAGTCCCAAAGTGGCCGTGCGCGTGATCTATCCGCCGGAGTACGTGGCGAGTGCCGCGCCGACCCTGAAGTCGAGCATCGATGCGCTTGGATACTTTTCCAGAACCTTGGGGGCTTATCCGTATGAGACCTTGACGGCGGTGATTCCGCCGTACAACGCATCGGAAGCCGGCGGCATGGAGTATCCGACCTTTTTCACCTCCGAAGGATACAAGGAGGTGGAGCCCGGCACGATGAATCAAATGATGAGCGACTTCGTGAACATTCACGAATTCGGTCATGGTTATTTCTACGGCATTCTCGCTTCCAACGAATTCGAAGAGCCCATGCTGGACGAGGGCCTCAACGAATATTGGGATAACCGGATGCTGCGCGAACGCAAGCAGGATCTGGTGCTGGCGACGCCCTTTACCAAATGGCTCGGCATCACGCCGCATATCCGGGGATTCGACTTCGAACGGATGACGGCAAGCTTGTATCATCCGGTCGATCCGCTTGCGCAAAACAGTTGGGACAGGTTGTCGAGTTCGACGTATGGCACTGTGTATTCGCGTACTGCGACAGCCATGCACGATCTGGAAGAACGATTGGGCAAGCCGGCGTTGGAGCGCGCTTTCCGGCTGTATTACCAGCGGTGGCGTTTCCGTCATCCGTCCGTGGCAGATTTCCGCGCGGCCTTGGTCGATAGCTCGGGTGACGCCAGGGATGTCGACGCCATCTTCAATCAATACGTCTACGGCACGGCTTTCATTGACGACAAGGTCGCGGATATCGACGCGTTCGAAGTGCTGCCGCCGGCCGGCATGTTCTGGAAGGACGGCAAACAGGTCGAAGTCGTGGCGTCCGAACGGGACAAGCAAGTGGATAAGCAGCGTAGCGACTGGGCAAAGGCGCACCCCCATGCGAAGCCGGATGCAGCGGGTCCATTCCCATGGCACAGCATCGTGACGGTAAGGCGCGATGGTGCGCCCGCACCGGAGCTGCTACGCGTGACATTTGAAGACGGCACGCATCAGGACGTTACGTGGAACGATGACCGTCGCTGGGCGCGCTTCGACTTCATTAAGCCTAGCAAGGTGATATCCGCCGAACTCGATCCCGAGCAGCACAATCTGCTGGATCGCGATCGACTCAACAATAGCCTGACGACGAAACCCAACGATGCGGCGTCGCGGCGCTGGACTGCCGATGTGGCGGCGGTGCTGCAGACTTTCTATTCCATGCTGGCGACACTGTGATGGTGAACACTATGTCTCGTTCCGCAGGCTTCGGTACGTTGTTGTCGACCATGGTCGCCGCGATACAGTGGCGTCTTCTCCTGCTGTGGCTGGTGATCATGTTGATCCCGGCAACACTGGCTGCTTTTCCGCTCTGGCGCATGCTGAGCAGTTTGCTTGATACCTCAGTGCACGCGGCGGCCTGGGCGCAACATTTCAACGACATCATGTTTGGCGATGTGATCGCCAATCTGGCTCAACACTCGCAATGGATGGGTGCGGGCTTAGTGATGGGACTGCTGTCCACGTTGCTCTTGGCTCCTTTTCTGGACGGCATGATGGTAGGTAGTGGGCGTGTCGGACGTGTTTTGCACTTCAGCGCCTTGCTGCAGAACGGTGTCATTGAGTACGGCCGTATGTTCCGCTTGATGTTGTGGTCGCTGCTGCCCTATGGATTGTTTGCAGCCGTAGCGGCATTCGGCGCGCATGTAGTTGACAAGCATGCAGAACAGGCGGTGCTGGAATCCCAGGCCGACAGCGTTGCCAGTGTGGTCCACTGGATATTGCTGGTGCTGTTTGTGCTGGTTCAAGCGATGGTGGAGTCGGCGCGCGCAGCGTTTATCGCCGACGTCTCGTTGCGTTCGGCGGCGCGTGCATTGTGGCGAGGGATTCGCCAGCTTCTCCGCCGGCCATTGAATACGCTGTTGTTCTACTTGGTAGTGACCGGGATCGGCCTGCTGCTTACGTCGTTATTCGCTGTTGCGCGTATCCACGTCACAGCGGTGGGGATATCGGGCTTTTGGTTTGCATTGCTGCTTAGCCAGCTCATTGTGCTGGCGCTAGGTTGGATGCGCACCGCGCGTTTGTTCGCACTGGCGGAAGTGGCGCGCCTCGCGGTGCCGAAATAGGCTGTTCAAGGACGGTCGCGACATACGCTGCACCGACGGATGGGTGCGGCGCTTAGTCACAGGTGAGCTGGACCAATACCAGCTCACCACCACCTTCGATACCCACTCTTTCGCCGGGGTGTGCATCGATCCACGTATGTGACATGGCAGTGATCTCGGCGTACTCGTCTTCGACGCGCAGCCGAGCATGCCCGGCAAGCATATGCACGAACCAGCGGCATGGCGGACGGGTGGGCAGCCACATGCTTCCGTGCAACGGACGCGCAATAAGCTCACCGTTCGCACTGCCGCGTAACATAAGGTTGAATGCCCGCGTCGGGCCTTCGAGAAGCGAAACGCGAGGAGCATCCGTGCCATCGAAATGCATGACCTGCAGGCGGTGCAATAAGCGTTCGCGCCCGTCTTGAAAACGACATTGCATAGGCGCATCCAACGCCACGAATTGTCGCCGCGTGTCAGGGTACGCGGAGAAATCACATGCTTGCGTGATGTCGGCGATACTCAGTCGCCATGACCAGGATGCCCCTGGGCCGCTGCCGATAACCGTGGTAGTGCCGGCACCGTTCGCCCATGCCTCTGTCGACAAGGCATCGACCGGAACGGCGTGAAGCCGGCTCATGCGAAAGCGCGACGAAACTCGCGGTGAGGGGGATAGTAGGCGAAGACGTGATTGTTGCTGCCGAAGAAGTCGATGTCTTCGATATGTTCGCCACCAAGACGCTCGGCCACGCGATCAGAGGCGTCATTGCCAACGCGCACCAGGCTGATGACACGCTGCACATGCAGCTGATGCCAGGCAAAGTCGAGCACGGCCACACCGGCCTCGGTAGCAAAGCCATGGTGGCGATGATCGGGTTTCAGCATCCAACCCATTTCGATATCGGGCCAACCTTCCGGATGCAACAAGCCAGCACGGCCGATGAATTCACCGCTGGACTTCAGTTCCAGAGCCCACATGCCATATCCACGCAATTGCCAGTGGCCGATCAGCATCGCTAGTGATCGCCATGCATTGGTGCGGTCCAGGGGCAGACCATCGCCAATCCAGCGCGTGCTCTCCGGATCGGCGAGCATCGCGGCGTAGTCGTTGAAGTGACGTTCGGTGAGCGCCGTCAGGCGGAGACGTTCGGTCTCAAGGGTAGGAATCTCGATCATTGCCGATCAGTCGCTAGGCTCGCACTATCCAGAACTCTGGCTAGGGCGCGCGTCGTCGTCGTCAGACTCTCGTGCCAGGGCAGACCTACAATTCTCTCACCAGTAGCGGTGTCGATAAAGTCCTCTGCCTGCCCGGGAGGCAAAAGGTGACGGTAATCCACGGTAATTTCTGTACCGACAGGGAGATCGCGTAGGGCAAAGACAAAGCCCAGGTGCCAGAGACCAGTAGGCTCGAAACTGTGGTTGATATAGCATTCGTCAGGCCAATCCGGCGACACGGTGTAGCGATTTTCGAACCAGCGGGCGCTGGCGTACATAAGCTCGGGTGTGGCCTGGAGTTCTTCCAGCCGATAGGTTCGCTCGATGGCATCAGGAGCAGTGATGATGCATCCGGCCCTGATCGGCTCCTCCACGAACAATCCCTTACCGGCTCCGCGGATCGTGGAGGCGTCAATACGATAGTGCGGAAGGATCATAGCGGTCGGGTGCGAGCGGATGACTTTGGCGCGCGGAGTGTAGCGCAACCGATACGGCCCGTTATGGGCCGTACCGGCTATCGAGCCGAGCTCAGTCTTCGGAGTTATCTTCGGAGGATTTCGATTTCTTCCTGCTGTGCTTGGGCTTAGCGGGTGCGTCGGTGCTGGCGGTCGAGTTATCGCCACTAAGCATGATGGCATCGTGATTGCGCTGCAGCGTGGCCGGACCGATGCCCTTGACCTGGCTCAGGTCGTCGACGTTCTTGAACGGGCCATGTTCTTCGCGATAGGCGACGATAGCCTTGGCCTTGGTCAGGCCGATGCCGTCCAGCGACTTGGCAATGGTCTCAGCATCCGCGGTGTTGATGTTGACCTGCGTCGCGGCAAAGGCGGGCAGGGCGAGCACCAGCATGAGTCCGGCGATGGCGGCGATTTTCTTTAGCATGCAAATTTTCCCTTGATTGACGAATAAGGCGGCGCTTCCGCGTCGCAGCGCTACTTTGCGCTGGAATAGGCAATGGGCTCAGTCGGAGAAACGCCTGCATGTCAGGTCGGGAAATGCCATGGTTGATGTAAGCCATAGCCTGCCGCGGATGCGAGGGGCAGGAGCGCAACACAGACGCGTATGCGCGGGCTGATAGAATGACCGTTTCTCAGTTTTGATGGAGTCCGTATGGATACCGCACGCGTTACTCGTTACATCAGCGATCTTTGGGATGCCGAAATTGTTCCCCACTTGATGGAATACATCCGGATTCCCAACAAATCGCCGATGTTCGACAAGGACTGGGCGGCCCATGGACACATGGATGCGGCGGTGAAGCTGATGGAGACGTGGGCACGCAGCAAGCTGTCGCTTTTGCCGGGTGCCACGCTGGAAGTCGTAAGGCTCGAAGGCCGCACTCCGCTCATCTACATTGAGGTACCCGGCCAGAACGACGATACGGTCGTGTTGTACGGACATCTCGACAAACAGCCAGAGATGACCGGTTGGTCGGAAGGCCTGGGACCTTGGACACCGGTGCTCAAGGGCGACAAGCTCTATGGGCGCGGTGGTGCCGACGATGGCTATGCAATCTTCGGTTCGCTCGCGGCGTTGCTTGCCCTGCAGGAACAAGGTATTCCGCACGCGCGCTGCGTCATCCTCATCGAAGCATGCGAGGAATCCGGAAGCTACGACTTGCCCTATTACGTCGACCACCTGGCCCCGCGCATCGGCAGTCCGTCGCTGGTGGTATGCCTGGATTCGGGATGCGGCAATTACGACCAGCTTTGGCTTACCACCTCGTTGCGCGGCATGACCGGTGGCGAGCTCACCGTGCAGGTACTGGAAGAAGGTGTGCATTCCGGTGATGCGTCCGGTGTCGTGCCGTCCAGCTTTCGCATCCTGCGCGAATTGCTTTCGCGGCTGGAAGATCCGGTAACGGGTGATATCAAGCCAAAGGAGCTGTACGCGGAGATCCCGGCGCAACGCGTCGAACAGGCCAACGCCGCGGCAAAGGTGCTAGGCAAGGCGTTATATGAGAAGTTTCCCTTCGTGGAAGGCATGCGGCCTGTCACAGGGGATCTGACGGAGCTGGTGCTCAATCGCACATGGCGGCCGCAGTTGGCAGTCACCGGGGCGGAAGGCATGCCGCCGTTGGAGAGCGCGGGTAACGTGCTACGGCCGAAGACGTCAGTGAAATTGAGTCTGCGTGTGCCGCCGACACTCGACGGCGCGAAGGCCGGCGAGTTCGTGAAGCACCTGCTGGAGCAGGATCCTCCGTATGGCGCCAAGGTGACCTTCAAGTTGGAGAAGGACGGTAGCGGCTGGAACGCTCCCCAGCTCTCGCCATGGCTCGAAAAAGCCGTGGCGGATGCCTCACAGCATTATTTCGGGGCATCCGCTGCCTACATGGGTGAGGGTGGCTCGATTCCGTTCATGGGTATGCTGGGCAGCAAGTTTCCGCAGGCACAATTCCTGATCACAGGTGTATTGGGACCGCATTCGAACGCGCATGGGCCCAACGAATTCATCCACATTCCCACCGGCAAGAAGGTCTCGATGGTGGTGGCGGAAGTGATCGCGCGCCACTTCGAGCAGGGCTCGCGAGGTTAAGCGTTTTGGTTGATATCGCGCAGTTGGCCGCTAACTGGGCCGTCGTCCGCCGGCGAGTCGATGAGGCTTGCCGTGCGGCGGGACGCGATCCTTCAAGCGTAACGGTGTTGCCGGTCAGCAAGACGTTTGGGCCGGACGTCGTCAAAGCTGCACTCGCGCTAGGTTTTCGTCGCTTTGGCGAGAACAAAGTGCAGGAAATCAAGGATAAGGCAGCCGCCTTGGCCGACGAACCGGTCGACGAACCGGTCGAATGGGTCGTGATCGGTTCCCTGCAGACCAACAAGGCGAAGGATGTAGCCAAACTCGTCGGTGAGGTGCAGTCGCTGGATCGGCTGGAACTGGCGGAAGCCCTGCATCGCCGGCTTGAAGCCGAAGGCCGCACCATGGATGTGCTGGTGCAAGTGAAAACAGCGCGCGAAGAAACCAAGCATGGATTGCCTGGGGAGACGTTGCCGTGTTTTCTGGAGCGCCTGCAGAGCTATCCCACGCTGCGTGTGCGGGGGCTGATGACCATGGCTACCTTGTCCGGAAATCCGGATGAGGTGCGTGCCTGTTTTCGGCAGTTAAGAGAGCTGAGGGATCGCTGCGTCGCGGCCGGGCACGACCTGCCTCGCCTATCCATGGGGATGAGCGGCGATTTCCCGCTGGCTATCGCCGAGGGCGCGACAGAAGTGCGCATTGGTACAGCGATCTTCGGTACGCGTGTCACGCACCATCTGTGAGTTTTCTCCGGTTTCTACGTAAAGCCTGCGAAAAAATTTTCCGCCTTTCATGCCGGTAAAAGCGCCCTTTACCAAGTCTAGGCCTTGTAAATCATGGGCTTAGAAAGATTTGAGCACTGAATTGCGCTTAGCAAACGATAGAGTTCAGTTAACCTCATTCGAACAAGCGATCCGCCGGGCTTTGTTACCTTCACCGCTTCGTCACGGCCGCCGCAGGGGGCGACGGCCGGATCGGTAACCGCCCAGAGAACCACCGAATGCCAAATACGCGACTTGTAATCGCCGCGCTTGTCTCGGCTATGTGCTTTTCAGGCCCGGCCCTCGCTGCTACCGCAAACAACATTCCGGTCCAGGTTTCCACCCAGGTTTCTTCGTCGCTTTCGTCTTCCCTGTTGAGTCCGTTGGCTGCGTTCACGGCAGCACCCTCGTTGGCGCAATCCACGCTTCCCACGCAATTGCCGATCGCCGCGCTGGCGCCTGCAAAAAAAGCAGCAGCGCCCGGCAAGACTCCGGCGGATGCTGTCCGCTTCAGCGATGCCAAGACCAGCCAGGACCTTCGCGACATATTGATAGGGCTGGCCATGCAGCTGCGCCACGTGCGTTATGTGCGTGGGGGTCGTAGTCCTTCTACCGGCTTCGATTGCAGCGGTTTTGTTCGCTATGTATTCGAACGCGCGCTCGGCCTGGAACTGCCGACCAACTCGGCTTCGCAATACCTGATCGGCCATGTGGTTCGTCGTGGCGACATGCAGCCAGGCGACCTGGTGTTTTTCCGCACGGCAGGTCGTCATGGCCGGGGACGTGTCTCGCATGTCGGCATCTATCTCAGCGATGGCCGTTTCATCCATTCCCCGCGTCGCGGCGAATCGGTACGCGTGGACAATCTTGATGAGAGTTACTGGGCCAAGCGCTTTGCCGGCGCCCGTCGTCCGGATGCGATGGCGCAGATTGACTCGCAAGCCAGTAGTGGCTGATGGGGCGGCTCTCGACGTCGTTATCTCAAAAGGCCACCGCACGGTGGCCTTTTTGCTAGCGCCAACGTGACCGATACTAGGGCGACGTTTTTCCGAGAAGTTACATGCCGACTCGTCTGCCGCCCGTCACGCGTATTTTGCTCATCGCCAATATCGCCATCTTCTTGCTCCAGCAGATGCTGGGTGATGTCGTGATAGCGCATTTTGCCCTATGGCCATGGGGACCCGACCAGTTGGCGCAGACCTCGGGCGGTAGCGTCATTTCCGTGGGATTTCGCGTATGGCAGCTGGTGACCTATGCATTCCTGCATGGCGGTTACATGCATATCTTCTTCAACATGTTCGCGCTGTACATGTTTGGCGGCCCGATCGAGCGTACGTTCGGCTCGCGTAATTTCACGGTCTACTACTTCGTGTGCCTGCTGATGGCGGCATTCGCGCAGTTGCTGGTGGTGAAGTACTTCTCGCATGGATTTGAGCCGACGCTTGGTGCGTCCGGCGCCATCTTCGGCTTGTTGCTCGCGTTCGGCATGCTTTATCCGCAAGAGAAGCTGATGCTGATTTTCTTGCCGATTCCCATTCCGGCGTGGCTGTTCGTGATCGGCTACGGCGCAGTGGAATTGGTGCTGGGCGTGACCGGTCGCCAGGCTGACGTTGCGCATTTCGCCCACCTTGGCGGTATGCTGGGCGGCTTTTTGATGATCCAGTACTGGCGCGGCAAGTTTCCGATCAAACCCCGGCGCCGCTTGATGCGCTGAACTCTCTCCAGAAGGCCCATTCATGACGCAACACCTGCAGCGCCGGCTGACTCCTCGTCACATCACTTTTATGGCGCTTGGCATGGCCATCGGCACGGGGCTGTTCCTCGGCTCGGCCAGCGCCATCAATCTGGCAGGTCCTTCCGTCCTGTTTGCCTACATGTTCGGTGGCGTGATGATCTACATCATCATGCGTGCGCTGGGGGAAATGGCAGTACACGATCCGGTCGCCGGTTCGTTCAGCAGCTACGCGCATCGCTATCTTGGCCCGTTCGCCGGATACGTCACCGGCTGGAATTACTGGCTACTGATGGTTGGCGTCGGCATGGCCGAAAGTACCGGCGTGGGCATTTACATGAAGCAATGGTTTCCGGACCTGCCGCAATGGATCTGGGTGTTCAGCAGTGTCGTCATGATCGGCACTTTGAACCTGATGGCAGTGAAGGTCTACGGCGAGATGGAATTCTGGTTCACCATGATCAAGGTGGTCACGGTGGTACTGATGATCCTCGGCGGTGCCGGCATGATCTGGCTGGGCTGGGGTAACAGCGGTAAACCCTTGGGCCTGGTCAATCTTTGGATTCATGGCGGTTGGTTCCCCAACGGCTTCAAGGGCATGGTACTGGCGCTGCCTGTGGTGGTGTTTGCCTTCGGCGGCATTGAAACCATCGGCATGGCGGCCGGCGAAGCTTCGCAGCCGGAGCGTACTATTCCACGTGCCGTGAACTCGGTGCTGTGGCGCATCCTGATTTTCTATGTCGGTGCCCTGTTTGTGATCATGGCGATCTACCCGTGGAATCAGCTGGGTCTGCAAGGCAGTCCCTTCGTGACGACGTTCGCCAAGCTCGGCATTTCGCAAGCTGCAGGGGTTATCAATTTCGTGGTGATCACGGCTGCATTGTCCGGCTTCAACAGCACGACGTTCAGCGGTAGCCGCATGCTCTACAGCCTTGCCAATAACGCGCAAGCACCGTCTGTGCTGGCCAAGGTCAATGCGCACGGTGTACCGGTGCGTGGTGTGTTGGTGACACTTGCCTGCCTGGTGTTCGGGGTGTTTCTCAACTACCTGCTACCCGAACGCATTTTCGCAATGATGATGTCGATCCTGTCGTTCAATACGGTGTGGACATGGTCGATGGTACTGATTGCACACTTCAGCTTTCGCCGCCGTCACGGCAAGACCGCCTTCCCCTTGTGGGGCTGGCCGGTGACCAGTGCGATTTGCCTGGCTTTCCTGCTTTTTGTGGTGGTGATGCTGGGCTACAGCGCGGATACGCGCGTGGCGCTATATGTCGGGGCAGCATGGGTCGTGCTGCTGACCATTGCCTATCACGTTTTTGGCATCGGGCAGCGCATGACGCTTGCTACCGCGGACGCCAACGCGGGGTAGTCGTGCGGACGCCGGATGGCGTCCGCACCTTTCGACTTCATCGCAGCGACAGAAAATCGGGGCTTACAACAAAGCGCACGGCATCCAGGCGCAAGCGTGCTTGCGGCAGGGCATTCAGAAGTGCGCTGCGTTCTTGCTCGACGCTCACAATTTCCGCATCGCTGATAGCAGGATTGATCGCGCGCAGAGCATGCAGGCGCGCGAGTTCCGCATCCAAGGTTTCCGTAGCCTCTGTTATGGCCGATGCGACGCTGCTTTGCGCGCGTAGTGCAGCGACGGCTTCGGCTCTCTCGAGCATCGGTGGCACCAGTTTGGCGAGGAACTTGCGATAGCGCGGCACGTCGATGTTGCGCTCCCCCGCTCTACGCACAGCTAAATCGCTTGGCTGGAAATCAGATCGCTCCAGCAGCTTGGTGTCGATCGTCGCGACGATCGGCTGGGTCGGCAGAAAACGCTCGGCGTCCAAACGCCGCTCGGCGACGCATTCAAGTACGTAGACCGCTTGCAGCAGCGCGTTGCGTGCAGGAAGTCCATCGTCGACCATGAAGGTGGCGTTGCCGCGCTCACTGGAAAGGGCGAGGTCGAGCGCGCCGGCGACGATGGGGTGGTCCAGGCGAAGAAGCGGTAGCTCTTCGCGCGCCAAGGCTATGTCACGGGAAAAAGTGGCTGATATCGGACCTTCGTGGAAACCCGGCAGTGCATCGGTGGAGAGATATTGCGGATCAAGCAGCATGACCTTGCTGCTGAGTTCTTCCGCATGGATGCCGAACGATTCGAGCAACCGCTGCAGGAATGCATCGCGCGTCGGATCATCATCTTCCCGGCGGAATGCCTGCGCCAGTTCATCGGCGTGAAGGTCCCGGTTGGCCGCGAGCTCAAGTAGATGGTCGCGGCCGGCATGAATGAGTTCGGCCATCTGTTCGTGGCCGGCGCGTGTTTCAGCCAGCAGCACATCCAGTTCCTGGTCACGTTGATCGCTGCCGCGCGCGTGCTCTTCAGCCAGCTTCGCCAGTGTTCCACCAAAGCGGCGCAACAGTTCGCGGCCATCGGCGGGGCTGGTGCGGAACGCATCCACACCTTCGTCGTACCAGCGTGCAAGCACGTGTTGCGCGCTATCGGCCGCGACGACGACGTGAATGTGGATATCGTGCTTCTGGCCGATGCGATCCAGACGTCCGATGCGTTGTTCGAGCAGATCGGGGTCCAGCGGCAGGTCCCACAGTATCAATCGGTGGGCGAACTGGAAGTTGCGTCCTTCGGAACCGATCTCGGAGCAAATCAGCAGACGCGCACCGTCCGGCTGGGCAAAGTAGGCCGCGTTGCGATCACGCTGCACGATGCCCAGGCCTTCATGGAAACGTGCGATGCCGGCACCGGTGCGCGTGCGCAGAGCTTCTTCCAACGCCAGCACCTTGGCCTGGCTGCGGCAGATCAGCAGGAATTTGTCTTGCGGATGGCGTTCGAGCAGGGCAACCAGCGTGTCGATACGTGGATCGTTGCTGTAATCCAACTCCAGGGCCGGGACGGGATGCTGGATATCGGCATGGAATTCGGCCAGCAGCGCCTGGCGTGTCATCTCGTCCAGCCGATCACCATCAATGATTTCCCACTCCGGCACGCGTTTTGGAAAACCGCCGATGCTGGCGCGGCGATTGCGGAACATCGAGCGGCCTGTGCCGTGGCGATCGATCAGGGCGGCAAGCAGCTCGCGGCTGTGTTCGGGCTTGGTTGGATCGGAGAGGTGGGATTGAAGCGACGCATCGCCTGCGAAAACAGCTTGCAGATCTGTGTGTTCCTCTGGCTCAAGCGGCTTGCGTTCTAGCAATTTGTCGGCAATGCGTGAAAGCGCCAGGAAACGATCTGACTCGGTGAGATACGTTTCCAGGCTGTGATAGCGCTGCGAATCGAGCAGCCGCAAACGTGCAAAATGGCCGGTACGTCCTAGTTGTTCCGGTGTTGCAGTGAGCAGGATCACGCCTGGGGTTGCTGCGGCCAGTTGCTCGGCCAAGGTATAGCGAGGACTGGCGGCTTCCGGGGTCCATGCCAAATGATGCGCTTCGTCAACGACCAGCAGATCCCAGCGGGCATCCAGCAGTTGTGCTGCACGTTTGGGGTTCTGTTCCAGGAAGCCAAAGTCGGCGATAACCAGCTGTTCGTCCTCGAACGGATTGCGCTCGTCGCCGGACTGCTCAAGGGCTTCGCAGCGCTCCTCGTCGTAGATGGCGAAGCTCAGGTTGAAGCGCCGGAGCAGTTCGACGAACCATTGATAGACCAAGGTATCCGGCAGCAGCACCAGCACGCGCGACGCGCGTCCGGTTGCGATCTGGCGGGCGATGATCATGCCCGCCTCGATGGTCTTGCCCAAGCCCACCTCGTCCGCCAGCAACACGCGCGGCGGCCGGCGCGAGGCGGCAATGCCCGCAACCCGCAACTGGTGCGGCACCAGGCCGATTCGCGCCGATGCAAGGCCCCAGCTGGCGGAGCGACGTGCTTCGGCACGGCGTTTCAAGCCTTCCAGCCGCAACTCGAAATGCGGGACCGGGTCGGTACGTGCGCCGATCAGCCGGTCGTCTGCCTGGCTGACGCTCTGCTCGTCGTCCAGCTGTCCCTCGTGCAGCTCGCGGCCTTCACCGCGATAGACCAGCAAGCCCTCACGTTCCTCAATCCGCTCCACCAAAAACGCAATGCCCTTGCCGGCTACCCGCTGCCCGGCCCGGAATTCCGCGCGCACCAGCGGCGCGGAATCTACTGCATAGGGGCGCAACACCCCCGATTTGGCGAACAACACCTGCACCCCACGCCCTTCGACGCGCAACACAGTACCGAGGCCGAGCTCAGGCTCGGCGGTGGAAATCCAACGTTGACCGGGAACGAACATGCCTGAGTGTGGGGCCTGGAGGAGGGGCGGCAATTATCCGCTTACCGAGCGTAGTGAGGAAGCGATGGAAGCGAAGGCCGAGCTCGGTCAGGTTACCGATTGGGGACGAATCGCCGTCATCCGAGCGCCCAGTCTGCTTCCTTCCCACTCTGACCAGGGTATCCCTTCCCTTGTGACCGTGTTCACGGCTTAGCACATGGTTAGTCCGATTGTCGGTAAACGCCTACCACTCGTCGGCAAACAAATGCAGACTGCATAGGAACATGCTTACATGGTTCACGTACAGGGGGCGTGTCAGGTCAGTCTCGTCGAATGACTGTCTCGCTCGGGTGGATCAAGCGGATGCACGATGCAAACCGGTGCCGGTAGAAGGGCGCAAGTACGGTAGTGCGTGTATCCGCTGGCATGAGCATTCAACGGGGCGGTTCATGAGCAAACACGTATTCCCGCGGAGCGGCCTTCGTGCGCGGGGGTTCACTTTGATGGAGCTGGTCATCACCCTCATTGTGGCGGGGATCCTGCTGGCTATCGCCATTCCTAATTTTAACCAGCTGATCAATTCGCATCGTCTGCTTACTGTCACCAACGATGTGGTCAGCGAATTGAATGAGGCGCGACTGGAAGCGATCAAGCTCAATTCCTACACCCAGCTTTGCAGCAACGACCAGGCAAGTAACACCACCGACACACTCGGTGCGGCTTGCGGCACCCACCTCGGTGCCGTGTATGAGCAAATCAACAGCGGTGGTGGCGTGACTGCCACTCCGCTGCTGCAGCCGACACAGGAGATCGATAACAGCTCGATCCAGGTGCACGGCACTTTCAATGCGATCCGATACAACGGTCTGGGACTTGCTTACCCGCCGGGAACCAGTACACCGTTCGATGGCACCGTAGTGGATCTGTGCAGCACCAGCCTTAGTAGCAACAACCACATTCAAGTGATGATTTCCGGTGGTTCGATCATTTCCACCTCCAGTCCGTTCACGGGGGGCTGCCCATGATGCGCCAAATTTCCATCCATGCGGCGCCACGTGGTCGTCAGACTGGTGTTGGCCTGATCGAAGTGATGATCGCGGTATTGGTGCTTTCCATCGGCTTCCTCGGCATTGCCGCACTGCAGGCAATGTCACTGTCCACCAACAACAGTGCGATGGCGCGGAGCATGGCGACCATCGACAGCTACAGCATTCTCGATGCCATGCGTGCTGACCGCACCAGTGCACTGACCGGCAGTGCCTATAACACGACGGTGACCGCCGATAACTGCCAAGCGGGCGGGGGCGCGCTTGCCGGCTATCAGCTCCAACAGTGGTGCATGAGGTTAGGAGCAGATCTAGGCAGCCTTAGCACCACCAAGGGTACGGTTGCGTGTACGGCAGCTACGGGAGCATGCACTGTCACGATCACTTTCGACGATAGCCGTGCCAGCAATGCAGGCGTAGCGACCGCAAGCCAGCAGACGCAGCTGATGACCGTCACGACGCAGGCTGTCCTATGAATAGTCAAGTCAAGGCCATGCGTGTTGTTGCTCCCTTACGCACCTTGCGTCGCGCTTCGGGCTTTTCGCTGATCGAATTGATGATCGCGATGCTGCTCGGCTTGATCGTGATAGCCGGCGTCACCAGCGTGTTCCTTGCGAACATGAGCTCCTACAACACCAACGAGTCCTTGTCGGAAGTGGAGGATGGCGCACGGGTTGCTTTCGAACTGATGACGCGTGACATACGCCAGGCCGGCTTGACCGGATGCAACGAAGGCGAAACCGTCGTCAATGTCCTCAATAACGGAGGCACGTACTGGTATACCGATTGGAACAATACCAGCGGCAATGGTGGCACCGTGCGGGGTTACGACGCCGATGCGGTCGATCCTGTGGTGGCTGATCGCCTGTCGGGTACCAGCTCGCTGCATCTAATGGGGGCTTCGTCTCCCACACTCAGCTTGGCATCGGACGATCAGAACGCGGCCACGTTTACCCTCAACGAAACTGCCACCGTGCCGGTCGGCACCATCATGATTGTGTGTAATCCCGATCATGCGGCGATCGTGCAGATCACCGGTCAGGCCGGTAAGGTGCTGAGTCATGCTGTCGGCACCAATCCCGCCCCGGGCAACTGTGTAAAAGGTCTTGGCGCGCCGAATGGTTGCGTTGGCAATCAGGAGGACTACCAGGCCAACGCCATGCTCTCGCCGCTGGAAGCGGTTGACTGGTATGTCGGTCCCAACGGTGTGGGCACCAATTCGCTTTATCGGCTGGCCCCGACGCTGGACGGCAGCGGCAATGTGAGTGCAAACACGCCCGCAGAAATAGTGCGCAATGTAACCAAAATGACGATCGCCTATTTGGTGAGCGGAGGGACGCAGTATGTGAGCGCGGCCACGGTAGCTGGCAACTGGAGCAACGTCACGGCGATCCAGGTTACGTTGACCTTGGAAAGCACCAACTCGCGTGCCGGCACCAACTCGCAGCCGATCCAACGCACGTTTGTTTCTACCACCACGCTTCGCAACCGGGTGTTGTGACATGCCAAACGCCAAATTTTCGCGCCGTGGTTTGTTGATGTTCCGCAAAGCGCAGCAGGGTGTTGCCCTGGTGGTGGCATTGTTGCTGTTGATACTCATTGCCATTGTTGGCTTGGCGGCCATACGCGGGACCATTATCCAGCAGCGCATGGCTTCCAATATGTATGACCGCCAGTTGGCCTTTCAGGCAGCGGAAGCCGCGTTGCGCATCGGCGCGTCCAACATCACCAGCAATACGACCAGTAGCACCTTCATGAATTGCGGGCCGGGTGGCTCGGTCTGTGATGCCAATCCGTTCAATGACTCCAATGTGAGCGCCGGTAACATTGTTACCGTTACTACTGCGCAATATCAGGATGCATCCGCCGCCGCGCAGCCGCAGTTTGTTATCCAGTACATGGGTAGCTGGGTGAGTTCATCGCAGGGCACTGGCTTCGGGCAAAGCGCCAACTCCAATCAATATGGCGCGCAAGGTGGATCGGTAAGTACACCTTATTACCGCATTACGGCTCGTAGCGCTGATCCGTCGCAGGTAGGCGATCGCGCTGTGGTGACATTACAAACTGTCATCAAGCAAGGCAGCTAATTTCCAATGCATCTGGCAGGCGCGGATCGACGCGCTGCCACGCCCAAAGGGGAAAAGGTCATGTTGTATACATCCAAATGGCGCAAGAGCTTGGGCGGGACTTGTGGGCGGTTCATGCTCATGGTGCTCATTGTGCTGTGCGTAGGTATGGCGAACTCACCGGCGGTCGCCTCGGTGTCGGTCGATCAGTCACCGCTGACCACGCAGCTCACACTGCCACCTAATATCACGCTGCTAGTCGACGACTCCGGTTCGATGAACTGGGATTACATGCCGGACGTTAACTACCTGTGCAATACGGCCAGAAATAATTGGAGTTCTTGTTCGTCATCAGGGTACATGAGCAACAATTACCTGATTGATATCGAACGCAGTTCTTCGCTCAATGGCGCTTACTACAATCCGAACCAGAGCTATGCATTACCAGTGCGCGCTGATGGAAGCTCGTATCCAACGCCGACGTTCCCCATGGGTTACGTCAATCCGTATTCGTCTTTCGCGTCGGCAAATTCATCCTCGGACTCGAGCGCGACGGCGTCCACCGTGGATATCACCGATTACAACAATTACGGCGCGTCTGGATCTGGACTTGAAACACGGATGGGGCCATCCGCTGATAACGGTCTGTTCAATTACTTTACGCAGTTCAGTCAGACAGTGACGAATACGCTCACTGCGGCAGCGACACTGTCATGCCCATCCAATTACACGTATAACACTAGTACGGGCCAGTGTGTTAAGAACAGCAACCACAACTCTACACAATCACCTACGCATACCTGTCCATCGGGTTATTCGTATCAATCTTCGGGGACTTACTCAGGTCAATGCACCGAAGTGGTCACGACGATCAACACAGCGAATTTGTTTACCTATGAGCTGCCGGTAGGCTCAGCCGGTGCGATTACTGGCTATAACTTCTACTACGTGGCGAAGTCTGCCAGTGATTGTGCTATCGCGGAAAATGGCATTGTCGTAACCAGCGGCAACGGCGTGACCGGTAACAATGGTCTTGGAAATAATGCGTCGGGTTTTTCGACGAGCTACGGCAGTACGCCTCCCATTCCAACGACGACTATTTCATCCGTTGCAACGACTGCTCCGACGCCGTCCAGCTGCATCGTGGATCCGACAGTACAGCAGAATGTTGCCGATTGGTTTTCGTACTACCGTACCCGCGTGATGATGGCTAAGGCGGGCATCATGTCTGCCTTCTCGACCCTGAACGGTTCGTTCCGCGTGGGTTTTGCTTCGATCGACAATGGCAATGCAGGTTCGGGCAGTTCCATCTACAACCGCACGGACTACAATGCGCTCACTAATGCGGTCGGGAGTGCCAATACCACCAAAGAAACAGTCGGCTCCTATTTTGTCTATTTGGCCAATGTGGCGCCGTTCAACTACACCGACCCTACCAGTGGAACAACGACCACGGTCAACGGCAATACTCAGAAAGTCAATATGTGGAGTTGGGCTGCTGCGCTTTCACCTGGGGGTGGAACGCCAACGGTATCGGCACTGGCGGCGATTGGACAGTATTACGGCACCGATGCGCCGACTGCCGGTACCGCGAGCGCATGGGCATCCATGGCTAGCGATCCTAACTACTCCAGCAGCAACCAGACCACTTACCTTGGTTGTCGAGCGTCCTACACCATCCTTACCACGGACGGTTTCTGGAACGTATCCTATGGTGGCTCCACGGTAACGACGAATTACGCCAGTAGCAAAGTGTCGCAAACCGGCGCCAATGGTGCGTCGTATTCGTTGGCTGCAAATACACCGCCATTTGCCGAGGGATATGGCACTAATGGTTCCGGCGCTACCGTTTCCACTAGCAACACTCCATCAGAGGTTACGTTGGCGGACGTTGCTGACTATTATTGGGCGACGGACCTGCAGCCTAACGTTACCAACGAAGTGCCCACCAATACGGCGGATCCCGCGTTCTGGCAGCACATGACCACGTTCACGATGGGTCTTGGATTCCCGCCAGTAACGATTACGCCGTCAAGTGCATCGGCCAATAATGCGTCCTCGGTGTTTTCGTGGTCACAGCAAACCACTGGCTCGGCCATCGCCAATTTCAGCTGGGGTGCTGCGGCTTCAAGCAGCGGTGGCATTGAAAATATCGCTGACTTGGCACATGCCGGGGTGAGCGGCCGCGGCGGCTACTACTCGATTACCAATCCCAGCGATTTCCAGGCCGGCTTAACGGATGCGTTGGCACGCGCCGCGCAGCGTCTGGGCAGTGGCGCGAGTCTGGCAGCCAACTCCACGCAATTGACGTCGGGTACGGATGCGTTCCAAGCCACGTATTACACGGGCACATGGATGGGTGACCTCAAAGAATATTCGGTGGACCCCAATACCGGAGCCATTGGGCAAACGCCGGCTTGGGATGCAGCCAGCCTCCTGCCGCCCAATACGGCGACTACGACGGCTACTCCACAAACGGCAGCTAGCCGCGTTATCTATACACATAACGCATCGGATAGTGCGACGTCGGGTTACACCAATTTCGTCGTCAGTTCCACCGGCACACCGCCTGCGCTTTCTTCTACCCAACTTGCGAACCTGGGGAGTACTACCGTAGCCCAGGCCAACATGGTGAATTATCTGCGTGGCGATGCCAGTAATGAACAACGCAAGGGCGGTGCGTATCGCGATCGCACTACCACGGTATTGGGCGATATCGTCGACTCCCAACCCATATACGAAAGTGGTCCAAACGCCAATGAGTTCTATGGGCAGACGTTTTTAGGTTCGTCGTCCTATGCGAACTTTGTCACCAATGAAGCTAATCGTGAAGCAGTGGTGTGGGTGGCTGCCAATGACGGCATGTTGCATGCCTTTGATGCAATCACTGGGCTGGAGGTCTATGCGTATTTGCCTGGCGCTGTGCTCAGCGACACCACCAACCCTATCTCCAACTTGGCCAATTCCAGCTACGGCACCGGGACCACGGTTCCGCATGCCTATTTCAATGATGGCATCCTGACTATTGCCGATGCCTATGACGGCACGAATTGGCATACGGTGCTGGTAGGCACGACGGGACGTGGTACAGCCAAGGCAGTGTACGCACTCGACGTCACCAACCCTCAAAGTGTGTCGTTCCTGTGGGAGCGCTCAGCGGGGGATGGGGTCGACAGCAACAGTCTGTACATCGGCCAGATTACCGGCCAGCCCGTAATCGCTCAGACTGGGAGTGCGGCGGGCGAGTGGTCGGTGTTGGTCGGCAATGGCTACAACAGTCCTAATGGTGCAGCTGCGTTATTGCAATTCAATCTCTTTACGGGTGCGTTGACGGTACACACCACCACGGATACTGGCACCACGAATTACAACGTGACCAGCAACATGAGTACGGATACCACCGCGAACAATTTCACCTTGACGACCTCCACAACGTCGACTACCGGTAATGGCTTGGCCGCTCCCGCGGTTTGGGAAGACTCGGCCACCAATGGAATCAGCACCAAAGCTTGGGCGGGTGACTTGAATGGTGCGGTATGGCAGTTCACGCTCAATAATATCGATAGCAATGGAGGCACCGATGACACCACACCGAGCAGCTCGGGTACGCAGGTGTTCCAGGCCACCGATGCCTCGGGCAACGTGCAGCCGATTACCGGTGGAATGCTGGCAGGTGAAGACCCCAATACTGGCAATGTGTGGTTGTTCTTCGGCACCGGCCGGTACCTGACGTCGACGGATTGGTCAAATCTTGCCGGTCAGACGTGGTATGGCGTGATTGCGGAGAATAATTCCGGTACACCGTTAACGTGTTCCACCGCAACGTCAGGCAGCGGTTGTGGCGTGCGTTCGGCACTGGTGCAGCGCCAGATCATTTACGAACAGGCTGCAACCAGCAGTGAGTCGGCAGCTCGTGTCATCACGACCAGTGACACTGCTACGCCGGTGAATGACACGGCGAGCGGTGGCCAGAATTACCAGGGTTGGTACATCGACCTGCTGGAACCGCAGCCGAATACCTCGGGCCCGGACAGTGGCGATCTGGCGGATCAGCAGGGTGAACGCATCGTTACGCCCAATCAGTTCGAAGGTAATTTGTTGTTGGCTACCACACGTCTTCCGCTGGCGTCCGATCCATGCAATCCGTCGGGCAGCGGTTGGGTCATGGCTGTTTCGCCTTTCTCGGGCACCAATCCGAGTACGGAATTCTTCGATCTGAATGGCGACGGTGTGGTGAACAGCAGCGATACGGTCAATGTGAACGGCAAATCGGAGCCGGCGGGAGGTATCGGTTTCAGCTCATTGCCGAACAATCCCATTTTCACCGGCACGTCGATGATGGTGAGTTTCAACAATGGTTCCAATGGCAGCTTCGCTACCTCTGGTGCGTCGGGTTCTGTGACCCGCGTATCGTGGCGTGAGTTGATCAACCAATAAGGGGAAGGGGTATGACCTTGTTCAACCGAGGATACCGTCTCTCTGCAGCGCCCGGTTCGTACAAGGCGCTGCGGGAAGCAGGCTTTACGCTGATCGAGTTGATGATTGTTTGTGCGGTTATCGCCATTCTCTCGGCGCTGGCGTACCCGTCGTATGTGAGCTACATCGTCAAGACCAATCGCAAGGCGGCGGAGGCATGCTTGAGCGAGTACTCCAATTACATGGAGCGTTATTACACCACCACCCTCAATTACAACTTGACCACGGCGACGTTGCCTCAGTTGGATTGCGCGGCAGCATCACAGACCGGCCAGAACTATGATTATGAGTTGGCTTCTGCCAGTACAGCGGCTTATACGCTGGAAGCCGTACCGATTTCTACGCAGCAGGTGAATAAGGATGCGCAGTGTGGAACGCTGTATCTGGATCAGACAGGTAGCCGCACGACCAGCACAAGCAGCACGACATGCTGGTGACGGAACGGTCTTATTGTCCGTGTTGAAGTGAGGTGCATTTACTCGCTTCAAGTACCCATCGACTACGTCTCCGCCCACATCCGCAGCAGGTTGTGATAGCAGCCACCTAGCTGCACGCGCGAGGCTTCATCGGCGCCCGTGGCAGTGAGTCGTTGGATGCCGCTATCGAGGTCGAATAGGAGGGTGCGCTGGCCTTCGTCGCGCACCATACTTTGCACCCAGAAAAAACAAGCCAGCCGCGCACCACGCGTGACCGGATTCACACGATGCAGGCTGCTGGCGGGGTAGAGCACCATGTCGCCGGCGGGGAGCTTGGCAGTCTGGGTGCCGTAGGTGTCTTCGATCAGTAGCTCTCCGCCGTCGTAGCTTTCGGGAGGGGCGAGAAAGAGCGTGGCGGAAAGATCGGTGCGGATTTTTTCGCCGGTGCCCGGCAGCAGCCGTATTGATCCATCGACATGGCTACCGAAGTGCATGCCGTTCTGGTAGCGGTTGAACATGGGCGGATAGACCCGATTTGGCAGGGCGGCGCTGATGAATAGCGGATGCCGCTCCAGTGCCGTGAGCACCACGTTGCCGAGTTCGATCGCAAGGGGCGAGCCTTCGGCGATCTGCTGGTTCTGTTTGACGTGGAAGCCCTGGTGCCCGGCAGTGACCCGGCCATCCACCCATGGCGCGCTTTCAGCGTCGAGCTGACGGCGAAAGTGCGCCAGTTGGTCGGTGGTGAGCAGGGCAGGTATATGCACCAACATGGGATCGATCCTCGCCGTAACGCACGCTTAGAACTTATAAGTAAAGGTCACCATTTCGGTGCGTCCGATACCCGGTACCGAACGCCCGCCATCTGACTGGATCAGCGCATCGAAATAGTGCTTGTTGGTGAGATTGATCACGTTGAGCCGGATGTCATAGCGGGGTTGATGATAGGCCAGGGTGGCGTCCCAACGCGTGTAGCCGCCGACGCTGACGAGGTCCGTGTTAGCCGCGTAACGCTGCGACATATAAGTCGGGCCGCCGCCGGCTTCCCAATGCTGGGCGAATGTGTAGGTTGTCCAGGTAGTGAAAGTGTGCCGTGGTGTGTTCGCGGGAATATTGCCTTGCGTGCCGTCAAGAGCCTTGATGATTCTGCCGTCCATATAGCTGTAGCCGGAGAAGATCTGCCAGTGCTCGTTGATGTGTCCGGCAGCGCCAAGTTCGGCGCCTCGTACACGGATGTTGCCATCCAGCGTGTATTCGCCGGCCGAAGTCTCGGTACGCGCGTTGGTTTGCTCCAGGTTGTACAGCGCGCCGTTGATGGCGAGCATGTCGCCGAACAAGTTCCACTTGCCGCCTATTTCATAAGAGCGGTTTTTCTCCGGCGCCAGGTCCTGGGTGCCATTCGTTAGGGTAAGTTGTTCGAGCGAGGGATCGAACGACGTACCGTAAGAAACGTAGTACGACTGCGTTTCAGTGGGTTGGTAGATCACACCGCCGCGTACGCTGGTGAAGTACACGGTCTGCTGGGCATATGCCGGCAATGACACCGTATTGCTGATGTGTGCATCGAATTCGTCGCGGCGTACACCAGCCACCACCATCCAGTGGTCGTTGAGCCGGACCGTGTCATTGGCATAAAGCGCCACGGTGTCGGCGACCGATTGCGCATAGTTGCCCTTGGTGGTTTTCACATTGCTCGGGGTTGCTTCCTCGGCAGGATCCAACAAAGAGAGCAGGGGCAGCCCACTGCGCGAATAGCTCTGGTTGTTGTACGTCTCGCGTGCGAGCTCCATGCCTGTAGTCAATGTGTGCTGCAGGCTTCCGGTATCGAACTTGGTTACCAGATCGGTTTGATTGTCGAGAATATGATCGTGAATAACGCGATCATGGCTGGCGAGCTGTACGTACAAATCCTGCAAGGGCAGGTTGGTGGGGTTGCCGGCTGCTTTATTGAGCGTTACACCACTTGCCGTAACGACGCTGTTGGCGGCCGTTTCGCGTGCATCGGTGGTGTATTCGCTGTATTGCAGTTGGTTGCGCAGGCTGACATTGTCCGAAAAGGTGTGCTCGAGACGCGCGTTGAATTCGTTGACGCTTTGGTTGGTGCGGTCATCCGTCAGTCCGTACCAGTTTTTATCATTCACATGCGCAGGATGTCCGTTGACCGGCGGCAGGCCGTAATCAGGCATATCGTGGTTGCGCTGGATCAGGGCTGACAGCGTGATTTGTGTTGGCGTGCCGATGCCGAAGCGTAGTGAGGGCGCGATGCCGCCGTCCTGATTTTTGGTGACGCTGCGTGTGGAATGCATGTCTTGTCCATAGACATTCAGGCGAACGGCAGCCGTATCCGAGAGCGGCTGGTTAAAGTCGGCCGTCGTGCGATAGCGATCGCTGCTGCCTACGGTTGCCGTGATTTGGCCAAAAGACCTCAGCTCAGGCTCTTTGGTGACCTGGTTGATCACGCCACCGGTGGAACCGCGTCCAAATAGCATGGATGATGGGCCTTTGAGCACTTCGACGGCATCCAGGTCGAACACGTCACGGTAGTACTGCCCGGGGTCGCGGAATCCATCCAGGTAAATATCCGTTCGTGCGGTGAAGCCTCGCAGGTTGATGTTGTTCCCGATCTGTCCACCCTCGGCGCCGCCAATGGTGATCCCCGGCACATTGCGCAATGCGTCCTGCAGGGAGGTGGCACCTTGGGCGTCCAACAAATCGCGGTTTACCACGACGATACTTTGTGGGATGTCACGCAAGGAGGTCGGTACTTTGGCGCCTACGGTCGAAATGTCCGATTCGTAGTCATTGCCGACGACGCTGCCAGTCACGTGCACGGACGTCAGTGTCTTGGCCTTGCTCTCCGCGTGAGATTGCGAAGAGGAACTGGCGTCATCGGAGGAGGGGGTCGTTTGAGCACGGGTAACGGCGGGAAGCGTCAGTGCGAGCAAAAGGGCGGTATGTAGCGGGGCGGCACGGAAGTTAGCGGGCATGGCAATGGAGTCGGCAAGTAAAAGGGACACCGAACGAGTGGTTGGCTTGCTTGAGTGCGCCGGGTTTCCCCAGAACGTCCCCATCCCGCTTGCTACCCCACTGTCGCTCAGTAAATGCGAATCGTTTTTATTATCACATGCTGTTAGCCAGTTGTGAAGGGCGCAGCCGTCCATGGGGTGCGCTCGATCGTTTAGCTCCATTCACCGTTATCTGAGCCACAAAAAAGCCCCGCACGTTTTGTGCGGGGCTCTTGAGGTTGTTGCGATGAATGACAGTGGTAAGGCGGCTTACCAGATCTTCACTTGCTTGTCGCCCGAGCGGACCATGGGATCGGTAGGCTTGCACTGGAACGCTTCTGCAAAAGCGGTCATGTTGGAGGGCGCACCAATGGCCCGCAGCGACGCCGGTGCGTGTGGATCGATGTTGAGGGACAACTCCGCTTGCTTCTCGCGGATATTGTTGCGCCACACACGCGCCCAATTGAGGAAGAAGCGCTGATCTTCGGTATAGCCGTCGATCTTTTCGTTGGCCTCGGTCGGGTTCTTCTTCAAGGCTTCCTGCAACGCATCGTAGGCCACGTTCAGGCCGCCCAGATCGGCGATGTTTTCACCCAAAGTCAGCTTGCCGTTGACGTGCAGGTTGGGTTTGTCCTTGATCGGCGCATAAGCGTCGAACTGCTGGACCAGCTTGCCCGTGCGTGCGTCGAACTTCGCCTTGTCCTGCGCGGTCCACCAGTCGGCCTTATTGCCGTCCCCGTCGAACTGGCTGCCCTGGTCGTCGAAGCCGTGGCTGGATTCGTGACCAATCACCGCGCCGATACCACCGTAGTTGATGGCGTCATCACCGTTGGCATAGAAGAACGGTGGTTGCAGGATTGCAGCAGGGAAGTTGATCGTGTTGGTGCTTGGGTCGTAGTACGCATTGACGGTCTGTGGCGTCATGCCCCACTCAGTGCGATCGGTCGGCTTGCCGATATGACCGATATCCCAGTCGTAGTTGAACTTGGCCGAAGCCATGACATCGCCATAGTAGTCACCCGGCTTGATATCCAGCCCATCCCAACTGCGCCAGTGATCCGGATAACCGATCTTGGGCAGGAATTTGTTCCACTTCTCGATTGCCTTTTGCTTGGTGGCGTCACTCATCCAATCCAGATGTTCGATGCGGTTCTTGAGCGCTTCCCTGACATTGGTTACCAGTTCTTCTGCACGCTGCTTTGCTTCCGGAGTGAATTCCTTGGCGACATACAGCTGACCCAATGCTTGGCCCATCGACCCGTTGACCGCACCCAGTACGCGTTTCCAGCGGGGCTTCTGTTCCGGCTGGCCCGAGAGGGTCTTGCCGTAGAAATCGAAGCGGTTGTCCTGGAATGCTGAACTGAGATACGGCGAGGCGTCGTCGATCGCATGGAAGCGCAGATACGCCTGCCATTCGGACATCGGTGCCGTGGCCAGCAGTTTGTCGAACTCGGCGAAGAACTTCGGCTGTGATAACGAAAAGCCCTTGTCGATGGTTACGCCCTGGGCCTTGAAGAAATCCTGCCAGTTGAAATGCGGGGTGACTTTGTCGGCTTCCGCCTCGCTCACGAAGTGATACTGGTGATCGAGATCGCGCATCTCCGTTGGCGTGAACGAAGCCTTCGCCAACGCGGTTTCGAAGGCGAACACCTGATCAGCCTGTTTCTTGGCATCGGCTTCCGACACGCCGACGAGTTCCAGCGACTTGGCGATATAGGCCTTATAAGCGTTACGCAAATCGGCGTATTGCGGCTTGGTGTAGTAATCGGGCGTGGGCAAGCCCAGGCCGGATTGATTGACGAAGCCGATCTGGTTCTTGGCGTCTTTGAAATCGGCGCCGGAGCCGAAAGCGAATACTTGCTGATCGCCATCCGCAAAGCGATCGGTGATGAATTTGGCAACCTCGGCGGGTGTCTTCAGCGCAGCAATCTGCTCCAGCTTCGGTTTGATTGGGTCGAAACCAAGCTTGTTGATCGCGTCTTCATCCATGCCGGCCTGATACAGGTAACCGATCTTTTGCTGGATCGAATCGGGTTTCGCCTGCGCGACATTCTTCGCCGCAGCTTCGACGATCTCATGCTGGGTGTTCAGGCTCTTTTCGGCGAGCTGGTCGAAGGCACCCCAGCGCGTGCGATCGGAGGGAATCGGGTTGGCAGCGATCCACTTGGCATTGACGAAGCCGTTGAAGTCCTGACACGCATTGATCTGGTTATCCAGCTCGCTGACGTCAAAGACGCTGGCGGTGGCGGCCGTAGCCGCAGCGGCAGGTGCGTTGGCGGTTGTGGCGGCCTTGGCTGGGGCAGGTGCCGGGGCCGGCGCCTGGGCTTGCTCCTGTTTACCGCAGGCGGCCAGGGCGAAAGTGACGCTTACCGCGAGCAGTAGCGGCTTCAGATGCTTGTAGGTCATGGATATCCCTCTGGAGATGTCGACAAATCGCCCGCAGGCGCTCCCCGGCCACGGCGATGGTTCCTGCATTACCTATCCGCTCGCGGCCATGACCTTTCAACCTAGGCCAATGGTCATGGTGGACACAGTGTCAAAGGTCAGGGGTAGGGATTGCTTCGTCTCTCGAAACAGGTGGATGTGTCCGCTGCCAGCCGTTTCAGGGCGGGCAAACGGGCGAATCCGCCATTGCGTTATTGGGTGCCGAGATAGGCGAGCTGCGCAGCATTCAGGCGCAACACCGGGTAGTCACCGACACGTTGCGCGGTGTACCAGGGGGAGCGCATGAAGAAAAAGTTCCGCCGAGCATGCGGGCTCGCCGCGAAGGCGGGATCATCACGCAGCTTCTCGTCGAACTCCTGCTTCAGCGCAGGGTCTTGGGCGATCATGTTGCGTGCCAGTTTTTCCAGCACGCGCGGTTCACCGTATTCCTTGGCTTCGAAGATGGCATTGAGATAGCCCCAATGCAGCAGGGAATCCGGCGCCTGCGGTTCAAGCAATTCGATGGCGACGTTGGCCGCGCGTTGATTGAGCGGCACGATGACGGAACCTGCCGGCAGCACCACCTCCACGGGGTGGGGGTGCAGGTCGAAGCTCTGCAGCATCAAGTGACCTTCGAAAGGTTCGCTCGCCCAGCGAGGATGGTCGAGTTGATACGCCTCCGCATCGACTTCCTTTACCGGATGCCCGATACGCCGATAGGCGATGCCATGTGCATCCAGTTTGTCGATCACTGTTTTCCACTCGCCCGGCACGACATACGCAGCCGGTGGAACGATCGACAGATCAGGTTGAAGCGCGTTCCAGTTGTCGATCCGATAAGTGACCGGTTTAGTGGGGTCGTACTGAATCCAGATGTCGTTGGAAATCTCGCTGTGCGTTTGCGTAAACGCATAACCCTTCAGATCGAAGGGCGTCGGCGTGGGATCCAGCTTGAACGTCAGCGGGACCTCTGCCTTGGAATCTTCCGCGCGATCGATGGTATCGGCATCGGCCTTGCGGGTGGCTGCAAGCAGGGCGGCCGGATCCTGCTCGATATCGCCAAGCAATACGCGAATCAAGTCGTAAACGGCATGGACGCGCACGGCGTACGACTTCAGCATGTGGGTCTCGATCAACAATGCGGGGCGATTCTGCAGCGCTGCGTAGCCGGTAGAAAAGCGCGGGCCGGAACCGAAGTTGGCAATGCCTTTGCGAGGGTCGCGACCATCCTTGAACTCAAGATAGATAGAAGCGAGGTGGCCGAGCTTTTCGTAGGCCGGTATCGCCTCGTCATGGATCACATGGTGTTGCCAGGCGGAGATGGCCGGATCGAGCTTGTGTGGATCTTCGGTATACCAGGTCAGGTCGTACTGATAATCGGCGCCATCGGTGGTGTGCACGTCGATCAGGAAATCCGGTAGCCAGCGCTGCCACAGTTTGAGCCAGGCCAGCATTTCCGGCGCGTCGGCCTTGATGTAATCGCGATTGAGGTTGAGGTATTGCGATTGACCGCGAAACCCCATGCGCTCGGGGCCGTTCTGGTTGATGCGGTTGTAGGGCGAGCTGTTTTCGTGGCCGTCCACGTTGAAAACAGGAATGTAAACGAGCACGACATGATCCAGGAGATGCGGGTATTTGCCCGAGACAGTCATGTCACGCAGCAGCATCAGCCCGGCATCCTTGCCCTCGATTTCGCCAGGATGAATGCCCGCCTGCAGCAGCACGATCGGTTTATGCGCGGCACGTGCGGCTTCAGGCGTAAAGCTGCCTTGATTGCTGGCAATGACCACCGTCATCGGCCGGCCTTCGGGCGTGATTCCGAAGGTTTCCACCTTGATCTTTCCCGGCGCCGCATGCTGCAGCTGTTCCAGATAAGCCAGCGTCTGCGTGTAAGTCGGCGTGGTACGGAAATGGGATGCTTCAGCGGGTGTCGTCCAGTCAACGTGGCCGGCAGCGTGTGCAGTCACAGCAAGAGCAGCTAGCACGATGGAAAGCACTGCTCGGCGCATGCTCATACCTGGTTCTCTGGGGATGTCTTCGGCAGGGATGGCATCGCTGGCAAGGTATCGGGCGCGACTGCGCCTCCGGAGATGATGAAAGCCATCGCTTGGTCCATGGTCCAGTCGGTAGGTGTGAGTTCGTCCACCGGTACCACCTCAAGATAGCCACCGGTCGGATTGGGCGTGGTCGGGATATAGACCGCGGCCATCTCGCGACCGCTGCCTTCCTCGATCATGACGCGTGTCACGAAGCCGACGACCTTCATGCCTTTGCGGGGGAAGTCCACCAGCACCACACGCTGGACGCCGCTGGGTTTGTTCTGCAACACGGCCATCAATTTCTTGGTGCCGCCGTAGATGGTTTGCACCAGCGGGATACGCTGCAGCACGGTATCGAAGGCAAGCAGGAGCCGTTGACCGATTACCCGATTGGCAAGAAATCCCAACAGATAGAGCGCGACCAGGGTAAGCAGCAAGGCCAGGACATACGTCAGCCAACTGTGGCTGAGCTGTTGGGCCGCCTGTGGCGAGACCCATCCGAGGGCGCCCATGAAGGCCGCCACCAGCGGGGCGCCGAGGCCGGCCAGAAAGCCAACGATGAATTTAAAGACCAGCCAGGTGACCCATAACGGCATAAAGGTCAGCAGACCGGTGATGAGGTAGCGTTTGAAGCGCAGCGGATGCATGGAATGAAGAGTAGGGGAAGGGGAGGCGCTTTATTGTAGGAGAGCCTTGGAACGGCGGCCTGTGATTTTTTTGGATGTCTTGCGAATCATGGGAGTAAGAAGGAGCCGGCTATGCGCAGACGGGAACGACAGCAAGCTTTCGAAACACTCCTGCGTGAACACCAGGGGATCGTATTCAAGGTGGCATCCGTATATGCCCGCCATCCAGAGGATCGCAGCGACCTGGCACAAGAGATCTGTGTGCAACTTTGGCGATCGTTTTCCCGTTTCGATGCCACGCGGGCGAAGTTTTCCACCTGGATGTATCGGGTGGCGCTCAATGTCGCCATTTCGCAAGTACGACGGATGCCGCATGAGAAAGAGCGATTCGAGCCTTTGGAGCGCTATCTCGAAACCATCGAAGGTGATCCGGGCATGGTGGAACCCGATGAGCGGCTACCTGCGCTACGCCGTTTTATCGATGCATTGGATCCGCTGAATCGGGCGTTGATGCTGCTGTATCTGGAAGATCGCAGTTACGCAGAGATGGCGGACATTCTGGGCATCAGCGAAACCAATGTGGCAACCAAGATCAGCCGCATCAAGCAAATACTCCGCAACCAGATGACCGCCGCAGAACCGGCAGGAGCATAGGCATGGAACTCGACGATATGAAATTGGCATGGCGAGCACTGAACTCCCGGCTGGATCAGCAGCAGGCGCTCCATATCCGCTTATGGAAGGACAACAGGCTACACAGTGTGCGATATGGGCTTCGGCCGCTTTTCTGGGGACAAATGACGCAGCTGGTTTTTGGCGCGTTGGTAACCGTGATGGCGTTATCGTTCTGGGTGCCGCGCATCGGCATCGCGCATCTTGTGGTGCTGGGAGTTCTTGTCCAAGTCTTCGGCATCATGATGATGGTGGCGGCCGGGCGGAATCTCGATTTGATCGGACGGATCGACTATGCCGCCCCCGTGTTGGAGATTCAGCGCCGCATCGCAGCGCTGCGTGCCTGGCGAGTAAAAGTCGAGGCTCCCGCATTTGCCGTGGTGGGCTCTTTTGCCTGGATACCCTTTGCGCTAATGGAAATAGCGCGCAGCGGGATCGATCTCACGACCACCATGCCCAACCTGATGATGTATCTGGTACTTGTCGGCTTTGTATCGCTGGTGTTGGTTGCAAGCGTGTTCTGGCTGGTTTCGCGTTCGCGCTGGCGGCGCCGGTTCGAGAATCATTTGGCTGGCGCCAGCGTACTAAAAGCGGAGGCCATGCTCGATGACATCACCCGTTTCGAACACGAGCTCTCCTAACGCGGGCCGGGTGGGTTGCGAATCAGCGATGTTGCGGTTTCAGGCGTACATAGATCTGTTTTCGTACCACCGCGACGATGTCGCCAGCAGCGGTTTTGATCGGCACTTCAAACCAGCGCAGCACCTTTTCGCCATTCGCCGCTGCCGCACGCAATTCGTCCAGCACATCATGGTTCAATTTGAAATATGCATAGACGTCTTCGCGTCCAGGTGCGATGAAATCAATCGCGCCGGCCTTGTCCCATACGAAGTGATCCTTGCCCAGGTGATGGAGGATCAGCAGCATCCAGAACGGATCGGCCATCGCGAAGAGATTGCCGCCGAACTGGGCGCGCACGTAGTTGCGATTCCATGGACGCAGGCGCAGCACCACACGCACTTCCGTGTAGTCATCGCTCAGGTTCAACACACGGATGCTGTTGAACAGGAACGGTGGCCACAGGTTCATCAGGCGACGAAAGGTCGTTGCGCGCATGACCGGCTCCGAGGGGGATGCACGGAGCTTACCATGCGTACGCGTATGGTCCTGAGTGCCGCGCATCACGCGCGGCACGGTTTGCTGAGGATGCTTAGAAAAGGAGCGATGCCATGCGCCGGCGATAGCGACCGACTAGCTCTGCATCGTCAAGGGTATGGAAGGCAGCGAGCAAACGTTTCTTCGCGTGGCCGTCATTCCAGTCGCGGGCCTTCTCTAGCAGCAGCAGCCAGTGTTCCAGGCCTGCAGCAGGATCGTTGCCCAACAACAGTCTTACGCCGAGCAGATCGTGTGCTTCCCAATCTTGCGGATTGGCCTCAACGCGCTGCTGCAGCACTTCCATGGGCGGCGTACCTTCCAGCGATTGCGCCAGGTCGAGCTGGCTGCGCAGCCGTACGGCGCGGGCATCGGTAGCGAGATTGGCGGGCAGGCTGTTGAGTTCGGCTTCCGCCGCGGCGGCGTGACCGGCTTGAGCCAAGGCAATGGCCAGGTCCAGCTTGAGTTCCGATCGGTCCGGTTGCTCGGCGATTTCCTGTTGCAGGCGGTTGATGGCCTGCTCGGGCGATTCGAAGGTCTCTTCCTCAAGGGCTTCGTCGAGATCGCCTTCGAAGGGTTGCACATGGCGCGACAGGAAGGTCCGCAATTGGCCTTCAGGAAGCGCCCCGGCAAATCCGTCCAAGATCTGGCCGTCTTTCACCAGCATCACCGTGGGAATGCTGCGTATACCAAACACGCCAGCTAATTCCTGGTTTTTGTCGACATCCACCTTGCCGAGCCGGAACGCGCCGTTGTACTCGGCCGCCAGTTTTTCCAGCATCGGTCCCAGTGTTTTGCAGGGGCCGCACCACGTCGCCCAGAAGTCCACCAGTACAGGGGTATTGAGCGAGGCCTGCAATACCTCGGTCTCGAAATTGTCCTGATTCACTTCAAAAATGTGCGGGGAGACGGCGGCGTTCACAGTGGGCTCCGAAAAGGTCAACCCCGCTCAGATCGGGGCATCGCACAGCATATCAATAGAAGAGGGGGATCTCCTTTTATTCACCTTGGGCAGGCTAGGGATGCCCTGAGCTATTCCACGGCCCCTTCAACATGCGAGATGGATCACCATGGTTAGGGGCGCGTCATTTAATTTTGCCGATGACATCCATACTTCAGGGGTCAATATCCTGCCGCGCGTGTGCGCCCTCAAGATTTGCGAGAATGGCGTCATGAATTCTTCACTAGCCAGCACGAAGCACGCGCGAAATGGACTGGCTTCGACGCTGCTGATCTGCGAGCACTGCGACACAGTCTACCGTCGCCGTCCGCTGGCGCCCGGTGAGGTGGCACGTTGCCTGCGCTGTCATGCGGAGCTGGAACGGCATCAGCGCATAGGGCTCAACGCGATGCTGGCGCTGGTGGTGACGGTGATGGTGGTGTTCGTGCAAGCCAATGTGTGGCCGATCATTACGCTCGGACTCAATGGCAAGCAGATTCACAGCACCTTGTGGGGCATCATCTTGATGATGTGGAAAGAGCACTCGCAGATTGTTGCAGTGCTGGCAGCGGGTACGTTGTTTTTCTTTCCCCTGTGCAAAATGCTGATCCTGGGATGGTTGCTGGTGTATGGGCGGCAGGGGAGGCGCGCTCCCGGCTTTGGTCGCTTGATGGTCTTCCTGCATTACATCGCGCCCTGGACCATGAGCGAGGTCTTTGTGCTGGGCGTCTTGGTATCGATCGTCAAGGCACACTTGTATTTCGATGTGACGCCAGACGCCGGTGCATTCGCCTACGCCGCGCTGGCCGTGCTGATCACCATCTTCTCGGGCATCGATCTACGTCAGTTGTGGGAAAAAATCCCTGAGGCTGCGCCATGAGCACGATGCCGAGGGCGCATGAGCTTGGCCTGATTGGCTGCCATGTATGCGGGCTGGTTTGCCGTGATACGCATATCGAGCACGCAGCATGTCCACGTTGTGGCAGTGCGCTACACCGGCGCAAACCGAATAGCTGCGCGCGTACATGGGCATTGCTGATCGCCGCATTCATTTTCTACATACCCGCCAACGTGCTGCCCATCATGCGCACCGTGAGCCTGGGCGATGTGGATGACAATACGATTCTGAGCGGCGTGATCGAGCTGTGGGTCAAGGGTTCTCCCGACCTGGCCGTTATTGTCTTCACGGCCAGCATTGTGGTGCCCATGATGAAATTCCTGGTCATGGGAACCCTGCTGCTCAGCGTGCACCGCGGTACCAACTGGGCACGCAAGCAGCGTTCCAAGCTATATCGGCTGGTGGAATTCATCGGCTATTGGTCCATGCTGGACGTTTTCGTGGTATCGCTGCTGACGGCCTTGGTGCAGTTTGGCTTCTTCAGCGAAGTGGAGCCGCTCCCAGGCGTGGTTTATTTCGGTCTTACCGTGGTGCTCACGATGCTGGCTTCCCTGAGTTTCGACCCCCGCCTGATATGGGACTGCAAGGACGAAGATGACTGACGATAAAAAAACCGGCCTGGAAGGCGATTTGCCCGAACCGGTGGTGAAGCGCCGGCGCGTCGGTGCCTCGTGGATCTGGCTGGTGCCGGTCGTGGCGGCCCTGGTCGGCTTGTCGCTGGTGATCAACGCGTGGATGCAGCAGGGTCCCAAGATCACCATCAGCTTCCAGACCGCGGAAGGACTGGAGCCAGGCAAGACAGTCGTGAAATACAAGGACGTGGTCATCGGCAAGGTGACCAGCATTCGCCTGAGTCCGGATCACAGCAAAGTGGTCGTGAAAGTCGATCTGGAGAAAAGTGCTGCCGAGATTGCAGTGTCGGACAGCCGTTTCTGGGTCGTGCGTCCCCGCATCGGACTGGGCGGCGTGTCCGGCATCGATACTTTGTTGTCGGGATCGTTCATCGGTGTAGACGTCGGCAAATCCACGCAGCCGCAGACCAACTTCGTCGGCCTGGAGAATCCACCCTCCGTCACGCACGATTCGCGCGGCAAGAGTTTCACCTTGCATTCCGGCGACCTGGGATCGCTGGATATCGGCTCTCCAATCTATTTCCGGCGTATACAGGTAGGGCGCGTGGCGTCTTATAAGCTCGACAAGGACGGCAAGGGCGTGTCGGTACGGATTTTCATCGAAAGCCCCTACGATAAATTCGTGACGACCGAATCGCGTTTCTGGAATGCCAGCGGCGTAGACGTTTCGCTAGGTGCCAACGGTCTCAGGCTCAACACGCAATCGCTGGCAACCGTGCTGGCGGGCGGCGTAGCCTTCCTTGATGCTCCCGGGCCACATCCGGAAGCAACGCTGGCGCCTGAAGGCGCCACGTTCACGCTGTTCGATACGCAGGCCAAGGCCATGGCGCCGCCCGATGGCGAGCCGCATTACATCCGCATGCGTTTTGATCAGCCGCTTCGTGGCCTGACGGTGAATGCGCCGGTGGAATTCCAGGGCATCGATTTCGGCGACGTCGTTTCCATCCGCATGGATTACGACGAAAAGACCGGTCATTTCCCGATTTACGTCGGCGCCGTGGTTTATCCGGATCGTCTCGGCAGCGCGCATACCAAGCTGGAGGCCATCGCCAAATCGAAGGGCGATAACGACGACATGTCCCACATGATAGGTACCTTGGTCCAGCAAGGTCTGCGCGCGCAAGCGAAGGTGGGCAACCTGCTCACCGGGCAGTTGTATATCTCGCTCGACATCATGCCGCACGCCGCCAAGGTGGCGTACAACCCTGATGCGCGTCCCTTGGAGATTCCCACCGTGCCGGGCAGCTTCGACAAGCTGCAGGAGCAGCTGGTGGAGATCGTGGACAAGATTCACAAGATTCCATTCGACGCCATCGGCAATAACCTCAATCACACGCTGGCCGACCTGGACAGCACGATCAAGCATGTCAATGGCAACGTGCTTCCGGCATTCCAGGACACTCTCAAGGGAGCCAATCAAACCCTGGGGGCCGCCAACAATGCTTTCTCGGCGGATTCGCCGCTGCAGCAAAACCTCACTACCACCTTGCAGGAGCTGCAACGCATGGCACGGTCGTTGCGCGCGCTGACTGATTACCTCGATGCTCATCCGAGCGCACTGATTCGCGGTCGTGGCAAAGACGTACCGCCACCGGCGGAGGGCGGTGTTCCGTCCAGCCAGCCGCCGCGAGGGAGCAAACCATGACTCGTATGCGACACCTGATGGCGGGCGTGGTCATGACCGCGCTGGCTGCGTGCGCGTCAGCGCCCATTCGCTATTACACCTTGGTCCCTCCGCCTGACGAAGGGCAGTCCGCAGCGCCGGCGGCGAATTTCCAGTTCGAATTGCTGCCGGTCGGCGTGCCTGCGCAGGACGACGTCCCGCAGTTGGTTGTACGGCAAGGTGCCCAGTCCGTGGCCTTGCTGGACGGTGAGCGCTGGATTGCCCCCTTGGCAGACGAACTACGCAGCGCGCTGTCGGTCGATCTGGCGCGCCGGACGCGTGCGCAGGACATTGGCGGTGGCCTGCCTCCCGATGGCAAGCCGGTGGTGCGCATCAAAGTCGATCTGCACCGTTTCGATTCGTCGCCGGGACATTACGCGCGGATTGATGCCACTTGGACCGTCCGCTTGTTGAAGGGGCAGGCCATGCTTACATGTAGCACCCGTGTCACTGAATCCGTAGGGCAGGGCTACAACGGGTTGGTGGCTGGCCACCAGCGGGCTTTGGCGACGCTGGCCGATCACATCGCAGACGTGGCCCCGGCCTTGGCGGAGGGGCGTACGCCCGCATGCCCGGCGGATTGAAGCGCGGGTACGGGCCAATCCAAGCGAACGCTCATTTCTGCTAGTCTGCCGCGTTCAACGCGGCACACGGCTATCCATGCCTGTGCAGCGGCTTACGCATAACGGCGCCGGATCATGCAGGACATTCAAGACCAGGGTTCCCCCAACGATTACAACCCGCAGGCGGTGGAATCCGCCGCGCAGCAGTATTGGAACGCACGACGCGCGTATGAGGTGAAGGAGGACTCCTCCCGGCCAAAGTACTACTGTCTCGCCATGCTGCCGTACCCCTCCGGTGCCTTGCACATGGGGCATGTGCGCAATTACACGATCGCCGATGTCATCAGCCGCTACCAGCGCATGAACGGCAAGAATGTGTTGCAACCGATGGGCTGGGATGCGTTCGGTCTGCCAGCCGAGAACGCTGCGATCAAGAACAAGACTGCGCCGGCCAAGTGGACCTACGCCAACATCGAGCATATGCGTGGCCAGCTTAAGTCGTTGGGCTACGCCATCGACTGGTCACGCGAGTTCGCTACCTGCAAGCCCGAATATTACGTGCACGAGCAGCGCATGTTCGTGCGCCTGATGAAAAAAGGCATCGCCTACCGCAAGAACGCCGTGGTGAACTGGGATCCGGTGGACCAGACTGTGCTCGCCAACGAGCAGGTGATCGACGGCCGCGGTTGGCGCACCGGGGCGCTGGTGGAAAAGCGCGAGATCCCACAGTGGTTCCTCAAGATCACCGACTACGCGCAAGAGTTGCTTGATGGCCTCGACACGCTGTCCGGCTGGCCTGAGGCGGTCAAGACCATGCAGCGCAACTGGATCGGCCGCAGCGAGGGCCTGGAGATCCATTTTGCGGTGGAGGGCGAGGACGAGCCGCTGACGGTGTTCACGACGCGTCCGGACACGCTGATGGGCGTCACCTTCGTTTCCATTGCTGGCGAGCATCCGCTGGCGCTAAAGGCTGCGCAGGGCAATCCACAGCTTGCCGCGTTCCTGGAGGAGCTGCGCAAGGGCGGTGTCTCGGAGGCCGAGCTGGAGACGCAGGAGAAACGGGGCATGCCCACCGGCCTCTTCACCGTTCATCCTGTCACCGGCGAGAAGCTGCCGGTATGGGTCGCCAACTTTGTGCTGATGGGCTATGGCACGGGTGCGGTGATGGCTGTGCCCGGACACGACGAACGCGACTTCGAGTTCGCCAACAAATATCAACTGCCGATCAAGCAGGTTATCGCCGTGGACGGCGGCGAGTACGATCCGGCGCACTGGCAAGAGTGGTACGGCGACAAAAACCGCGCCGACATGCGGGTGATCCATTCCGGTGTGCTCGATGGCAAGCACTACAAGGAAGCCTTCGACACCATCGCCGAGATCCTGGAAAAACAGGGCAAGGGCCAGCGCCGCATCAACTATCGCTTGCGCGACTGGGGCGTGAGCCGCCAGCGCTATTGGGGCTGTCCCATTCCGGTCATTCGTTGCCCGCACTGCGGCGACGTGCCGGTGCCGGAAGATCAGCTGCCTGTGTTGCTGCCGGAAAACGTCGCTTTCTCTGGCGTCCAGTCGCCGATCAAGGCCGACCCGGCATGGCGCAAGACCACGTGTCCTGAGTGCGGGGGCCCGGCTGAGCGCGAGACGGACACCTTCGATACCTTCATGGAGTCGAGCTGGTACGTGGCGCGCTACACCAGTCCCGGCGCAGCGACCATGGTGGACGAGCGCGCCAATTACTGGATGCCGGCCGACCAGTACATTGGCGGCATCGAGCACGCGATCCTGCATCTGTTGTACTTCCGCTTCTATCACAAGCTGATGCGCGACGAAGGAATGGTTAAATCGGACGAGCCGGTCACCAACCTGTTGTGCCAGGGCATGGTGATTGCCGAAACGTTCTACCGCGAAAACGCGGATGGATCGAAGGAATGGATCAATCCTGCCGATGTGGATATTCAGCGCGACGAGAAGGCGCGCGTGACCGGTGCCGTATTGAAGGCCGATGGCCAATCCGTGGTTATCGGCGGTACCGAGAAGATGTCCAAGTCCAAGAACAACGGCGTCGATCCGCAAGCCATGGTGGATAAGTTCGGTGCGGATACCGTGCGACTCTTCTCGATGTTCGCTGCGCCGCCGGAGCAGTCCCTGGAGTGGAATGAAGCCGGCGTGGAAGGCATGGCCCGTTTCCTGCGCCGGTTCTGGCGCGAGGTCGTGACGCACGTCGGCCAGCCGGATCACCCGGAGGTGAATCCGTCGGCGCTCGATGCCGGGCAAAAAGCCTTGCGACGCCAGCTGCACGAAACCATCCAGAAGGTCAGCGATGATCTGGGGCGTCGTCATGCTTTCAATACGGCGATCGCTTCGCTCATGGAGCTGCTCAATGCGGTAAGCAAGTTCACCGATCAAAGTGACCAGGGCAGGGCAGTGCGCCATGAAGTGCTGCAGAGCATGGTGCTTTTGCTGAACCCGGTCGTGCCGCATGTAAGCCATGCGCTGTGGCAGGCGCTGGGGCATCCGCAGAATGTGGTGGATGATCAGCCCTGGCCAAAAGTCGATTCCCAGGCGCTGGTGCGCGACACGCTGACCCTGGCTGTTCAGGTGAATGGCAAGTTGCGCGGTACCATCGAAGTGGCTGCCCAGGCCAGCAAGGAAGAAGCAGAAGCATTGGCACGCGCGAATCCCAACGTGGCCGCTTTCCTGGAAGGACAAGCAATACGCAAGGTCATCGTGGTGCCCGGCAAGATCGTCAACATCGTTGCAGGATGACTTCATGAACCGCATGCTGAAAATCGTCGCGCTGCTGCCCGTGCTCGCCCTTGCGGCATGTGGGTTCCATTTGCGCGGGAGCGCTTCACTGCCGAAGGGAATGGAGCGCGTACACCTCACGGTGGGGGGCGGTGGCGATTTCCAGCGCAAACTGGCGCGTGCGCTGCTGGCCTCGAATGTGATCGTCGAAGACAAGGGCGGTCCGGACATTGCCGAGTTGCATGTGCCTGCGCAGAACTTCAATGTTCAATCGCTAACGGTAAGCGGCTATGCGGAAGTCACCGAGTTTGCCGTGCGCTATCACGTCGTGTTCACCGCCACGGATGCGAATGGCAAGACGATCGTTCCTGCGCAGGAAATCAATCTCCAGCGTGAATACAGCTATGACGCCAACCAGCCGGTGGGAACGCAGTCGCAAGTCGAACAGATCGAGGATAGCCTGATCGACGACGCCATCCAGGCGGTGCTGTTCCGCTTGCAGGCGGTGGCCAAACATGGCGAGACGGCGGCAGCCAAAGCGGTTGGCAACTTGCCGGCTGACGCCAGCACCACGCCGGAACCGCCGCAGTATTCGGCACCATCGATTAACTGAGTCGTATGCCGCTCAATCATGCGCAGTGGCAGAAAGCACTGGCTGCAGACAGCCTGAGCCCCGTCTATCTGCTCGCAGGCGAGGAACTGCTGGTGCTCGAAGCTGCCGATGCCTTGCGCGCGCAAGCGCGCAGGCTGGGTTATAGCGAACGGCAAGTGCTGGATGCCGGCACCCATTTCGATTGGGACGATCTGGCGCGTTCTGCCGCCGGCATGTCTCTGTTCGCGACGCGACGGTTGCTCGATTTGCGATTGCCGAACGGCCGTCCCGGCACGGAGGGAGCCAAAGCGATCACCGAATTTTGTGCCCATCCTCCGCCGGATGTCAGTCTGCTGATTACGGCGGTGGAGTGGAGCAACAAACACGAAGGTGCGTGGACGCGGCAGATCGATAGCGCCGGAACCGTCGTCGTTTTCAACGCACCGCGACCGAATGAGTGGAGTGCCTGGGTTGGTGCGCGCCTGGCTTCGCGTGGCCTATCTGCAACACCCGAGGCCGTCGCTCTGCTGGCCGAACGTGTCGAGGGCAATTTGCTGGCTGCCGCGCAGGAAATCGACAAACTGGCAGTTTTGCATGGAGAGGGGAAAATCACGGCAGCCGAAATGGAACATCTCGTTGCTGACAGTGCGCGCTACGATGCCTTCAAGCTTACGGATGCAGCCTTGGGCGGCGATGGCGCACGCGCCTTGCGCGTTCTGGAGGGGCTGCACGCGGAAGGCGAAGAAATCATTGCATTGATGGGATGGTTGGTGAGTCAGCTACAGCTCGCCATGCGTCTTGCCAACGCACATGATTTCGGCGCACAGGCCCGTGCGGAACGCTTGTGGCCGGCGCGCGAACAGCTCTTTCGCAAAGCATTGCGTCGCGCGCCGCGCGAGCATTGGATGCGGTGTCTGGCGCGTGCGGCACGCATCGATCGTATTGCCAAAGGCCGCGAAGCAGGCGACGCGTGGCTCGAGGCGCAGCGTCTTATTGCAGCCATCGCTGAACCGCGCGCAGCGCAGGCGCTGGTATGAAACCCCTGGCGCTGTTTGGCGGCACGTTCGATCCGATCCACATGGGTCATCTCAGTGTGGCGTGGGAAGCGTCCGAGCTGTTGGATGCTGAAGTCCGCCTGATGCCTGCGAATGTACCGCCACACCGGCCCGCACCCACGGCGACCGCGGCGCAACGTGTGAACATGCTGCGCGCCGCATTGAAAGGTCAAACGCGCCTCTCCCTCGACACGCGTGAGCTGGATCGAAGCGGTCCTTCTTACACGACCGATACCTTGGATGAATTCCGTCGCGAGTTCGGTGACAGATCTCTCGTGTTATTGATGGGCGCGGACGCCTTCGCAGGTTTGCGGAGCTGGCATCGGTGGCGCGACCTGTTCCAGGTTGCGCATATCGGCGTGATCAACCGACCGGGCCTGGAAGCCTGCGTTCCTGTGGAGCTTGAGCGTGCGGTAGCCGCACGTCGTACCGACGATCCAGCGGTTATTCATGCCGAATCTGCCGGTCGGGTGATCGAACTGAGCGTTACACCGCTGGAAATTTCCGCCACGCGCATTCGTGAACTGTTGGCCGCCGGGCGCGATCCGCGTTACCTCTTGCCGGCAGGATTGTTCGATGATCCGGCTTTGTTGGCGCCCTATCGTGGGCTGTCGCCAGCATAACGGCTTCTTGCACTCGCAAAGATGCAATAAGCCGCGATGACAGCAGCGTGTTTCGACGCAGCCATCATCGCGTAACGAGTCACTTGCATCGAGGTGTTCAGCTCACGCGATACGCTACAAACTGCAGTGCGACGGAGTTCATGCAGTAACGTAGTCCTGTCGGCGGCGGACCATCGTCGAATACGTGACCGAGATGGCTATCGCAGCCGGCGCAGCTGATCGCCGTGCGAATCATGCCGAAGCTGGTGTCGCGGCTTTCAATCACGTTCTGCTTGGCGATCGGCTTCCAGAAACTCGGCCAGCCGGTGCCAGAGTCAAACTGCGTCGCGGCATCAAAGAGTGCGGTATTGCAACCGACGCAGCGGTACAGGCCTTTGCTGTTCGGCTTTTCGTGCGGGCCGCTGAATGCTCTTTCCGTTCCAGCCCGGCGCATCACATAGAACGCCTCGTCAGAGAGGCGTTGACGCCATTGCGCGTCAGTCAATACGAGTTTGCGCACATCACAGGGGCCTAGATTGTGCCCGTCATCGTCAGCGAAACATTCCAGCAATAACATCTGCGGTTTCGCCGCGGCCGTGGCGCTCGTCATGACATTACCACTGCCACTGCCACCAAAGATGCGTGCTGCCGACACCCCGCCTACGGCAAGCAAGGTGCCGCCGCCAACGGCTGTAAGGAGGAAACGTCGGCGATCCATGCCGCGATGATCAAACGCCGATGCCATGAGAATCTCCTGTGGATTGAACGAATGCGCTTAGCCAAACGTAAAGGCGTAAACGTGGACACCTGGATCAAGGAAGGTGATCTTGAACACGCGGTCACCGGTGCCATGTGCTTGGCGTACCAGCTGGTATAGCCGTTGGCCGGTCACCGTCCCGTTGCCTTGAGCGTCAATGTCCGTGCCGTGGTCGGCACCAGGTGCCTTTCCGTCGAGCGTGACTTGGAACCGCACGGGTTTTCCGTCCGGACCGGGACCGAGTACGAGATGCAGGTCGCGGCCACGGAACCGGTACATGACGCTGCCGTTCGATTTATCGAGCGTTGCACTTTGCGGAGCAATGTTCCAATCGCCATCGAGGGCCCATTGATTGACCTCGAGCGTATCCGGTGCGCGGTAATGCCAGGCTTCATCATGAGCGATTTGGCCGCTCGCGAAATCTTCGCTGCGTGCATATCCCACATACGTTTCCGGCGAACGCTGGGTATCGTTCGAGCTCGCCGCTTCTGCACCTGTGGCGCCAGGCTGAACGTAACCGCCGGGCAGATTCTTGTAACCCGCTTCACTCAGGAGACGGCGGATCACATCCTCGCTACCGGTGTAATCACCTTCGCCGAAATGATGTGCACGAATCTGGCCGTGTGCATCGATGAAGTAATGCGCCGGCCAATATTCGTTGTTGAAGGCCTGCCAGATGGCATAGTCGTTATCCATCGCTACCGGATAAGTGATATGGAAGTCCCGGATCGCTTTGGCAACGTTGGCCGGATCTTTTTCGAAGGCGAATTCCGGTGAATGCACGCCGATCACTACCAGGCCGTGATCGCGATATTTCTCTGCCCATGCCTCAACATAGGGCAGCGACCGAATGCAGTTGATGCAGGAGTAGGTCCAGAAATCGACCAGCACGACCTTGCCGCGCAGCGACTGTGGCGAGAGCGGCGCGGTGTTGAACCATTGCGTGGCACCGGAGAGCGACGGCAGCTCGCCTTCGACAGGCAGTGTGCCACCGGCCTTGGGCATGGGAGCCGCGGCAGCCGGTGCAGGTGTCACCGCGTCAATCAACTTTTGTTCGATGCTGCTGGTGCTGGCCAGCGATACGCGCGTCAATAAACCGGTATCCACGCCGAGCGCAATGATCGCGACACCACTCAGTACCAATACGCCCAGCACGCGGCGCAACGATTCACCCGCGCCGAGCGAACGCTTCATCACCGAGAACACGCGACCGCCGACCAGCAATGCGAGTGCAAGCGAGACGCCTGCGCCACAGGCATAGGTAAGCAATAGCAGCGAGGTCTCCACGCTGGCTCCCTTCAGCGCGGCACCGGTCAACAACAGACCGAGGATCGGGCCCGCGCAGGGCGCCCACAGCAAACCGGTAGCGACGCCCAGCATGGCAGCAAACCAGGGCGAATCCTGTTGGGTTTCGGACTGCTGCGTGAGCCGATTCCCCAGCGCTACAAAGGGACGGCTGATCCATTCGGCAAAGTGCGGTGACAGCAGCGTCATGCCAAGGAGAGCGAGCACGGCCAACGCGACATAACGGCCGTACTGATTCGCGTGTACAGCCCAGCCGCCGCCTACGGCGGCCAAGGTGGCGACCGCGGCAAACGTGAGCGCCATGCCGATCAGCATGGGGAGTCCGTTACGCATGAACGATCGGTCGGCGCGAGCGAACACAAACGGCAGCACGGGCAGGATGCAAGGGCTAAGAATGGTCAGCATGCCGCCTACGAAGGCGAGAATCAGGAGAATCATGGTGGTTACGCTTCTTGAGTCTTGACAGGTATTTCGTCGGAAGTGGGCGGAGGGTTACGGGAGGTGATGTGTCTGCAGTTCATATTCTTGCGATCCGGCAGGTAACCGCAGTGCTTTATTGAACGAATCAGTTCACGGAAACCAACGGTTAGCGAATATGCCGGTTAGCTCATCCTTGACCTTTGACGCTTCATGCGTCCTACTACGGCAGCCCCCGCGAAGGGGTTCGAGTAGCCACAACGTAGTGTCAATGGAATCCATCAGTGCCAACGAACAAGCTGACCGGCAGCGGGCAGCGTGGATGGCCGCCGCGCAAGCAGGCGACCAGCGCGCTTACTCGCGTTTGCTGACCGAGTCAGTGGCGCTGATACGGGCCGTCGCGAGACGCCAAGGTGTCGCGGTGGATGCCTTGGACGATGTCGTGCAGGAAACATTGCTGACCGTGCATCGCGTACGTCACACCTTCGATCCGTCACGCTCTTACGATGCATGGCTGTCGGCCATTGCCGCGCGGCGCGCGATCGATATATTGCGTAGCCACGGGCGCCGTGACCGGCGTGAAGTGCACGACGATTACCTCCTGGACACCCATGTGGATCATGAGGATGCAAGTTCGGGCACCGAACGCGCACAAGAAGCATTGCGCCTGCGCGAGGCTATTGAAACCTTGCCACCGGGACAGCGTGAGGCGGTGGAGCAACTTGGCCTGAAGGAACGCTCGTTGGCCGAAGCGGCTGAATATACCGGTCGCAATACCGGCGCCCTGAAAGTGAATTTGCATCGCGCACTGAAGACGCTGCGCGATCGCCTGCGTGGAGAATCTTGATCCCGATGTCCGATGCAGCACGCCATGAAGCTCTGATCGACGCGCTTGGCGCGGAGCTGACGCCTGTAAGGCGTCTGGCGCCGCCGTGGCGGCGCGCGCTCGGCTGGCTGCTTGTCGTGGCAGCGCTCGCTATCGTGCTGTTTGAACGCTACGGAGCAAGCACCATGCTGCATCGCTGGAGTGTTGCTCCGGACCTTGGGCTGGCTGCCTGTGGCGCCGTACTGACGGCGATCACTGCTGCACTTACATCATTCATGCTTGCGGTGCCGGGGCGTTCACTACGCTGGGCATGGCTGCCCGTGCCCAGTGCAATGCTCTGGATCGCTGCTAGCGGGCTAGGGTGTTTGCGCGCACATATCCCGGGCATGGCTGTGCTGGATATGCAGGAGGCCAATCACTGCCTGTTTTTCATCGTCAGCTTCTCGATTCCTCTTTCGGGCTTGATGATCTGGTTGTTGCGCCGAGCTTGCCCGTTGCGTCCTGTGTTGACGGCAGTGATGGTGGGGTTGGCCAGCGCGGCGGCATCGGCCAGCTTGCTGGAGATTTGCCACAACTTCGATGCTGCTGCGTCGGACCTGGTCATGCATGCGCTCGCCGTGGTGATCGTGATCGTCGCCAACATGGTGATGGGTGGACGGCTGTTGTCGAGGGCCTGAAAGCGGTCGTGCCCGCCTTGAGAACCGCCGCAGCGTAGGTGCTGGGCTGGACCCGCGGGCATCGTCACCGGCAGTCCGAAAACCCGACGTTGCAAGACTGTTACATCTTGGGCGGGTCAGGCTAAGGTGCAGATCCGCTTTACTGCGATGGCCGAGCGTCCACGGGGGCGGGGACTTGCCGCTTGACTTGCCGTTATGCCTGGGCGGATATACTGGTGCCGCGCGATCCCGCGCTGTCGATACGCCGAGAGGCCCCAACTCTTGACCACCACCCGCCATGCCAAGGCCGTCAATACGGCCACCCTGCGTAAGTCCGTCATTGCCGCGCTTGAGGATCTCAAGGCTAAAGACATCCGAGAAATCGATGTACGCGGCAAAACATCCATCGCCGACCTGCTCGTGATTGCTTCCGGCACCTCGGCACGCCACGTCAAATCCATCGCCGACGAAGTGGTCAAGTTCGCCAAGCAGGCGGGCGTGATGCCGCTGGGTGTCGAAGGCGAGCAGGAGGCCGAGTGGGTGCTCGTGGATCTGGGCGACGTAATCGTGCACGTCATGCTGCCGCGCATTCGGGAGTTCTATGGCTTGGAACGCCTGTGGACCGTCGGTGACAACAGTGCCGAGGGCGAAGCAGCCCGGGCCACAGGCTAAACAGCACACATCGGCATGCGCGCACGCTTGATCGCGATTGGCGAACGCATGCCTGCATGGGTTGCGGAAGGGTTTGCCGAATACCGCAAACGGCTCTCCCATGATTTGCCTTTCGAGTTGATCGAATTGAAACCGGGCACCCGAGGCAAGGGCCGTGATGACGCACGCGCGATACTCGATGAAGGCAACGGCATGCTCGCGGCTTTGCCGCGTGATAGCCATGTGGTTGCACTCGATGGCCGTGGCAAGACGTGGTCAAGCGAGGAGCTTGCGGAGCAGCTCGCGAAATGGCGAATGGCCGGGCGAGACGTAACGTTTCTGATCGGCGGCCCGGACGGTCATGCGCCGGAAGTGTTAGCCAAGGCCGATCAAAAGTGGTCATTGGGGCCGTTGACCTTGCCGCATATGCTGGTCCGGCTGGTGCTGGTCGAGCAGCTTTATCGCGCCAGCACCTTGCTGGCCGGGCATCCCTACCACCGCGGTTGACCGGCAGCGTTGCGAGGCGCTGGATGCGCTTGCGTGCCATCGCGGTGTTGCCAGGAGTAACCATGCGTTTTTCTATTCGCCAGGCAAGCGTGCACGATCTCGATGTACTTGCACCGTTGTTCGACGACTACCGTCAGTTTTATCAACAACCGTCCGATATACCGCGTGCGCGCGCTTTTCTCGAAGAGCGGCTGGCCTACGAGCAGTCGGTGATCTTGATGGCAGATGTCGGGGAGGACGGGTGCGTTGGCTTCACGCAGTTGTATCCTTTGTTTTCATCGGTACGCACGGTGCGGATATATCTGCTCAACGATCTCTTCATCGCTCCGGGCATGCGCCGCCAGGGCGTGGCAAAGGCGTTGCTGACAGCCGCTGCCGATCATGCGCGCAAGTGGGGCGCGGGCAGCCTATCTTTGCAAACTGCGAGGGATAACTTGCCCGCACAGGCGCTCTATGAATCGCTTGGCTGGATACGCGATCAGTATTTCTATGAATACGCCCTGGCTCTTTGAGCGCATGGCGGCCAGTGAGTAGACGACGCAAAGGAACCCATCATGGAGATTTTCCTGGCCTCACAATCCCCGCGGCGACGCGAGCTGCTTGCGCAGCTGGGCGTTGCTTTCGCCGTCCTTCATGCGGACATCGAGGAAATTCCTGATCCAGGCGAAGAGCCCGAGTCGTACGTGCGACGCGTTGCACGCGATAAGGCGCAGGAAGGCTGGCGTCTGATTGGACAGACGAGTCATGCCGATGCGCTTGTCATTGCATCAGACACGGAAGTGGTGCTGGACGGGCGGATTTTCGGCAAACCGAAAGATGCCGAAGACGCACAGCGCATGTTGCAAGTTTTAAGCGGCCGCACTCATGAAGTCATGTCCTCGGTGCGGGTGATATCGGCGGGACAAGCGTTTGAAGACGTATGCGTTTCACGCGTGCGTTTCGCTTCCTTGGATGACGCGACCATCGCGGCATACGTGGCGAGCCGCGAACCTTTTGGCAAGGCGGGCGCGTACGCCATCCAGGGACGAGGTGCCAGCCTGGTCGAGCGATTGGAAGGCAGTTACTCGGGTGTGATGGGTTTGCCTTTGTTCGAAACGGCGCGCTTGCTGCGGCGTGCGGGCATTTCCGTCTAAGCCGTGGTAGCCATGAGGCGCTGAAACCTAGCCAGTAGCGGAAAACAAGGCCACCAAGGCGAACAGGTTATACATGCCATGTGCAACGATCGCCGGCCATAGCGAGTTCGACTTGAGGCGCAACCAGCACAAGGCCACGGCAAGCAACATCAAATTCGGCAGCGCATACCATTGGAAATGCAGCCCGCCAAGATGGACTGCTCCAAACAGCACGGCGCAGATAGCTATCGACGCATGGACGGGCAAGCGGCGCATCAAGGCCGAAAGCAACACACCGCGGAACATCAACTCCTCCACCATGGGGCCGACCGTCACAGCCACGATGGCGAGCGGTAGACGCAAGCTACTGGAAGCGTGGCGACTGAGTTCCTCGACGTTTTGCGTGACAGCATGACCATGCGCAAGCATCTGTGTAAGCAGCGCGCCCAGCGGAGGCATCAGCACGCCGAGCAGCAGTGCGGTCCCGTACCATTTGATCGATGTCGGCGCGCCGAGGCCAAAGCCAGGTGGCGGTGTCATTGACCATAGCGCAGGCCACAGTCGCTGCACTATCCAGAGCAGCAGTAGCGCAATTACTGGCAGCCCAAGGATGACCAGCAGCGCGTTGTTGTCCGGTTGTCCCAGGATGTGCGTTACACGCTCGTATAGCTCGGCATGCGATAGACCGGGATGACTTTGTTTCTCTACGAGTCCGACAACAAATCCGACCAGAAGACCTGCCCCGATCTGCAGCAGAAAGTAGAGCATGATCAGGCCCAACGCCTGGATTATCCCGGGAGCCTTGGGCAAGGGAGGGGGGATGGCCGGTTCGGACGGTGTCAGCGGCAGCGCTGCCATGGACATGCTTGTTTTAGCCAGCGGACATGGCATGCAGAAGACCGAGTGCGGCCATGACGACAAGCGCTGCCCATCCCGCCATGCCGACCATATAGCCGGGGCCGCGTTTGCGGGCGTCAGCGAGGTAAGCCAGCGCATACCAGATGCGTCCCACGATCCATACCAACCCTGCGATGCCGCCCCACAGTACATAGCCGTAATGGGTGGCCAACCACAGCACAGGCAAAAACATCACGGTGCTTTCCAGCGTGTTCATCTGCACCCGGTAAGCACGTTCGAAGGCGGGATGTCCGCTGGTCGCTGGTGCTTCGATGCGATATTTCCCCCGCGCACGCCCCACCGCATACATCGTTCCAAATTGCAGGAGCACGGTCAGCAAGGTGACCAGGGCGGGCAGATGCTGGATCATGGTTTACTCATGGTGGAAACAGAGACGTCACTGTAGCGGTTTGGTGCGATGCTGTGGCATAGGCCAGAGTGGCTAGGCCGCCTGCATGTCGGGGGATTCAAGGACTGGCAAAAAGGCGAAGAGAGTCAGAACGTCGAAGTCGACAGCGGCCATTTTATCCAGGGAGGTGGTGTCGTCCTGGGAATTTGGAACTACCAGCCTCCCATGTGACAAGGCGCGCATGGCACACGGCCTAATGCCCGAGGACTGGGGCCGTATTTGCAGCGATGTAAGGTCATCTCTCTTGCTGTGAAGACTTGGCGGTTTTTAAACCTTATAGCTGATGCCATCAAGCGAGATGTCGTGGCAGGCGAGCTGTGTTTCATTTATGCCCGAGCGAGCGCGGTATCGAAGCGATAGATATCCATGGCGAGGAAGCCTAGATCGATGCCGGCGTCGATACGCTGCCCTTCGGTATGTTCGCCGGCGGCGCCGAGGGCTACATAAAGTGGCAGCAGATGTTCGTCAGTGGGATGCGCGCGTTCGGCAAACGGTGCCTGGCGCCGATAGTCGAGCAGGGCGCCGATATCATGGGTTTTGATCTTTTGTTCGATCCACTCAATGAACGGACGCACATAGGGTGCCTCGTTCATCTCGCTATAGCCCGCACGGAAATCATGCAGGTTGTGAGTGATGCTGCCGGAGCCGATCACCAGCACGCCTTGTTCTCGCAGCGGCGCCAAGGCGCGTCCCATGGCGTAATGGTGGACGGGGCCGAGATGCGGCTGGATCGAAATCGGCACGATTGGAATATCAGCCTGCGGGTAGAGCAGGCGAAGCGGCACCCAGGCGCCGTGATCGAGGCCCTGTTTGGTATCGAGCCTGGATGCCAGGCCGGCACGGTCAAGTAGGTCCACGGTTTGCCGTGCGATCGCGGGAGCACCGGGTGCCGCGTACTGGATCTCAAATAGCTCGCGCGGGAAACCATAAAAATCGTGGATGGTTTCCAACGCCGATGCACCACCCACGCTTGGCTGCGGCGCCAGCCAATGGGCACTGGCGATTACCACAGCATGAGGCCGCGGCAGACTGGCGGCCATGCTAGCCAGGCGTTGCCCAACCTGACCGGGATGAAGCGCAGTCATCGGCGAGCCGTGCGAGATGTAAAGGCTAGGCAAGGCGTTCATGGCAGAGACTTGTAAATCGGCTGTCTACAAGTATGGGCTCGCCTGGTGCGTTTACAGCAGCAGATCCACGGAACGCAGTGTCCCAACAAAAGAACAGTGCGTCGCGATCGCGTCGTTCTCCAAAGGTGTCTGCGGTCGGGGAAGAGAAACTATTTACGGCGTACAGGCTTGCCGCCACCTTGACCGTGCGGCCGCTGCTTGCTGCCATGGCCTCGCGCATGCCCCGGTTTGAAGGCTGGCTTGCGTGGTGAGCGCATACCTGCTTCGTCCTCGTTGCCGTCCCACTCGCTGATGCGCAGCATTTGCTGGTTTACCCAAACCTTTTTCAGGTGCTGGAAGATCTCGCCCGGCATACCGTCCGGCAGGTCGATCAAGCTGTAGTCGCCGCGAATGCTCAGGCGGCCGATGTATTGGCTTTCCAACCCCGCCTCGTTGGCGATGGCACCGATGATGTTGCCGGGTTTTACGCCGTGCTCGTGCCCTACTTCGATGCGATACGTCCGTTTGCCGGCTTCCGTGGCATGCGGGCGGACCTGGCGCGGCGCTGCGTGGCGTTCATCATCATCGCGATGCCGTGACTCGCGTTGCGGGCGACGTTGATCGCCATCTTGCGTGCGGGGAGGACGCGCTTCGCGCTCTTTGGGATGTTCACGCTTTGCAGGTGCCTCAAGCAGCAAGGGGCGGTCGCCTTGCGCGATGCGCGCGAGTGCGGCAGCGATTTCGATAGCCGGGATATTGTGTTCCTGCTCATATTGTTCGATGAGTTGCTGGAACTGCTCAAGGTCACCGATGGCGAGTGTGTCACTGATGCTTTGCTTGAAGCGGGCAATGCGACGATCGTTCACGGCCTCCACGGTAGGCAGTTTCATTTCCTCGATGGGCTGGCGCGTGGCGCGTTCGATCGCGCGCAGCATGCCTTTCTCGCGTGGCGTTACGAATAGAATGGCTTCGCCGCTACGACCGGCGCGCCCGGTGCGGCCGATACGATGCACATAGCTTTCGGTGTCGTAGGGGATGTCGTAATTCAGTACGTGGCTGATGCGCTCTACGTCTAATCCACGTGCGGCGACGTCAGTGGCGACGAGGATATCCAACTTGCCTTCCTTGAGCTGCTGAATGACACGCTCGCGCTGCGGCTGCGCGATATCACCGTTGATGGCGGCTGCGGCAAGGCCGCGTGCCTGCAGCTTTTCAGCCAGTTCTTCGGTCGCCTGCTTGGTGCGCGCGAAGATGATCATTGCGTCGAAGGGCTCGGCTTCGAGGATGCGCGTCATGGCATCCAATTTATGCATGCCGCTGACCCACCAATACCGTTGGCGAATATTGGCGGCCGTGGTGGTCGCCGCTTTGATGGTGACCTCCACCGGGTCTTTCAAATGCTGCTGGGCGATCTTGCGGATCGGCGGCGGCATGGTGGCGGAGAACAAGGCCACCTGACGCTGTGGCGGTGTTGCTTGCAGCACTTTTTCGACATCGTCGATGAAGCCCATGCGCAGCATTTCATCCGCTTCATCGAGCACGATGAAGCGCAGTTCCGAGAGATCGAGCGTGCCGCGATCCAGGTGATCGATCACGCGCCCCGGTGTGCCCACCACGATATGCACGCCGCGGCGCAAGGCATGCAACTGTGGACCATAGCTTTGGCCGCCATAGATGGGCAGCACCTGGAAGCCAGGCATATGCGCGGCATAGCGCTGAAATGCTTCGGCGACCTGGATGGCCAGCTCACGTGTCGGCGCCAGGATCAGTGCCTGCGGCTTGCCGGCTCGCATCTCGATACGCGAGAGGATCGGCAGCGCAAACGCAGCCGTCTTGCCGGTGCCTGTCTGCGCCTGCCCCAGTACGTCACGCCCTTCGAGCAGGGACGGGATCGTTGCGGCCTGGATCGGCGATGGCGATTCGTAGCCTACGTCAGCTAACGCGCGCAGCACTTCAGGCGTAAGCGCAAGCGCAGAGAAGCCGGCAGCGGCCGGAGCAGAGTCGGAAGACGGGGACGACATGGGAAAACCTCGGCGTGGCATGCGCGAGGGCATGCAGAAGAAGTCATTATTGTAACAGCCCTGGGCGGCATACTCTTGACGAAATCGCTTAGGGAGGTCTGGCATGCAAAACCGTCTGAAAGATCGCATCGCGTTGGTTACGGGGGCGTCATCGGGCATTGGCGAGGCCACTGCCCTGGCCCTGGCCGAGCAGGGCGCCAAGGTCGCGATTGCCGCCCGACGCAAGGACCGGCTCGATCAGCTTGCCGGCAAGCTTGCCGGGCTGGGAGCGGATCCCCTGGTGTGGGTGGCGGACCTGACTTCGGAGGCTGAGGCGCAACGTATCGTGAAGGAAACCGAGGCGCATTACGGCCGGCTCGACATCCTCATCAATAATGCAGGCGTCATGTATCTGGAGCCGGTCTCAGAAGCCGATCTGGGGCGTTGGCGCAGGATGATCGAGTTGAACGTGCTCAGTCTGATCGCTGCCACACAGGCTGCGTTGGCCGGCATGCGTGCCAGGCACGATGGACACATCGTGAATATTTCCTCCGTGGCCGGTCGCGTGGCCAACCCTAATTCCGCTGCCTACGCGGCCACCAAATTCGGCGTGGTGGGATTTTCCGAATCGCTGCGCCGCGAGGTATACAAGGACAATATCCGCGTCAGCGTGATCGAGCCTGGCCTGGTCGATACGGAATTGCGCGATCACATCGGACATGAATCCACCAGACAGGCGCTCAACACCTGGGCGGCTGGCTTGCGTCAACTGCAGTCTGAAGATATTGCAGACGCCATTCTGTTCTGCGTGACTCGTCCGGATTACGTGTGCATCAACGAAGTGCTGATGCGCCCGACGGACCAGGAGCGCTAAGCAGATTTTTTTCGGTCGTTTGAGTTTGGAGGCGTTGTGATGGTATTGCCGCATCTGGAAACGGCGCGTGCGCGTATTCGCCTTGCCGGGACAGCGGACGCGCCGAAGTTACTGCGTTACCGACTGGAAAATCGCGGGTATCTGGCACCGTGGGAACCGCTGCGAGAACCCGAATATTTCACGCTGGAACAGTGCCTCAAGACGATTGCCGACAATGGTGAGAACGCGAGGCAGGATCGTGGTTATCCCTTGCTGGTGTTCGATCGCAATGAGTCGTCGATTCTTGCAAGCATTACCTTTGCCAACCTCGTGCGGGGCGCCTTTCAGGCGTGCCACTTGGGATATGGGGTTGCTGCGTGCATGCAGGGGCAGGGCTTGATGGCAGAAGTATTGGAGGCGGGTATTGCCTGGGCGTTCGGGGAACTGGGCTTGCATCGCATCATGGCCAATTACGTGCCGCGCAATGAGCGCAGCGCGAAGCTATTGGCGTCCCTTGGATTTGAGCGGGAGGGCTATGCCCGGCGATATCTGCAGATCGCCGGGGTTTGGGAAGACCATGTGCTTACTGCGAAGATCTGTCCGGATGGGTGAGTTTTGATGACCCTGCGCTGGCGCGTACAAACACCCTAACCCCCCACCGGATGCAGACGGTCGGCTATGCCTTGGCGGCCGGTTTCCGCCCTCGCGAAGGCCGGCGCTTGCGATTTCCCATGGCGTGTTCGCTAGCACCGCCGTTCTGTTGTCCATAACCGTGCGAGCGATGGGCATGGTTCCCTTGCCGTGGTGGACGCGGTTGACGTTGTCCCTGTTTCGGACGCGGTGCGTGCGCATCCAGTCGCAGTGGTTCGGATAGCTCAAAGCCAGGCACTTCGTGAATGGCAATTTCTTGATTCAACAGCTTGCGGATGTCGCGCAGCAAACCGGATTCTTCATGGCACACCAGCGACAGCGCGAGACCCTGCACGCCTGCACGACCGGTACGGCCAATGCGGTGCACATAGTCTTCAGCCACCATGGGCAAGTCGTAATTGATGACGATGGGAAGCTGGTCGATATCGATACCGCGAGCGGCAATGTCGGTGGCTACCAGCACCGTGATACGGCCGTTCTTGAAGTCGGCAAGCGCACGAGTGCGCGCATTCTGGCTTTTGTTGCCGTGGATGGCCGCCGCCCGCAAACCGGATTGCTCCAGATAACGAACGAGTTTGTCCGCGCCGTGCTTGGTGCGGCTGAACACTAACGTCTGGCGACGGCTGTCCTGGCTGAGCACGTGCAAGAGCAGTTCGCGCTTGCGAGCGCCGTCGACCGGATGCACCTGATGGCTGATGGTGGCCGCGATGCTATTGGCGGGTGCGACGGATACTTCCTGCGGCGATTGCATGAATTGCATCGCCAAGGCCTTGATGTCTGCCGAGAAGGTGGCGGAGAACAACAGTGTCTGCCGCTGTTTGGGCAGGGCTGCGATGATGCGCTTCAGGGAGGGAAGGAATCCCATGTCCAGCATCCGGTCGCCTTCGTCCAGCACCAGCACTTCGATACCGGAGAGATCGATCGTGCGTTGCTGCATATGATCGGCCAGCCGACCTGGCGTGGCGATGACGATGTCCGTGCCGCGCCGAAGCGCCTGCACCTGCGGTCCCATACTTACCCCGCCGAAAATCGTCGTGCTGCCTATACGGAGATATTTTCCATAGGCCCGGAGGTTGTCGTTGATTTGTGCGGCGAGTTCACGCGTCGGTGTGAGAATCAGCGCGCGGGGGCGACGCGTCGTCGACGGCGCGCTGGATAGATGGTGGAGCAGAGGCAGCGAGAACGCGGCGGTCTTGCCGGTGCCGGTCTGCGCGGCTGCCAGCAAGTCGTGGCCGTCGAGCACCACTGGAATGGCGCCAGCCTGAATAGGGGTGGGATTGGCGTAGCCGTGTTCGGCAAGCGCGCGCAACAACGCAGGGGCTAGGCCCAGCGATTCGAAAGACATGAAATGCTCCTGTGCAACCCGGAGCTTTCATGCAGAACCGCGTTGCCTATTGAAAAAGATGTAGAAGATGCTGCCCGATGGGCTTAAGCCTGGTCAGTATACACCATGTGCGATATCCCATTGACGAAAGCCCTTGGCTTCAAGCCTAAGGAGATCACTGCTGTTTATCGTAGGTATGCCGGACGTGAGGTAGGCGTTTGGGTGCTTTGTGGTGTAAGAAGGCATGCCTCTTCCCTGATGCTTCAACAACGAGCTGTTCGTGGCCGGCAGACACTGCAGCCGCCCATCAGGTCCTCTATTTCGCCTATCGGGAGTTTTCGCATGTCCGTTCTGTCAGCCTTGCGCGAATTGAACCACGAGCAACGGCATACCGTGCTGGCGAGTTTTATGGGATGGACGCTCGATGCGTTTGACTATTTTCTTTATACCTTCGTGATCGTCGGTATCGCCAACGAATTTCATGTCAATCGCACCGAGGTGACGGTGGGTGTGTTCCTGACCTTAGCGGCGCGCCCGGTCGGTGCGCTGTTGTTTGGCCGTCTGGCAGACCGTTTCGGCCGCAGGCCGGTGTTGATGATCGATGTAATTTTATTTTCCGTTTTTGAATTGGCCACAGCGTTCGCACCGTCCATGACGATGCTGCTGATCTGCCGCTTCCTGTTCGGCGTGGCGATGGGTGGGGAATGGGGTATCGGCGCATCGCTGGCCATGGAGTCGATTCCGGCGAAGTCACGTGGGTTGGTGTCGGGGCTACTCCAGAGCGGTTACCCTTGCGGCTTTTTTTTCGGTGCCCTCGTCAATTGGTTGCTGATCGATCATATCGGCTGGCGTGGCCTGTTTATCGTTGGCGCGTTGCCGGCTTTGCTGGTGCTTTATATTCGCCGCAAGGTGCCGGAATCCCCTGCATGGACGGCGAGTCAGGCTGTGCATGGCAAGCGCAGCCTGAAAGACGCAATGCGGGGCCACTGGAAGCTTGCGATCTACCTGATGTGCCTGATGGCTGCTTTCAACATGTTCAGTCACGGCTCGCAGGACATGTATCACACGTTCGAGGAAGTGAACCTGCATTTGCCGACCGGGTCGAGCGCAGCCTTCGTTTTGGTAGCGCTCCTCAATCTGGGCGCACTGGCCGGTGGTATTTTCTTCGGGGCGTGGTCGGAAAAAATCGGTCGGCGCCGGGCCATGATCATCGCTGCATTGCTGGCGATTCCCGTCATTCCACTTTGGACGTACGGCGGTTCTTTGCTTCTGCTGGGAATCGGGGCGTTTTTGATTCAGGTCATGGTGCAGGGAGCGTGGGGCGTCGTTCCAACGCATCTCAATGAATTGTCGCCGGATGCCGTGCGGGGGACGCTGCCTGGTTTTGCCTATCAGATGGGTAATTTGCTGGCGGCTGGTACCGCTACGGCGCAGTCCTGGCTGGCCGGTAAGGGGGCCGGCTTGCCGCTCGTGATGTCTTCATGGATCGCGGTGGTTGCTATCGTGCTGGCTTTGTTGGTCTGGTTGGGGCCGGAAGCGCGCGGGGTGAAGTTCGGTAGCTGATAGAATGTGTTCTTTTGGCTTCTACCGAGAGACAGGCAATGAAGGCTGGCAAGGACAAGGTCATCGCGTTCCACTACACCTTGACGGTGGACGGCGAAAAAGTAGAAAGCTCGCACGATAGCGGGGAGCCGTTGTGGATCCTGCTTGGCCATGGCCAGCTGATTCCTGGACTGGAAAAGGCGCTGGAAGACCACGGCGCCGGTGATACCTTGCAAGCGGAAATCCCCCCGGCCGAGGGTTATGGCGAGCGTCAGGAAGGACAGATCCAGCGTGTACCGAAAAAGTATTTTCAGCAGGCTAATCGCCTGAAGCCGGGCATGGTGACGGTGTTGTCGCTCAAGCAGGGAGGGCAGCGCGCCGTGACCGTGCACAAGATCGGCATGAGCACGGTCGATGTCGACCTCAATCATCCGATGGCTGGCAAGACGCTGAATTTCGATGTGGCGGTGCAGGAAGTTCGCGACGCGACGGAAGAGGAAATCCAGCACGGTCATGCACACCCGCCGGGTGCTGAAGCGCACTGAGCGTTGCTTGACGCGTCGCGCGCTTGAAGTCGAACCCCGCGTGGGAATAACGGCAGACACGGCAAGAGCGGGAGATGATCAATCTCGTTTACGTCATGGTGCGTGATTACCCCTAAACAGTAACGGCGCCCTCAGGCGCCGTTACTGTTTAGGGTCGATAATAAGCCGGTGTAATCAAACGAGACTGATCTGGACGTCGACATTGCCGCGGGTGGCGTGCGAATACGGGCAGATATCGCGGTGCGCGATGTCAATCAGTTCCTGCGCGACGGTGCGATCGATGCCGGGCAGGCTGACTTCCAGCTTCACTGCAATAGCAAAGCCCGTGGGTTCACGTGGACCGATGCCAACGTGTCCTGTCACGGAAGCTTCCTTTAAGGCCACTTTCTTCTCGCGCGCGACATAGCGCACAGCGCCCTCGAAGCAAGCAGAGTAGCCGGCGGCAAACAGCTGCTCGGGATTGCTGCCCAGGCCACCGGGGCCACCGAGTTCCTTCGGCACCTTCAAATCAAAATCCAGCACGCCATCGCTGCTATGGATATGGCCCTCACGGCCACCTTTGGCCGTTGCGGTAGCGGTATAGAGAACTTTGGTGGGGTTGCTCATGACATTTACTCTCTTTGGTCGGAGGAAGCGGCGAGTTGTGCCGCCAGGGATTTGAGTTCATCGCGTAAGCGTTTGGCTGCGTCGGCCGTCATGCAAAGTCGAGTGGCTATGCAGCTCGGTATGTCGGTAGCACGTTCATGCAACGTATGGCCAGCTTGGGTAAGGGTGATTTCCACTTCGCGCTCATCACTTTCGCGGCGGCGGCGCCCTAACAGACCCGCTTGCTCCAGCCTTTTCAGCAGCGGCGTGAGGGTGCCCGAATCCAATTGCAGCCGTTCGCCAAGCTCCCGCACGGTGAGGGCATCGCGTTCCCACAGCACCAGCATCACGAGGTATTGCGGATAGGTAAGCCCCAGCGCATCCAGCAAGGGGCGATAAGTCGCAGTCATGCGACGTGAGGCGGCGTACAGCGCGAAACAAAGCTGTTCGTCGAGGAGCAAGGAGGGAGGCGTACCTTTCTTCATGAGGAGAAAGATAGCATCAAATTAAATTGTGTGCAATTTAATTTTTGTGAAGAAGGGCATGACGGGCAGCGAACGTAGTCCCGGTGATCTGCGGCCATCCGGATGGCTTGCTCCCTTGCGGATTTTCTTTTTGTGCACTCAGTCCAAGAGGCGTTTGCCGTATGCGAAGTGGTCTCGCCAATACGGACCATCGATATCATCCAGCCTGACGGTGCCGCCGCTATTGGGGGCGTGTACGAAGCGGCCTTTGCCGACGTATACCCCAACATGGCTGATATCGCCGTCGATAGTGAAGAAAACCAAGTCACCGCTCTCCAATTCATCCATGCGTCTGATCTTGAGCGCATCGATGGACGCCATTTCGCGAGAGCTGTGCGGCAGCATGATCCTGGCAGCGTTGCGGTAGATGTAATCAACCAAACCACTGCAATCGAAGCCACCTGCAGGTGTATTGCCACCCCAATGATAAGGCGTGCCTACCAGCGCCATGGCGCGGAAAAGCACGTCGTTAGCGGTAGCGACAGCATCTGCCGGCGCGCGTGCGGGCTCGTCGGCTAAAGCGGAGTGTGAAGGCTTGAAGGTGGGCTCCCGGCGGGGCGCGCTGGCGCAGCCAGCCAGCAGCACAAGCATCGTGAGCGCCCCCAGGTGCAAGGCGGCAGAGAGCCGCCTGTGTTTGTCCGTATCTTGAGCGCTCGCCAGGCGCATAAGAAAAACCTCGACGATGAGTGCGCCAAGGTTATAACAAATCAATTAGTTGCAGGGAAGTTCTTAGGAATTGGAAGAAGTTGGTTGTGGCAACAAGGAAAAGGGTGGGTGGCATGGGAGCACCCGGTGGGGGCGGGGGAGGAGGCATGGCTCCCTGGGGCGGACCGGGCGGATGCGGTGGCAGCAGCGACAGGCTGAAGAGCACCGGCACCTTCATCCATCCTTCCACCACTTTTCCGTTCTCCACCTTGGGGTTGTAGTGCCATTTCATGGCGGCGTCGCTGGCGACCTTGGTCAGCTCAGGCGAGGCCTTCGTCTTCGGATCGACATCTATTTTGCGCGCTGCGCCATCGGCGCCCACCAGCACCTTTAGTAGCACCAGGCTCTGCTCGTGATTCTTGATGGCGTCTGGGGGATAGGAAGGCATCAAAGCAGCATCTTGCGGGATGTCCTGAGAGGCATCTGCGTTGACCGGTGCGCGATGGTGGTTTGGGCAAAGGCGGTGCTTCCGGCGAGCAGGGCGACAAGCGCTCCGTAGCCGAGCCGGCGACGCCATGCGTGGCGGGAGTGACGACTGATCATGGTGAGGCGCTCCTTTAGTTGTGGCTCGGCGAGCCAGGGGATCATGGCCGGTTGCGCGTCCACACCGCTGCTACGCATGAGAGCCCGAGCGTAGGTCACTTCATCTTGAGGCGTCTGGCGCAACACGCTTTCATCGCAGGTGATTTCCTGGTCGAGCTGAAAGCGCGGTAATGCAAACCATGCGAGCGGATGGAACCAAAGCAGTACTAGCATGCATTCGCTCATCAGGCTCCACCACGCATCGCCGCGGCACAGATGGGTGCATTCGTGACGCAGCATCATTTCGCGTGCTTCGGCGTCATGTCGTTCAAAGAAATCGGCAGGTAGCGGCAGGCGGGTGCGTGGTGCCCACATCACGGCCGGCCCGGCTTTATGTAACCACACGCGTGAAAGGGGGATCGAGGAGTAGCTGGTCTGGAGGCGGCGCCGCAAGTCTCTAGGTACCTGCACACATGCGCATGAGAGGCGCATGTAGCGCCATGACAAACTGCCAGCGCCATACGTTACGCCGACTAGCCAAAGCGCAAGTAGCCACACGTCAGTGCCATAAGGTGTGTCCTGTATGGGGATGAATGCCTGCGTTGGCAACGCGTCGAGCATGGGTTGCAGTGGCGAGGTCTTGATTGGAACCGGTACCCATGGCGCGGCTGCCATTAGCACGGGCAGACACCACAGTGCGAAGGCGGGACCAGCGCCGAACGCGCGGCGCATCGGCTTGCGCAGCAGTAACACCAGGATCAATCCCAATGAGGCAGCGAAGAGCATGCGCAGCAGCATTGCTTCCATGTCGGCGCTCCTTTCGTTCGATGGCATCAAGCAGCTTGCGTAATTCGGCGACATCCTTTGCCGACAGCGTTTCGTGCTGGCTGAAATGCGTGAGCAAGGGCGCCATTCGTCCGCCGAAAACGCGATCGAGCAGACTGCGGCTTTCCTGCAATTGCCATTGGGCGCGCGTGAGCAACGGGCTATAAAGGTAGCGACGGCCATCACGCGAAGCTTCTACCGCTCCTTTGCCGAGTAGACGATTGAGCAAGGTGCGAATGGTTTTCTCATGCCAATCGCTACTGGCTTGTACGGCAGCTACGATTTGTTCGGAGGCCAGTGGGGCGCATTGCCAGAGCGCCTCCATAACGCGGCTTTCGGCGTCGCTAATAGGAAGAAGCGGCTGAGACATGGCGCGGCCTCATTGGATTACGCATGTAGTCTTAGCTTCAGATTACACGTGTAATTCATTTTTCAAGGGGCGATGCGCGCTATCTGACGGCCGGGACGTCGATGTCTTCTTGTTGAAGGGTTTTCCCGGATACATCCCAAGCACGCAGCCGGTAGCGACCAGGGTAGAGAAAAAGCTCGTTATGCGAACGATTGTGAAGGAAGGTGTAGCGGTCAGCTGGTGTCGCGGTATCCGGTTCGTTGGGGTAGTGCGCTTCTACCACGCAGGGGATATGTTCTTGGCAAAGCTCGGTGTCGATGCGATACGGCACACGCCTACCTCCGAGCGTCAGCCAGGAGGGCCGCTGACTAAGATCGAAAGGTGGGCGAGGCAGAATGAATTCGTGACGCAATACATCGCTTCTCCCGATGCCATTTATATCAAGATCATCTTCGACGGCGGGCGGCAGGATCACGGTGACATCATGCTGTCTCGGATCGGAAGTCCAAATGGTTCCATGGTTTCGTTCACGCAGCACGTACGGATTTTGCGCTGAAAAATGGCTGGCGACGGCATTGTAAAAACCGAAATCAAGACCTCCTGGGGCGACATCGCGGAATTGCACCTGATCCACACACAACGGGTCATAGCCACTCAGGCGTTTGAGCTGCATGGCCATCGGCTGGATGTCGTCTTCCAGGTTGCCTGGAGCTTTGTCGATATGAGAATAGCCGGCATGCACGAATAGCTTGGCTTGCGGATCTTTGGCGAACACTTTTTCGTAAAGTGCGAGGGCTTGGATGGTATCGCGATCCGTGTCAGATGCATTCTCTGGATCGTAAGCGATGACCGTGTAGCCAAGCCGGATCGCCTGACGCACGATTTCGCCGTAAAGCGGTTCGAGCAGATATTCGCTACCGGATGAATCGATCACATAGCCGCGACGCATCAAGTTCGTATCCCTGCTGCTGAGCGCTTCCACGGCAAAATACTGGAAGCCCAAAGCGCGCAGGCGCGGCAGCAGGGCTAACGTCAATTCGCGGGTATGGGCGTCGTGGTGCGCCTCGTTGACCATCACGATGTGCCGGTCAGCGGCAAGCTTGGCCACCGCATCGGCAGCGTCGACGCTTTCCCAGGCATCTAGTTGGGGTAATGGCGTGGATTTTGGCGGCGCAACCCGATTGTCGAAGGGAAAGGCCATGAGCGCCTCATTATAGAGCCCTAGCTCGCTATCTACCGTCGCCAACAGCTGCTGGGCGAGCATTCTTTCATTGCCTTTCAACCCCGGCATGACCGACACGAGGTAGTCATAGCGTACGAGTCCGTTAGGAGCAGCGCCGAACTGAGCCATCAATTCGCGCGTAGATGGAGGGGATAATGACTCTCGTGCGCTGAGGGAGGCCATCAGCACGGTCGTGCAGAACAGGCACATCACAGTCGTCAAGCGCATCGGTGTGGGGGCGATGTCGGGTGTGTTTTCAGCCTGCACCGGGGCTTAGGCTTGTGCAAGTACCAATTTTCCGCCGTTACAATGGCCCGATGAACGATTCGCGCAGTGATGTATTGATCCTTGGTGGCGGTGTCATTGGTCTTGCTTGTGCGTTGTATCTGCTCAAGGGCGGCGCCCGTGTGCGCGTGCTTGAACAGGGCATGCCCGGTTGTGGTGCTTCGCATGGCAATTGCGGCACGATCACGCCCAGCCATGCAGGGCCCTTGACCATGCCGGGTATGGTCGGCGTGGCGTTGCGCTCCATGTTCCGTGGCGATGCGCCGCTTTACCTTAATCCACGCGTCGACGCCGCTCGTTTGCGTTGGCTAATGGGTTTCGCCCGGCGCTGTAACTGGCATCACTTCGAACGCGCTGCGCAGGCGCGTGCGGCTATCCTCCAGCGCTCACGTCGTCTGATAGCCGAATTGGTTCGGGACGAGGGCCTTGATTGCGAATTCGAAGAGGCCGGCGTGCTTTACGCCTATCGCAGCGACGCGCAAATGGAGCGCGATGAGCTTCATCACGCGCAATTGCTCGATCGTTTGGGCATCCCGGTGCAGCGCTTGCGTGGGGACGAAGTAGAGGCGATGGAGCCGGCGCTCAAGCCGGGAGTACGCGGAGGACTGTTTCATCCGGGAGATGGACGCTTGCGCCCGGATCGTTACGTTGCCGAACTGGCGCGTTTGGTGCGGGAGCAGGGCGGCCTGATCGAAACGGGTGCGAAGATAGAGCGCCTGGAAACAAGCGCCCGGCAGATCACCACCATTTCAACATCGCGTGGCGATTTCACCGGAGAGCGCGTTGTTCTGGCATTAGGTGCCTGGTCGCCATTGCTCGCCAGGCAGTTAGGTTTGCGCCTGCCTATGCAGCCAGGCAAGGGGTATTCACTCACTTACACGCATCCTCAGCACCCACCACGTCATGCGCTGGTGCTGTGCGAAGCGAAGGTTTGCGTGACTACCTGGGGCAGTGGTTTTCGTCTCGGCAGCACCATGGAGTTCTCCGGTTATGCCGCAGGGCTCAATCGCACCCGCCTCGATGCATTGCGACGTGGTGCAGCCGAAGGGTTGCGGGAACCGGAAGGTCCCGTATTGCAGGAGGAGTGGTGGGGGTGGCGTCCGATGAGTGTGGATGAAGTACCCATTGTCGGCCCCAGCACGCGCTGGTCGAATCTGCATATGGCGACTGCACACGGCATGCTCGGCGTAAGCATGTCGGCAGCTACCGGTGAACTGATCGCTGCGCAGATTCACGGAAACGCGCCGTCTCTTGATCCTGCGCCTTACGCGCCGGCACGTTTCCAACTCTAGCCCCTACCCAGGAGGATGCATGAGTGAGCGCTTCGACCTGATTGTGTTGGGAGCAGGTTCCGGGGGATTGAGCGTTGCGCAGCGTGCCGCTCGCCTGGGCGCGCGGGTCGCTTTGTTTGATCCGGATGCTCTTGGCGGTACGTGTGTGAATCGCGGATGCGTGCCTAAAAAAGCCATGTGGTTTGCCGCATACATCGCCGACATGCATCGTCTCGCTGCTGACATCGGTTTCGATGCACAACCCTTGTCACTGGATTGGTCGCGCTTCCGGACCTTACGCGATCAGTACATCGAGGGTATTCGCCATCGCTATGCAACGCGCTTGGACATGGCGGGAATACATGTGATGACGGAAGCAGGACGTCTGGTGGCGCGCGATACCGTGGTCACAGCGAATGGCCTGGAAACCAGCGCATCGCATGTGGTGATCGCCACAGGCTCACGCCCTCGTCGGATCGATCTACCGGGATTTGAACTCGGCATGGTATCGGATGACATCTTTACGCTCGATGCTCCGCCCCAGTCCATTGCGATCGTAGGTGGTGGTTACATAGCCGTGGAGTTTGCATGCGTTCTAAGCAGTTTAGGTTGCCGCGTGGATCTACTGGTACGTGAGAATCTGCTGGCGGATTTCGATCTCGAAGTGGTTGAGGCGCTGGCTGTACAAATGCAGGCGCATGGTATTCGCATCCTGCGCAATACGCGGGTCAGGGAAGTACATGGCTTGCCAGGTCAGGTCACGTTAGAGGCTGCCGATGGCGCTGAATACGGAGTCTACGATGCGTTGCTCTGGGCAATTGGGCGTGTTCCCAACAGTAGAAACCTGGGATTGGAGGAGCTAGGAGTGGCGTGCGACGAGCGTGGGCATGTCTTGGTGGATGTGTACCAGAACACCAGCGTGCAGGGTATTTATGCGGTCGGCGATGTTACCGAGCGCAGAGCGCTTACACCCGTGGCTGTGGCGGCCGGGCGTGCTTTAGCCGATCGACTGATCGGTGGGCAATCCGATGCCAGATTTGATGACCGGATCGTCCCCAGCGTGGTCTTCTCCGAGCCGCCGCTGGGCACAGTGGGCTTGACCGAGCAACAAGCACGCGCTCGCTATGGTGACGCTGTCAGTGCACACACCGGGCGCTACACGCCTTTGCTATGGATGGTGGCGGGGCGTTCGGAACAAACTGTCGTGAAACTGGTATGCGTAGGAGACGAGCGCGAGGTCGTGGGTATCCATGTACTGGGGCCGGGCAGCGATGAGTTGCTGCAAGGTTTTGCGGTGGCGATGCAAAAGAGATTGTATTGGCGCGACCTCAAGGCGGCCATCGCCATTCACCCTACCGCTGCGGAAGAGTTGCTGTTGCTGCACTGAGCGGACACGCGTCAAACTCAGGGTATGGATACCTTTACCCTTACCCGTGGCCATGCGCCGCTGCTGATCAGTTTGCCGCACGATGGCACGTACATACCCGACGAATTATTGGGACGACTGCAGCCGCGAGTGCACTGTTCTCCTGATACCGATTGGCATGTCGCCCGGCTATATGAACCGCTGGCGCAAGCGTTGGGGGCTAGCGTAATCAGGCCTATGGCATCGCGTTATGTGATCGATCTTAATCGACCGGCAGACGGACAGGCTTTGTATCCAGGCCGACGCGAAACGGGCCTGGTTTCCACTATTGGATTTGACGGCGAGCCGCTTTACCTGGACGGACAGGAGCCGGATGCCGAGGAAATTCAGCTGCGCGTCGAGATGTGGTGGCGCCCTTACCATCAGGCTTTAGGAGAGGAAATCGCGCGGCTAAAGGCACAGCACGGCAGGGTCGTATTGTGGGAAGGGCACTCCATCCGAAGCCATGTACCCATGCTGTTTGAGGGGCGCTTGCCCGACTTCAATCTCGGCACGGCTGATGGCACCAGTTGCGGCGCAGAGCTTCAATGGAGTCTCACCAGCGTGCTGGAGGCCCAGTCTCGGTATGACTTTGTCCTCAATGGCCGGTTCAAAGGGGGATTCATCACGCGGCATTACGGCCGGCCGGCAGACAAGGTGCAGGCGGTGCAGTTAGAGCTGGCCCAATGCCAATACATGAACGAAGAGAGTTTCGCGTGGGATGCCGGGAAGGCTCCTTTAGTTCAGGCGACCATTCGCCAATTGCTTGAGCGATGCCTGGACTGAGTTGGCGGGCAGGAGTGCTTTTTAGTTTCGAGGCCATGTTTGAGCCGCTGCCGGAGCGAACAGGATCCTTCGCTTTCGTTCAGTTCCGGTATGCCGAAGTGGATGCATTGTTAATGCGGTCACGCCGCCCGCGGTTGCCGGGTTCCGGCCGGGTCCGTGGCTACCTAAATATCTCGAGGCTCATGATCATGATGCGTAAACTTGCGATCGCTTCCCTGCTGGTGGCAGGTATGGCTCTCTCCGGTTCGGTGCTGGCCCAGGAGCAGCCTGCTGCGCCGGCGGCTACGTCGACCTCGTCGAGCGCCAAGCACACCCACCACAAGTCTTCGACGACACATAAGACGCATACCAAGTCGCACAAGAAGGCTGCGCCGGCTTCCAGCACCACGGCCGGTGGCGCGAAGTAATCGCTGCAGCATAAGTTATCTAGAAGAAACCCGGTGGCTTCGCCCGCCGGGTTTTTTTATGCCGTATTGCTTAGGTTGGAAGCGCAGCAACGCATTTGAGTTCAATGGCGATAGGCGTCGGTAAGGCGCTGATGCCTAGCGTTGTACGGCATGCATCCACGCCGCTGAAGTATTCGGCGTAAAGGCGGTTATAGATGGGAAAATCGCGCGCCATGTCGGTCAGGAACACTGTAACGTCGACCAGTTCTTCCCAGCGCGCACCGCTCGCCTCCAGTACGGCGCGCACATTGGCGAATACTTGTCGGCATTGCCGTTCGATGTCGTAGCTGACCAGCTGGCCTTCGGGGTCGTAGACATTTCCGGGTATGCGGTTGGTGCCCGGTTCGCGCGGACCCACGCCGGAAAGGAACAGCAGGTTCCCCGCACGGCGCGCATGGGGATAGGCACCCACTGGCGTTGGCGCCGCGTCGGTGCGGACAACGTCATTCACCGCGGCTCTCCCACGCGATGCATCAGGTCTTGCAACGCGTGCTCGTACGTGGGGCGTAGCGATTCGCGTGACGATACATGCATCCCCAGATCATGCATATGACCGTTCGAAAGGCTGTAGCACCACGCATGTACGGCGAGTGATTGGCCACGTTCCCATGCATCCATGACGACCGTGGTCTGACAGACATTGACCACCTGTTCGATAGCGTTCAATTCGCACAGACGGATATTGCGCAGGAGCATCGAATCCAACGAGGCCAGGGTGTCCGAATGTTTGTGCGCGACATCGCCCACATGACGAAGCCAGTTGTCGACCAGGCCGAGTCGGCGTTGATCGAGCACCGCTTGCACGCCACCGCAGCCGTAATGCCCGACCACGATGATGTGTTCGACCTTTAATGCGTCTACTGCGAACTGGATGGTGCTCAGACAATTGAGATCGGTATGCGATACCACGTTTGCGACATTGCGCTGAACGAAGATCTCGCCGGGAGGAAGATCTACGATCTGGGTGGCGGGAACACGCGAATCGGAGCAGCCGATCCAAAGGTATTTGGGTGACTGCTGTTTAGCCAGGCGCTCGAAGAATCGAGGATCGGCCTGGGTCATGCTGGCCGACCAGCGGCGGTTGCTGTCAATTAAATCCTGCAGTGGACTGTTCAAGGCAATGTCCTCAGTAACGAATACAGATATTCCGGGGCTCGGTGAAGAAGCGCAGTGCTTCTGCGCCACCTTCGCGCCCGACGCCGGATTGCTTGCTGCCACCAAACGGTGTGCGCAAATCGCGCAATAGCCAGCAGTTGATCCAAACAATGCCAAATTGTAGTTGCGCACCCATGCGATGCGCGCGGGACAGATCACTCGTCCACAGCGATGCGGCCAGCCCATAGCCAGTGCCGTTGGCGATGGCGATCGCCTCGGCCTCGTCATCGAATGGGATCAGTGAGACTACCGGACCGAAAATTTCCTGCTGGTTGGTGAGCGCGTCGTTGGCAAGCCCCTCAATCACAGTGGGTGCAATAAACCAGCCTTCCGCGCAGCGGCCATCAAGTGTCAATGCTTCGCCGCCACACAGGATATCGCCGCCCTCTTCACGCGCCTGCGTAATACAGCGCATCACTTTGTCAAAATGCTCGCGGGAAACCAGCGCCCCCAGATCGCTGGAAGCGTCCTGGGGATCGCCGACGCGCAGCGCGCTGACTCGGGCAAGATATCGCTCGCGGAAAATTTCGTAGATTGAGCGTTGCACCAGCAGGCGTGATCCGCAAAGACAGATCTCTCCTTGGTTGGCGAAGCCCGAGCGCACGATGGTATCGAGATGTTCGTCGGTAAGCTCGGCATCGGCAAACACAATGGCGGGGTTTTTCCCCCCTAATTCCAGCGATATTTTTTTGAATTGCGGGGCTGCCGTCGCAGCGATGCTCGCGCCTGTATGGGTGCTGCCAGTGAAAGAAATGGCTTTGACCGCAGGATGCTCGACGATAGCCTGCCCCGTGGTGGGCCCGCGGCCCAGCACGACATTCAGCACGCCGGGGGGAAAGCCTGCTTCGATGCTCAATGCTCCTAGCAGCGCGGCGGTGCAAGGGGTTATTTCCGAGGGTTTGGCGATAACGGTGTTACCGCAAGCCAGCGCAGGGGCGATTTTCCAGGTAAACAAGTACAGCGGAAGGTTCCATGGACTGATGCAACCGACGACTCCGAGCGGATGTCGAAGCGTGTAGTTGATAGCCCCGCTTTCCATCGCATGCGATTCGCTTTCCCACCCAATGATCGCGGCAGCAAAGAAGCGCAGGTTGGATACGGCGCGTGGAATATCCAACTGCCTGGCGAGGGCGGCGGGCTTACCGCTATCGCGCGATTCCAGCGCGGCAAACGCTTCAAGCCGCGCTTCGATCAGGTCAGCCAGGCGATGCAGAAGCCGCGCACGCTCGTCGGCAGGTGTCGCAGCCCATGCCGGCGCGGCTCTTTGCGCAGCCTTGGCGGCGGCGTCGACGTCAGCGGCGGAGGAGTCGGGGCATTGCGCAAATACGGCACCGGTAGCCGGTTCATGGACGGGGAGCCACTGATCGCCCCATGGCCCTTGCAGGCGACCATCAATGAGGTTGGCAAGACGTGTGCTTGGCATCGTTACAAGCTTAGAGCTTGCAGATGCAGAATGCACCGGACGCTACCGTATGCGTGAGCGAGGGGCACCCCGTTCTTGATCAGCTCAAAGCTTTGGTGCGTCCGCCATCCACCGCGATGCTCACACCGTTGACGTAAGCCGCTGCCGGCGTGCAGAGGAAGGCGATAACTGCGGCAATTTCATCAGGTTCGCCAAAACGGCGCGCAGGCACCGTGGCAGCCATTTCTTTGGCCAGATCCTGCTCGTTCCGGCCACTCTTTTGGGCTTTTGCAGCCAGCAGGCCATCCAGTCGCGCAGTACGCGTATAGCCGGGCAGCACATTGTTGACCGTGATGCCTTCGGCAGCCAGTTCACCGGCAAGCGTCTTGGCCCATGCCGCCATGGCTGCGCGAACAGTATTGGAAACACCGAGGCCGGGGATCGGTTCCTTGACCGAAGTTGAAATAACGTTCACCACTCGCCCATAACGATTGCCCCGCATGCCAGGAAGCACTGTCTGCAGCAAGGCATGGGCCGCCAGTACGTGCTGACGGAACGTGCTTTCGAAAGCGACCGCTTCGGCACTCTCGATGGGGCCTCCCGGCGGGCCGCCGCTGTTGTTGATCAAGATGTGTACCGGCGTGGCCTCGACGATATCGGCGCAGGTTGCCTTCAGCCCGTCGGTGTCTTGCATATCCACACTGCGCCAGCCATGACATTGATTTGCGTGTTTGCGCGGCAAGCTGTCCGCGAGTGCGGCGAGGCGATCGGCAGAGCGTGCGAGCAAGGTAACGTCCGCGCCCAGTTCGGCAAGTTCAACGGCCGTCGCTCGGCCAATACCTTGGGACGCGCCACACACCAGGGCGTGACGTCCGCTTAGATTCAAGTCCATGCGATCTCCCGGAAGTTGTCGTGATTACGTGCGGCTATGCCATTGCAAAGCCAGCGCCGCAATCCAGGACGCCCATGCGAGCCACTGACTGTAGCGCCAGGTGCGCCACAGGCGCGTGATAGCCGGATCGTCAATGGCGGCAATCGCAGGCGAACGCAACACATGTTGCATGCGCAGCCATAGTTGGGGCCCGTGCGCCGCTTGTGCACCGCCTGTGTCCACGATGACTTTCCAGTGCTGTGGATAGTCTTCACGCAGTCGTTTGGCGATGCGGAACGGCAGCACGGCATGCGTGATAAAGCAGGCAAGCCCAATCACCAGCAAACCGATATATACCGTTACCAGAGTCAAAGATTGCTCCAGCTCAGATGAGGCAGATCAGTGCGCAGGGAATGCAGTAATCCATCTCCTTGCGGTGGCTTGCCGCAAACGGCGTCATTCACGGCCTCCGCGTAAGCCTTGTCCATCAAGCCTACCCATACGACGCCATCCGGGCCGTGGTGGATTTTGTAACTTCCGCCGATGGTTGTCGCGGAAGGCGTCGTGCTGTTGCTGGTGGAAAACGTACTGGCAGACTGCTCCCAGTAAGTGTTGTCCGATTGCTGTTTGCCGGAGCTGTAAACCACCAGGTAGCGCGCACGCTTGTCGGTGACTGTCACGCTGCCAAAGGCGCCGCTGTCGCTGTCAGTCCAGCCCATGTATTCGCATAGCTTGATGTCCTGTGAATCGATCGGCTGAAAAGCCGCATCGAGCTGGACAACAGTCGGCGCGAACAGGTAGCTAGATCCCATCAGTGAGCGGCCGGTGAGCTCGGATTTCAGCCCGATCTTGTACGGCACTTTGACATCCACTGGCAGTACGAAGCTCAGGAAATAGCTGCGCGCGCCGTTGATGGCCACCACTGGGCTACCGGGACCGAGTTCGAATCGCTGCGGACGCCAGGGCAGCCGCGTCTGGTACGAGAAATCCGCGAAACTCGTGCAGCACGGGGTGGCATCGGCGAGCGCTTTTTTAGCGTCGGCCAACGTCTTGGGCGGCGGGCTCTGTGGCAGCAGGTTGGTCGGCAGCGGCAGCTTGACGCTGTGACAAGCCGCGAGCAGCAACGTAAGGATGAGCGTGATGGGTAGTGTGAAACGCATGGGCAAATCGGATTAGAAGTCGGCGCTCCCGGCCGTACGTGGATAAGGAATGGCGTCCCGGATATTCGAGAGGCCGCATACATACACCAACAGGCGCTCGAAGCCGAGACCGAAGCCTGCATGGGGAACGGTGCCGTAACGGCGTAGATCACGGTACCAGCCATACGTGGCAAGATCGAGACCGAACTTGGCCATACGGCGATCCAGATAGTCCAATCGCTCCTCGCGTTGGCTGCCGCCGATGATCTCGCCGATACCCGGTGCCAGTACGTCCATCGCGGCGACGGTCTTCTCGTCGTCGTTCAGGCGCATATAGAAGGCCTTGATCTGTTCGGGATAATTCATCACTACTACCGGACGGCCGATGTGTTTCTCGGCCAGGTAGCGTTCGTGTTCCGTTTGGAGATCCACGCCCCAGGTCACCGGGAAGTCGAATTTTTGGCCCGATTTTTTCAGGATGTCGATCGCATCCGTGTAATCAATGCGCTCGAACGGCTGCGCGATGAAATGTTCCAGCCGGGTAACGGCCTCCGGCAGCACGCGCTCGGCAAAGAACGCCATGTCATCCGCTCGCTCATCGAGCACGGCCTTGAAGATCGCCTTGAGGAAGGCTTCAGCGCAATCCGCATCGGCGGTGAGGTCAGCGAAGGCGATTTCCGGTTCCACCATCCAGAACTCGGCCAGATGGCGAGGTGTGTTGGAGTTCTCCGCACGAAAAGTAGGGCCGAAGGTATAGACCTTGCTCATCGCCAGGGCGTAGGCCTCGACGTTGAGCTGCCCTGATACGGTGAGAAAAGCTTCGCGGCCGAAGAAGTCCTTGCGGAAATCAATCTTGCCCTTGTCGTCGCGGGGCAGGTTGGCCAGATCCAGGGTGGAAAGGCGAAACATGTCGCCGGCGCCTTCGGCGTCAGACGTAGTGATGATAGGCGTGTTGATCCAGAAGAAACCCTGCTCCGTGAGATGACGGTGAATCGCCATCATCATTGTGTGACGCACGCGGGTCACCGCCCCGAACAGATTGGTGCGGGGGCGCAGGTGCGCGACCTCGCGCAGGAATTCCATCGAGTGCTGCTTGGGCTGGATCGGATAGGTGTTTGGATCTTCGACCAGTCCAGTCACGATGACGCTGTCCGCCTGCAATTCGAACGTCTGGCCCTTGCCCTGGGAGGGTACTAACGTGCCGTGGACGATCAGGCTTGCACCGCTAGTGAGGTGTTTCACCTCACTCTCGTAATTGACCAGCGCGGCGGGTACCACTGCCTGAATAGGGTCGAAGCAAGAGCCGTCGCTGATGTTTACGAACGACAGGCCGGCCTTGGATTCGCGGACGGTGCGGACCCACCCGCGTACGGTTATCTCGCTGCCGGCTTCGAGCTTGCCGGAAAGGGCCTGTTTGACGCTGACCACCGTCATGGATTGAAACTCCTGGGAGAGGCGCCCATGTACTCATGAGCGTGAAGGCAAGCAGGCATGATAATGTAGCCCTTGCCCATACCGCGACATGCTGAAAGTCGATTTGAACGCGCTGTTGCCATGACTATCTCCATCACCACTTCCGCTCAACAACGCATGCGCCAGTTTCTGGCGCAGACGCCCGCCGCTGCAGGTGTCAGGTTCGGGGTGAAGCGCACCGGATGCTCCGGGTTCGCCTATGTCGTGGATTTGGCTGATCACGTCAGCGCGGACGACCAGACGTTCCAGATCGGCGGGGTCGCCGTCATCGTGGACACCAAAAGCCTGCCGTTAATCGATGGCACCGAGATCGATTTTCAACGCCAGGGGCTTAATGCGAGTTTCGTCTTCCGCAATCCCAATGCTACGGGGGAGTGCGGATGTGGAGAGAGTTTTACCATCGGGTGACGCTACCCAGGGGGGCTCGCGCACAGGTCGTTCAGGCCTTCGGAAGCAGGCTCGGGCGCCATTTCGCGTTGCTTTCAATCAATTCAGCAACTTGCGTGGACTCATTCGCTCCGCTTACAATCCCGCTTCTGCCTGGCCTAAAGAGACGCTTGGCAGTCCCTTGCCTCACCGCCATCCGCGGGAGGCTGCGAGGCCCATAAGGGTCGCATCCATAAGGAGTTTTCCAATGACCTTGCGTCATTATGAAGTTGTATTCCTGGTTCATCCGGATCAGAGCGAACAGGTTCCGGCCATGATCGAGCGTTACAAGGCGCTGATTACGGCTGATGGCGGCCAGATTCATCGTCTGGAAGATTGGGGCCGTCGCCAGTTGGCGTATCCCATCGTGAACTTGGCCAAGGCCCATTACGTGATGCTCAACATTGAAGTGAGCCAGAGCGTGCTGAATGAGCTGGAGTCAGGTTTCCGCTTCAACGATGCGGTGCTGCGCCACTTGGTCATCAAGCGCGATGCGGCCGAGAGCGAGCAGTCCTTCATCCTCAAGAGCAAGGAAAAGGACGATGCCAAGTCGTCCCGCCGCCGTGATGAGGATGTTGATGGCGACGACCGCCGTGTCGGACGTGCCGATAGTGACGACGCCGATCTCGAAGACTGATAGGAGCCCATAGCCATGTCCAAGTTCTTCCGCCGCCGCAAGTTCTGCCGCTTCACGGCCGAAAACGTCAAAGAGATCGATTACAAGGATCTCAATACGTTGCGCCAGTACATCACCGAAAACGGCAAGATCGTGCCCAGCCGTATCACCGGCACCAAAGCGCGCTATCAGCGCCAGCTGGCAACAGCCATCAAGCGCGCGCGTTTCCTGGCGTTGCTGCCGTACACCGACAATCACGACGTTTGATGACGTCGTCGCATCCGTGTCCTCTCCTTTCGGGGAGAGGATTCCGGTGAGAGCGGATGCGTAGCACTTCAGTTAACCGCCGTGCGCGGTAAACGCGCATCCGGTTGGCATTTCACCGCTGCTCTCCTTCAGGAGAGATGTCGATTTCGGACAACCGTCCACGGCTGCATCGGCCATTTCGGTGCTAACGAATCAAGGAATACCCCATGGAACTCATTCTGCTTGAGAAAGTGCGCAATCTCGGCAACCTCGGCGACAAGGTCAAGGTGAAGCCGGGCTATGGCCGCAACTATCTGCTGCCTCAGGGCAAGGCCGTCCGCGTGACTGCTGAAAATCTGGCTGCGTTCGAAACGCGTCGCGCCGAGTACGAGGCCAAGGCCAACAAGCTGCTGACCGATGCCGATGCCCGCAGGAACAAGCTCACTGACGTGACCGTGACGATCGCCGCCAACGCTAGCCCGGAAGGCAAGCTGTACGGTTCGGTCGGTCCGCGCGAGATTGCCGATGCACTCCAGGCTGCTGGCCATGATGTGCACAAGGGCGAGGTCATTCAGGGCGAGGGCCCGATCCGGCATATTGGCGAATTCGAGGCGGTGATCAGCTTGCACGCCGATGTGCAGAACACGATCAAAGTGATCGTAGTCAGCGAAAAGCAGTAAGTATCGCAAGAGCTGAGGTCAGCGGTTGGCGTTTTGGCGTCGATCACATCGCAAGCCCTAGCAGACAAAAGGCACTGAGCCTCGACGCCAGTGCCTTTTGTTTTGCCTCCGGGCTTATCCCCAGCTTCTCACAAGATATCCACAGACTTATTGTCTTAACGCCTGAGACACCTCCGCGTATGCTCGTGACTTAATGTTTGCATGCGTGGTTTTGCGCGTCTTCCTTGCTGCAGGGAATGTCCATGTCCTTCGTGCCCGAACGCAAATCCGCCCAGAGCGCTATCGAGGCTTTGCGGGTGCCCCCGCATTCCATTGATGCCGAACAGGCCGTACTGGGTGGCTTAATGCTGGCGGCCGACGCCCTGGATCGCGTCGCGGACAAACTCAGCGAACAGGACTTCTATCGCAAGGATCATCGGATGATCTGGCGCGCTATTACCGAGCTCGCCAACAAAGGCATGCCTTGCGATGCGGTGACGCTGGGCGACTGGTTTGAAGCCAATGACCTTGCAGAAATGGCGGGAGGCGCCAGTTATCTTGTCGAGTTGGCCAATGCTACGCCGAGTGCGGCCAACATCATTGCCTACGCTGAGATCGTGCGGGAGAAGTCGGTACTGCGGCAGCTGATCGACGCGGGCACCGCCATTACCGAAGATGGTTATCGCCCTGAAGGCAAATCGGTGCAGGAAGTGCTGGAAAACGCAGAACAGCGCGTATTCCACATTGCCGAATCGGGGGCGCGTGGCAAGAAAGATACGGTATCGATGCGCGAGGCGGTGAAGGACGCTTTTCGCCTCTTGCATGAGCGCTACCAGAATCGCGGTCAGCTGACCGGTATCTCTACGGGATTTACCGATCTGGATAATTTAACGTCCGGGTTGCAGCCGTCGGATCTGATCATCGTCGCGGCGCGTCCCTCCATGGGTAAGACCGCTTTTTCGCTGAATATTGCCGAGGCCGCTGCGCTTCGTGCGAAAAAACCGGTGGCTGTTTTCTCGATGGAAATGTCGGCCTCGCAGCTTGCGTTCCGCCTGATTTCCTCGGTCGGTCGCATTCATCAGCAACATCTGCGCAACGGTGATCTGGCCGAGGAAGACTGGCCACGCGTCACCAATGCTATTGCGCTCCTGTCTGAAGCAAAGATCTTCATCGATGACACGCCAGGCTTGTCGCCCGTAGAAATGCGTTCGCGCGCACGTCGGTTGGCGCGTGAACACGGCGGATTGGGTTTGATCGTGATCGATTACCTCCAGCTGATGCAGGTGCCGGGAAATAAGGAGAATCGCGCCACGGAAATCTCAGAAATTTCCCGCTCCTTGAAAGGTCTCGCCAAAGAACTCAATGTGCCGGTGATCGCGTTGTCGCAGCTCAACCGTTCGCTGGAACAGCGTGCGGACAAGCGCCCGATGATGTCGGATCTGCGCGAATCGGGCGCTATCGAACAGGATGCTGACGTCATCATGTTCATCTACCGCGATGAGTACTACAACAAGGAGTCGCCTGACAAAGGTTTGGCCGAGATCATCATCGGCAAGCAGCGTAACGGTCCTACGGATACGGTAAAGCTGACCTTCTTGGGCCATTACACCAAGTTCGAGAACTATAGTCCCGACAGCTACACCGGACATTTCTGATAAGGATGTTGCCCGGACATTGCCACGCCAATGTCCGGACCCGACGCCAGTTGGCCGTTAACCTATGATGTGACGAACGTTCGCCACCGTGTCGGTGCGAGCGAGCTTGCTTTTATTCCACGTTCGATCGGTCCCGGAACATGAGCCGCACCACCGTTGCCACCATTCATCTCAACGCGTTACGCCACAATCTTGCCCGCATCAAGGCAATGTCAGCACCGGCCAAAGTGATGGCCGTCGTCAAGGCGGACGCATACGGGCATGGCCTGGAGCGCGTGGCACGTGCATTGGATGGCGCTGCCGATGCCTTTGCGGTGGCGTCACTGGGCGATGGTTTGCGCTTGCGCGCGGCAGGGCATCGGCAGCGTATCGTCGTGCTCTCGGGACCTGACCAACCGGGCGATATTGCCGAAATGCAGCGCCTCGGGCTTGACGCAGCCATTCATCACGAGAGCCAGCTGAAATGGCTGTCGGAGGCTTCCGCTGCACAGGGACGCCTGCGCGTGTGGCTGAAGGTGGACAGCGGCATGCATCGCCTCGGCTTTGCCCCTGGGCGTGCGGCGACTGTGCATGCACAACTGGCGACGATGGCGGGGATCGATCCGGAGATCGGCTTGATGACGCATTTTGCCGAGTCAGAGGTCTTTGGCGGAATCCGTACGCATCAGCAAATCGAGCGATTCCTGGTTGCTACGGGCAGACTGTCCGGCCCACGCTCGCTTTCCAATTCCGCCGCGGTGCTCGGCTGGCCCGATGCGCGAGGTGACTGGGTGCGTACAGGGGGGCTGCTTTATGGGTTGTCCGTAGTAGAAGGAAAAAGTGGAGCCGATTTTGGTTTCAAGCCGGCTATGACACTGGCTACACGCTTGATTGCGGTGAACACCATTAAGCGTGGCGAACGCATTGGCTACAACGGGCTATGGGAATGTCCTGAGGACATGCCAGTAGGTGTTGCCGCCGTCGGTTATGGCGATGGTTATCCACGCAGCGCTGTCACCGGCACGCCTGTGCTTGTGGGTACCACGCGCGTTCCCTTGATTGGGCGTGTTTCGATGGACCTCATTACCGTGGATTTGCGTACGGCTCCGGAGGCTCGCGTGGGTGATCGCGTCGTGCTGTGGGGAAGTGAGTTACCGGTGGAATTGGTGGCTGCTCAAGCCGGTACGATCAGTTATGACCTGACGTGCGGCATGACGCGCCGCGTTCTGTTCGTGGAGGACGAGCAGTAGCGGGCGGATCTCGCAAGCTGCGACCGCTGCGGGCTAAGCTCTGTCCAACGCTCTTACGCAAGTTATCTCATGGCCAAAGCCAAAACCGCCTATGTCTGTACTGATTGCGGCGCTGAACACACCAAATGGCAGGGTCAATGCGTCGAATGTGGCGCGTGGAACACGCTTTCAGAATTCGTCGTACAGCCTGCCCAAAAATCCGTAGGTGCCGCCAGGCAAAGTGGCTATGCAGGGGTGGCCAACGGTGTAGCGCGCATTACACCGTTGACGGACGTACTGGTCACTGCTGAATCGCGGACATTGACCGGTATCGGAGAGTTAGATCGCGTGCTGGGCGGCGGTCTGGTCGATGGTTCTGTGGTGCTGATCGGTGGCGATCCCGGCATCGGCAAATCGACGCTGTTGTTGCAGATGCTTGGCAAGCTTGGCGAAAAGCTTCCCAGCGTCTATGTCACGGGCGAAGAATCACTGGCTCAGGTTGCGGCACGCGCACAGCGTCTTGATCTGCCCTTGCAGCCGCTGCATGCCCTTGCTGAAACCGGCATCGAGCGCATCCTTGATCAGGTTGCCACCACGCGGCCTCGTGTATTGGTGATTGACTCCATCCAGACGATCTGGACGGAGCTGCTTACCGCAGCACCAGGCTCGGTGAGCCAGGTGCGCGAATCGGCTGCCAAGCTGACCCGATTTGCAAAGGAAACCGGTACTTCGGTGTTCCTCGTCGGACATGTCACCAAAGAAGGCGGCATCGCCGGTCCACGCGTGCTCGAGCACATGGTCGACGCGGTGCTGTATTTCGAAGGCGAGTCCGGCAGCCGTTTCCGAGTGCTACGCGCTTTCAAGAATCGCTTTGGTGCCGTGAACGAGTTGGGCGTGTTTGCGATGTCCGAAAAGGGTTTGCGGGAAGTGCCCAATCCTTCTGCAATTTTCCTTTCCGCGCATAGCGGGCCGACCTCAGGCAGCGCCGTGATGGTGACGCGTGAAGGCACGCGTCCTTTGCTAGTGGAGGTACAAGCCCTGGTCGATCAGTCTTCCTTGGGAAATCCCCGACGTGTGACGCTCGGTCTCGAACAAAACCGCCTGGCCATGTTGTTGGCGGTCTTGCATCGGCATGGCGGCGTGGCGGCTTACGATCAGGACGTTTTCGTCAATGTGGTAGGGGGTATCCGTGTGCAGGAGACTGCGGCGGATCTACCTGTGCTGCTGGCTGTGCTGTCGTCGTTACGTGACCGCCCGCTGCCGGAGAAGACCATCGCCTTTGGTGAAATCGGGCTGTCCGGCGAAATTCGCCCTGTTCCGAATGGCGAAGAGCGGCTGAAGGAGGCGGCACATCATGGATTTCAGCGCGCGATCGTGCCGAAGGCGAATGCGCCGAAGAAAGGTCGCGTGGGCGATATGGAAGTGATTGGCGTGGAGCGGTTGGCGCAGGCAATTGACGCCTGTCGATGACGGCGTTCAATCCACCGCGCGGTGCAGGATCACTTCCAGCACGAATTTTGAGCCAAAAAATGCCAAGACCAACACGCCCATGCCGATCAGGGTGAGGTTAACGGCACTGCGCCCGCGCCATCCATGCCGCCAGCGTCCGTAGAGCAGGGCGCCGAATACCAGCCATGCCACGATTGACAGCACGGTCTTATGCATCAAGTGCTGGCCAAATAGGTTGTGTACGAACAGGATGCCGGTCAGCAGCGTTATCGTGAGCAGCGCAAAGCCCGCGCCGATCAGGCGGAACAGTAGCGATTCGGTCAGGGTGAGCGGTGGCAACGCACTCAACCATGGGCTCAATTGCCGATGCCGCAAGGCACGTTCCTGTATGGCGAGCAAGATCGCCATAGCCGCTGCAATCGACAAAACACCAAACGCCAGCAGCGCCACGGTTACATGGAGCTTGATGTGCCAATCCATCGCAATCGGCATCGTGGGGGGGGCGAGGAAGCTGTCAACGAACAGCAAGAGAGCGCTGAGCGGAAAGATGATGACACCTAAGGCGACTACCGGGCGCGTGAGATTCACCACCAGCGTCAACGCCGATACAACGCAGGCGACCAACGACAACGCGGCAAAGAAATGCAGGTCCAGCGCGCCACGGTGCATGGCCAGTAATAAAGCCGCATGTGCGAGTACGGCGAGGGTCGCAATGGCCAAGGCAGAACGCGCGACTCTTGCCGGGGCAATGGCATGGCTCCCGAACAGTGGGCGCGCCAGGAGCCCGCTGGCAAGCAGATAGCAGGCGATGGCAAAGATAGAGAGGGCGGCTAGCATGGCGTGCAAGTGTGGCACAGGGCGGCCAGCGGGGTGAACGCGACAAAGCGTCCGGCACTTGCAATATTTAGATGATTGTCTAAATATCTATATAGCCTGACCCGGAGTGTTAGTGTCGCCATGAAGCAACAAGCCGTTTTTCGCGCGCTTGCAGACCCTACCCGTCGCGCCATCCTCAAACGGCTGCAGAGCGCGGCGATGAGTGCAGGTGAAATCGGCGAAGCATTCGATATCACCGGCGCGTCTCTGTCGCATCACTTCATGGTGCTCAAACACGCTGATCTTGTTCGTACCGAGCGCCGGGGACAGTACATCGTTTATTCACTCAACAGCACTGTGATGGAAGATCTCACCCGCATGGTGCTCGACTTATTTCCATCTGCCGCGGCACGAGGAGGCAAGCGATGAAACCTGTGCGTACGCTCCTGTTGTCAGTTTTTTTTCTACTGATTTTGGCTGCGGTTTTCCTGTGGCTGTACCCCCATATGCCCACACGCGTTCCTACGCATTGGAATGCGCAAGGTCAAATTGACGGCTATATGTCGCCTATCGGAGCGGTAGCCACGCCGATGATCATCATCGTGGTCGTGGCTCTGCTAACGGTGCTGCTGCCAGCTGTTTCGCCGCGGCATTACGAAATCAAGCCGTTTGTTGCGGCTTACAGCATGGTCATGCTCGCGGTACAGGCATTTGTGTTGATTTCAGGCTTGGGTGTTCTTCTGAATGCAGCTGGGCACCGAGTGCGAATGCCGCTCATAAGCATGCTTATCGTTGGCGTATTGCTCATGGTGATGGGCAACTATATGGGTAAGCTCCGCAAGAATTTCTTTATCGGCATTCGATCGCCGTGGACGCTTGCCAGCGATGCCGTATGGGAACGCACACACCGGATGGCTGGATGGATTTTCGTTTTGGCCGGCGTGGTTGTTGTCGTTGCCGCACTGGCTGGTGTGCCGTTGAAATGGTTGATGATCGCGATAGTGGGCGCGTTGTTCATTCCATGGATCTATTCGCTGTGGATTTATCGACGCGTTGAAGGACATGGATAACGTCTTATTCATGTCTCTCGATTGGCCGCCTTCACCAGCTGATGACGGCAGGTTGCCTTGCAAGTCGGCCAGTGGCTGGGGTGGTCTGGTATATTTCACGGTCGATCTGCCATCTATTCGCCATCATGTTTGAGTCGCTGAGCCAACGCCTCTCCACCACCGTCAACCGCCTGCGCGGGCGCGGCCGGCTGACCGAGGAAAATATTCGTGAAAGCCTGCGCGAGGTACGTATTGCGCTGCTTGAGGCCGATGTGGCGCTGCCGGTCGTACAGGCGCTGATCGAGCGTGTGAAAGTTCGCGCGGTAGGGCAGGAAGTGCTCAAGAGCCTGTCTCCAGGCCAAGCCCTGGTAAAGGTGGTCAGCGAGGAGCTGACCACCGTGATGGGTACCGCCAACGCCGAATTGAATTTGGCGCAGCAGCCGCCAGCCGTGGTGCTGATGGCGGGGCTGCAGGGTGCGGGCAAGACCACCACGGTGGCCAAACTGGCTCGTTTCCTCACCGAGCGCAAGAAAAAGCGCGTAATGGTGGTGAGCTGTGACGTCTATCGTCCGGCCGCTATCGAACAGTTGCGCACGTTGGCCGAGCAGGTGGAGGTGAAATTCTTCCCATCGGAAATCGGTCAGAGTCCGGTCGATATTGCCAAAGCGGCCATCGCTGCGGCACGTAAGGAAGTCATTGACGTGCTGCTGGTGGATACCGCAGGTCGTTTGCACGTCGACGAAGCCATGATGGCGGAGATCAAGGCGCTGCATGCGGCTATCACGCCGGTCGAAACCCTGTTCGTGGTTGATTCGATGACCGGCCAGGATGCGGCCAACACCGCCAAGGCTTTTGCCGAAGCCCTACCTCTCACCGGCGTGGTATTGACCAAGACAGACGGCGACGCCCGGGGCGGTGCCGCGCTTTCGGTGCGTTATGTGACCGGCCGCCCCATCAAGTTCCTCGGCGCGGGCGAAAAGACCGATGCGCTGGAGCCGTTCTATCCCGAGCGCGTCGCGCAGCGCATCCTCGGCATGGGCGACGTGTTGTCGCTGGTTGAGGAGGTGGAGCGCAAGGTCGACCAGGAAAAGGCGCAAAAGCTGGCCCAGAAAGTGATCAAGGGCAAGCGTTTTGACCTCAACGACATGCGCGATCAGCTTGAGCAGATGAACAACATGGGTGGCCTGGCCGGCCTTATGGACAAGTTGCCGGGTGTCTCCTCATTGCCCGATAACGTGAAGTCCAAGGTCAATGACGGCGAGATCGGGCGGATGATCGCGATCATCAATTCGATGACCAAGAAGGAGCGCCGTCATCCGGATCTGCTCAATGGCTCGCGTCGAGCTCGTGTAGCGCGCGGTTCGGGCACCCAGCCGGCGGACGTCAACCGTCTGCTGAAGCAGTACATGCAGATGGAAAAGATGATGTCCAAGTTGTCCAAAGGCGGCACCAAAGGGCTATTGCGGCAGATGCGCGGTGCCATGAAAGGTATGGGCGGCATGGGCGGTGGATTTCCACCCATGCGCTGAGGCTTAAAGGAGGGGAAAATCGCTAACCCCTTCCTTTTTCCACGAATTTCATTAAAATGTTGCGTTTACCGCGTCCGGTCTAGGGCGTGTTTGCCGGGCATACCGGCACTCTGGAGCTTTTCAACTATGGTCAAGATTCGTCTTTCGCGCGGCGGCGCCAAGGGCCGTCCGTTCTACCACGTCGTTGTGACCGATCAGCGCAACAAGCGCGATGGTCGCAGCATCGAAAATCTGGGGTTCTATAACCCCGCTGCCTCCGGCAAGGACAAGCGCCTGGAACTGAACGTCGTGCGTGTGCAGGAATGGGTGGCCAAGGGCGCTCAGTTGAGCGACAAGGTCGCCGCGCTGGTGAAGGAAGCAGCCAAGCAGGCTGCCTGAGCAATGACGGCAGCCAGTCGGCGCGTCCTGCTCGGGCGCATCGTCGGGTTGTACGGCGTGCAGGGCTGGGTCAAGCTCGAATCCTGGACCGAGCCGCGCACGCAGATCTTCAAATATCAGCCCTGGCTGCTCACGATGGCGCCGGGCGGGGAAATGGAGGTCAACGGTGTCAGCGGTCGACCACAAGGCAAGGGGCTCATTGCCAAGTTGCCAAAGGTGGATGACCGGGATGGCGCGGCGGCACTGGTTGGGCAGGATATTTACGTAGCCCGCGAGTTGCTGCCGCCGCCCGGTAAGGATGAGTTTTACTGGGTCGACCTCGAAGGCCTTGAGGTCGTCACCACTGAAGGCGTGGTTCTCGGGCGCGTAAGCCATCTGTTCGCGACCGGTGCCAACGATGTGGTGGTGGTAAGGGACGGCGAGCGCGAGCGGCTGATTCCTTTCGTCCAGGGTGTTTATGTGCGTTCGGTAGATCTGTCTGGTGGACGCATGGTGGTGGACTGGGATCCCGACTTCTAAGCGGTATAGGCGAAGGATCCAATGCGCATTGATGTCGTCACACTGTTCCCTGACTTCATGCGCCAGTGTGCCGCTGTTGGTGTCGTGGGCCGCGCGCAGCAACGTGAATTGCTGCAGGTAGAAACCTGGAATCCGCGCGATTACGCCACTGACAATTACCGTACCGTGGATGGCCGCACCTGCGGCGGCGGCCCTGGCATGGTGATGTTGATTGAGCCTTTGCGCAAAACCCTCAGGGCGGTGCGTGAGGCAGCACCGGAACCGGTGCACGTGATTTACCTCAGTCCGCAAGGAGCGCGGCTGACGCAGGGCAGGGTCGAAGCGCTGGCAAAAATGCCGCGTATCACTCTGCTTTGCGGGCGTTACGAAGGCGTAGACGAACGTCTGCTGACGCATGAGGTCGACGAAGAGCTATCTATCGGCGACTATGTGTTGTCCGGGGGCGAGCTAGGTGCCGCGGTAATCATCGACGCGGTGGGCCGTTTGCAGGAAGGTGCGTTGAACGACGCGCAGTCTGCCGAGCAGGATTCTTTCTCGAACGGCTTGCTGGATTGCCCGCACTACGCGAAACCAGTGCATGACGCGCTGGGTAACGTACCGGAGGTGTTGCTTTCCGGCGATCATGCGGCCATTCGCCGCTGGCGTCTGAAACAATCGCTGGGGCGAACGTGGTTGAGGCGTCCCGATTTATTGGCGCAGTGCGCGCTGGACAAAGAGTCCCGCGCATTGTTGGACGAATTCCGTCGTGAGCGTGCCCAGACGCAGCCACGGCAAAACGATGCGGCCGATGAAGACCGCAAGCATTGAACAAAGACAGGTGTTGTCATGAACAAGATCATCGAACAGTTCGAAGCCGAGCAGATCACCCGCCAGCTGCCGGAGTTCGGCCCTGGCGACACCGTGGTGGTCAACGTCAAGGTGAAGGAAGGCAACCGCGAGCGCGTGCAGGCGTTTGAGGGTGTTGTCATTGCCAAGCGCAATCGTGGCCTGCATTCAGCTTTCACCGTGCGTAAGATTTCGCACGGTACGGGTGTGGAGCGTGTGTTCCAGGCCCACAGCCCCAGCATCGAGTCGGTGCAGGTGAAGCGCAGGGGCAAGGTGCGTGGCGCCAAGTTGTATTATCTGCGTGGCCTGGAAGGTAAGGCTGCCCGCATCAAGGAAAACATCGCTGCCTCGACCGCCGAATAAATCGGCTGTGGCAGTATCAAAAAAGCCCCGCGGATCGTTCCGCGGGGCTTTTGCTTGATTCCCACTCAAGCAGAGAATTCGCGTACCTCACGTGCTCACGGCTAGCGCCTGCGGCTCCTGCAAGAAGTTGCCCTGCACGAAATCCACGCCGCAAGCAAATAGCAGCGATGTGCTGGCGGCATCCTCGACCCATTCCGCCACGGTCATGCGCTTCATCTCGTGCGCCTGCTGACAGATCTCGGTGACCTTCTTCTGATTTTCCGGATGCTGAGGCAGGTCGGCCATAAAGCTGCGGTCGATTTTCAGATAATCCGCGTCGATGTGATTGAGCAGCTGGAAGGAATTCAGGCCTGAACCAAATTGTTCCAGCGCAAAGAACCCACCCAGCTTTTTCCAGGCGTTGATGAACTCCTGGGCGGGTCGAAGCATGGTCACTACCTTGCTCTCTGTCATTTCCAACACCAGCCGGCCATGTTTCAGATTGGCCTGCTTCAAGGCCCGGTCCATCCATGGCAGCAAATTGGCCTGCGGTTGCATGGAGTCGGCTGTGAGCTTGACGAAGAACGTAGTAGGAATGCCAAGCCGGTCACGCGCCTTGAGTGCGAGGATGGCCTGGTTCAGCACCCAGCGATCGATTTCGGCATTGAGGCCGTATTTTTCGGCAATCGGCATGAAGAAGCCAGGTGATACCTCTCCCTGAGGGCCGTTCATACGCAGCAGGATTTCCGAATAATCGCCCTCGGCATCCTGCAGGCTGATCGTTTGTTGGTGATACAGCACAAACTCGTTTTGCGTGAGCGCCTGGCGCAGCAGATTGAGCCAGTTGCGCTCGCGTTCCGCATCGGCCTTTTCCCGCGCAGCGGGATCGTGCAGTTCGCTGCGATTGCCACCCTGGCTCTGCGCGCTGCGCAATGCCTGGCCCGCCTGATTCAGTAGCATATCCGTATTGGCGTTCTTCTCGCCCAGAAGGCTACCGCCAATGCTGACGGTCAACGTGATCGACTGCGTGCCCAGATCGAAGATTTCTTCTGCAATCACCTGTTGCAAACCTTTGATCCATTGGTGGATCGCCTCATCGACTTCCGTATGCAAAATCACACCGACCGTGTGATCGCCCAGCAAGCCAGCGACGTCGCTTTGTCCAAGCCGTGAGCTCACGCGATGTGCGAAAGCTGCCAACAGTTCATCGGCTTTGCCCAGGCCGATACCGTTGACGATGGGCGTCCAGTTATCCGGTTCGATCAATAGCAGGCTCTGGCCCTTTCGACCTTCGCTGGCGGCGGCGACCGCGCTATCGATGTATTCCAGCGTGCGCGCACGGTTGAACAAGCGCGTAACTGGATCACGCTGCAACTGCTCGACCAAGGCTGGATCGATTTGCTGGCGACGAAACACGATCTGCAAGCACGGCTCACCTTCGAACGTGGCATGCGCAAATTCCGCCGTGGCGGGAAACGTGCCGCCATCGGCTCGGCGAGCGTGCAATTCCAGGCGATATTCGGCCTTCTCGCCGCGCGACAGCGCGCGCAGCAGATTTTTGAAAGCGTCGGCGTCCGTTGGGCCGATCAGGTCCAATACCGGCAGCCCCAGCAGATCGTCGTAGTCGGCGTAGCCAAACGTGTCGAGATAGGAGCGATTGGCGCGTACGTGCATACCTTCATGCACATAGGCAATGGGGTCGTTGGACGAATCCAGCAGCGCATCGCAACGACGCTCCGATTCGCGTAGCGCCGATTCGAGGCGGCGTACCTGGCGGCGGGTGTTAAGCGCATCGAACTCACGCTTCACTACCGTGATCAACTGTTTGGGCTGGCTGCGTGAAGCGACCCCTTGTACGCCGTCCTGAAACATTTCTGCCACGCTTTGATCGTCGATCTTGGGGACGCAGGCGATCAAGGCGATATCGCGAGAGGTGGCTTCGATCTGCTGTGCCACATTGCGCAGCGGCATACCCGATACGCCGGGATTGAACAGCACCAGATCCGGACCTAGCTCTTCGAGCGTTGCATGAAACTGTTCGGCGGTAGTGGCTCGCGCAGGGCGCACCGCAATACCAGCATTGCGAAGCAGGGTAATAATTTGTTCCGCATCCTCGACCGAGTTTTCGACAAAGAGGATCTTGATAACGGAGTCTGTCTTCATGGGCGCGTCGTGCTTCCTTGGAGAGGGCTGCTCGCGCGGAAGGCATCCGAGGGCTAGCCGGCACTACCGCTTTGTTTTAGCGGATTCCGGCGAGCCTCGCCAGCGTTAATTCGCACGACGAATGCGAATGAGTGACGAAGCGCATGCGCGAGATGACTACTTAGTGTCTTCGGCGTGACCCCAAGTCGCTCCTGGGACAAGCTTTCGCAGGGCTAGTTCTGGAGGGTGCAACGCCTCAGAGTGCCCGCTTGGATGGATCGCCCTCCACCTCGCGCACCAATTTCGGTACGAGGTAGCCGGGCAGCCGGCTGCGCATGGCGTCAATCAGGGACCGCGCTTCTGCATCGGTTACTTCAAAATGAGCCGCGCCTTGCACGCGATCGAGTTGATGCAAATAATACGGCAGCACACCTGCTGCAAACATGCGCTCGGACAACAACACAAGTGCCGCAGCATCATCATTGACACCACGCAGAAGCACGGATTGATTGAGCAGTGTGGCGCCTGCTTCCCGCAGACGCGCACACGCCGCGTCTACTTCCTCGTCGAACTCGTTGGCGTGGTTGGCATGCAGCACGACAACTTTCTGTAACGGGAGAGAACGCAGCCATTCGATGAAAGACGTATCGATCCGCTCGGGCAGTACCACCGGCAACCGGGTATGGATGCGCAGGCGGAAAACCTGCGGCATGTCGACGAGATTGCGCCCAAGTTCTTCCAGCTTGGCGGTGGTCAAGGCCAGCGGATCGCCGCCCGAAAGGATGAGCTCGTGGATGGATGCGTCCCCGCGGAGGTGGTCGAGCGCCTGCTGCCACTGCCCTGCGGCGGCAATCTCCTCGCCATAGGGAAAGTGACGGCGGAAACAGTAGCGGCAATTGATAGCACAGCTACCGCTGGCAATCAGTAACGCGCGGCCCTGGTATTTATGCAAAACCCCCTTGGCTTCGCGCGCCGCGAGATCTCCTACCGCATCCAGCACAAAGCCCGGCCGCTGTTCCAGTTCCACGAGTTGAGGCAGTACCTGCAGCAGCAATGGGTCATTTGCGTCGCCGTGGCGCATGCGGGCTGCGAAGCCACGCGGTACCCGCAGTGCAAAACCGGCATCGTCGGCCGGCAAACGACCGGCCAAGTGACTCAATCCAAGCAGGTCGAGCAGTTCGCGGGCGTCCGTGATCGCGTTGCGCCAAAGCTGCCGCCAGTCAGCTTGGCTGGTCGGTGTAATGCGGGCGCCAGGGCTTGCGGTTATCATAGAGGGCTCTATATGGGCTGGAAGGCCCTGAAGAACCATTTTAACCGCTGAGGTCAGCGGTTTCCTTTATTTCGGAGCGAAGTGCATGGCCAGCTATGGTCTCAATGACGTCAAGACCGGTGTGAAGATCATCGTCGATAATGATCCCTATATCATCACCGACGCGGAGTTCATCAAGCCGGGCAAGGGCCAGGCCTTCACCCGTATCAAGATCCGCAATCTGCTCAATGGCCGCACTACGGAAAAAACCCTCAAGTCGAGCGAATCGTTCGAGGGTGCCGACGTGGTCGATACCGATATGCAGTATCTCTACAGCGACGGCGAGTTCTGGCATTTCATGAAGCTCGACGGGTCGTTCGAACAGCATCAGGCTGACGTGGCCGCCATGGCGGAGGCGGCCAAATGGCTGAAAGGCGAGGAAGAGTGTGTGGTGACCCTGTGGAATGGTCGTCCGATCTCGGTACAGGCGCCCAATTTCGTGGAACTGAAAATCGTCGAGACGGATCCCGGCCTGCGCGGCGATACCTCCGGCGGTGGCGGCAAACCTGCCAAGCTTGAGACGGGTGCAGTCGTGCGCGTGCCGCTGTTCGTGAGCCAGGATGAAGTCATCAAGGTCGACACCCGCTCGGGCGAGTACGTCAGTCGCGTGAAGTGATGATGCATCGCTTTTCTTTCGTCTTCTTCGAAGGAGACGGGAAAGCGGTGAGGTGAAACGAATCATCGGGGCGGGCATCGTAAGATGTGCCGCCCCGATTCATATCAATCCCCAAAAAGCCACTATGACGAGCCAGATCGTTCCGCAGTCAGTTGATTTACTTATCGAAGCTCGCTGGATCGTGCCGGTCGAACCCGGCGATCAGGTGCTCGAACATCACGCCGTAGCGATCGATGCTGGCCGCATCGTTGCCATCATGCCGAGCTCCCAAGCTGATGCGGTTTACGCACCGCGCGAGCGCGTGGTATTGGGCGAGCACGTACTGATTCCCGGACTTATCAATACGCATACGCACAATCCGATGACATTGATGCGTGGCCTTGCTGACGATTTGCCGTTGATGGTCTGGTTGCAGCAACACATCTGGCCTGTAGAGGCCAAGGTGATGGGGCCTGAGTTCGTTCGCGATGGCGTAGAGCTAGCTATCGCCGAGATGTTGCGCGGGGGCACGACCTGTGCCAACGAAAACTACTTCTTTCCAGACGCCATTGGCGCGACCTATCGCAAGTACGGTTTTCGTGCCGTGATCGGTTTGCCCATCATCGAGTTTCCATCCGGATGGGCACGTACCCAGGACGAATATTTCGAGCGTGCCGGCGAAACGCATGACAGTTTCCGCAGCGATCCGCTGATTCGCACGGCTTTTGCGCCGCATGCTCCGTACACGGTTTCTGACGACTCGTTCGAGCGTATTCGTGTCCTGGCCGATCAGCTCGACATTCCAGTGCATCTGCATCTGCACGAAACAGCACATGAAGTCGAGGAAGAGCGCAAGAAAACCGGACTGCGCCCCTTCCAGCGGCTGCAAAAATTAGGTGTGATCAATGATCGCCTGATCGCCGTGCACATGACGCAGCTCACCGACAGTGAAATCGCCACGTGCGCCGAGGCCGGTGTGTCGGTCGTGCATTGTCCGGAATCCAACCTCAAGCTTGCTTCGGGTTTCTGCCCGGCGGAAAAGCTGCGCAAGGCCGGGGTGAACGTTGCGCTGGGTACCGATGGCTGTGCCTCGAACAACGACCTGGATATGTTCGGCGAGATCCGTACCGCAGCTCTACTGGCAAAGGCGGTGGCCGAGAATGCTGCGGCCTTCGACGCCGGCTACGCGCTGCGTACGGCGACCATCCAGGCAGCGAAGGCATTGGGGCTTGAGCGTGACATCGGCTCGATCGAAGTAGGAAAACAAGCGGATCTGGCGGCGATACGTCTCAGCGATCTCGAAACCCAACCCTTGTTCCACATTGTTTCGCAATTGATTTACGCCACGGGGCGGCATCAGGTCAGCGATGTCTGGATCGCCGGCAGGCGCAAGCTGGCGGATCGCCAATTGGTCGACATGGACGTAGCGGGCATCCTTGCACGCACCCATGCTTGGCGAGAGCGTATTGCCGCACTGGATCCGGCATGAGCACAGCCGAAATGAAGCATTATCTCGTCATGTTGTTTCGACGTTCCCATGTCGACCCTGCGGTCGTGCCTCTGCATAAAGAATTTCTGGAATCGTTGCGCACGCAAGGTCGAAACGACCTGTCTGGTCCTTTTGGCGATCACTCGGGGGGTGCCTATGTGTTGCGTGCCGAATCGATGGAACAGGCATTAGAGATCGCGCACAGCGATCCGGCGCATACCAGCGGTGGCTGGGATATCACGATTTACGAATGGAATGCGCGCTAGAGTGAGCAGGTGCGCCGGAGCCTTCAATTTATGATGCAAGCGACTCAGAACGTCAGTCACGATGAAATCGCACGTTTCGACAAACTGGCTGCGCGCTGGTGGGATCCAGATGGCGAATCGCGGCCACTGCACGACCTCAATCCGGTGCGTACCGACTATGTCGCGAAGCGAGTGCCATTGCGTGGTGCGCGTGTCGCCGATGTGGGCTGCGGCGGTGGCTTGCTGAGCGAAGCGTTGGCGCGCGCCGGAGCTGACGTCGTTGGTATCGATCTCGGCTTGAAGGTCATCGAAATCGCGCGACTGCACCTGCACGAATCGAATCTCAAGGTCGATTACCGCAAGCAATCATCGGCCGATCTGGCCGCGACCGAACCGGGTAGTTTCGATGCCGTGTGCTGCATGGAGCTGATCGAACATGTCCCGGATCCTGCCGCGCTGGTGATGGACCTTGCCGCTATGCTCAAACCGGGCGGACGGGTCTTCATGTCCACCCTCAATCGCACGCCGGTTGCTTTTGCTGCGGCTATCCTTGGGGCGGAGTACGTCACGCACATGCTTCCGCGCGGCACGCACCATTATGCGCAGTTCTTGAAGCCTTCGGAATTGGCACGTCTGCTGCGTCATGCGGGCTTGGAACTGGAAGACGTAAGCGGCCTGGGATACAACCCGGTGACCCGCAGGGCTTGGCTGAGTCGTTTGACGGCCGTCAATTACCTTATGTGCGCGCGCAAACCTGCATGAAGCTGCTACCCGATTCGCCCCAAGGGGTTTTGTTCGATCTGGATGGCACCTTGCTCGACAGTGCGCCGGATCTTCACGCGGCATTGGCTGCTTATTGCGACGAAGTCGGGGCTGCGGTGCCGCCTTATACGATGATGCGCCAGGTGGTGTCGCGCGGCTCTCGCGCCATTCTGCGTTGCGCCTTCGATGAGGCCGATGAGTCCTTGTTCGAGCGTATGCCGCGTTATCTTGAGCTCTATCACTCGATGATGTCCGTCCACACGCGCCCCTTCGATGGCATCGACGCGTTGTTGGATGCATTGGAAGAGCGTGGGATGTCCTGGGGCATTGTTACCAATAAGCCAGGCTATCTCACAGACGATCTCGTGCAGCAGATCGGGTGGGGAGCGCGTGTTTGCGCCGTGGTGTCCGGTGACACACTGCCGGTTCGCAAACCTGATCCCGCCCCGGTCCTGCTGGCATGTGAACGTGCTGGGCTTGATCCCCAGCGATGCGTTTTTGTCGGCGACGATCGTCGCGATGTGCAGGCAGGGCGGGACGCAGGGCTGTATACCGTAGCGGTGCACTGGGGCTATCTGGATGGCGGTGATCCCCATGCATGGGGAGCCGATGCAGTGGTCGACCATCCGCGCCAGCTGGCCGACATGCTCAAGTTGAAGGTCATGGCGTGAGCGAACAGACTTCCCTGCATGGCGCGTTGCAGAGCTACGTCGACAAGTGGCTTGCCATACAGCCGCAGCAGCGCGTAGCGCTGGTCTTTGTGGAGCCAGGGAAATATCCGGGGCATATCGCCTTGGCAGCGCTCGAACAGGAACTGCTCTCTGCGGCCTACGGCATCCGGGAACCCCAGGTGGCTGCCACCAAGCTCAACTGGTGGGCGGAGGAATTGAGCGGAGCATCCGCCAGTGGTGGACGACACCCTTTGACCCGTGTGTTATTCGATGACGAACGGGCACATGCGCTACCTTCGGAACGTTGGCTGGCCCCTGTGCTGGCCGCCATGGCGCAATTGGAAGAGGGGACAGCCGTGGATTTTGCCGCCCAGCTCAGTGCCGCTTCGGCCCTGCACGGCGCGCTTGCCACGCTGGAAACATCATGGTGGTACGGAGAAGCTGCATCCCCAGCACGCGCTGCACATGTGGCGACCCTGAGCCATCTGCTGCATGCATTGCGTCGCCTGCAAGAGGAAGCCGAGCGAGACCGATTGCCTCTACCCATGGCCCGCCTGGCTCGGTTCGGTCTTAGCCGTTCGGCGTTGCGGCAACAGAGTGAGGCGCGCTCCCAGGCAATCAAAGCGCAATTGGACGACCTTGCGGCGGCATGGCGAGAGGCGGCTGCTATGACAGGCCCTCTCAGCGTCTTTCGGGCGTTGGAGGCCAATACAGGGGAGCGCCTGGTATGGAAGGCAATAAAGGCCGGCGAACCCTTGAAAGTGTTGCAGGTGGGCGAGTCTGCCGCCGGGTTGCGAGTCACGCTGCGGGCATGGAAGGCTGCACGGCACTGGCAGGGACATGTGTCACGCACCGGTAGCAAGTAAAACGCACTGTTTCCTGTGTGGACCTGTTGTGACAGGCTCGACTGCCCCAAAATATGCCGCGTTGCCGCAAGAACTGCCTCATTTTTCGAGGCGGGCGCATGCTTCGCAGCCCTTCCTCGGTATCCAAGGAGGGCTCCATTTAGGAATACCTCATGCATACCCATGAAAACACCGTTCGTTTGATGCCCGACGTTGCCACGCAGGCGCAGCCGCATCTGATCGGCGCGCTGGATTGGGTCGGCATGGACGGTATCGAGACGCCGGTACTGTTCGACGCTGGCGACGGTCAGCCCCAGCGCAGCAGCGCCCAGGTGGGTGCTTTCGTTAACCTGGTGCGGCCGGACCGGCGCGGCATCCATATGTCGCGCCTGTACCTGCTGGTCGACCAGTACCTCAGCGCCCGGCCCGTCAATGCCGCCATGCTGGAAGAACTGCTGCGCGCCTTTCTGGATTCGCACAAGGACTTGGCCGACCGGGCGCGCTTGAGCTTGCGCTTTGACCAGCTGATTCGTCGCCCCGCCTTGCGCAGCGGCAACAGCGGCTGGCGCGCCTACCCGGTATCGCTCGAAGCCAGTCTGTGCGCCGAAGGCTTTCGTCTGGAACTGGGCACGGAAGTGGTCTATTCCTCCACTTGTCCGGCCTCGGCGGCCCTGTCGCGGCAGCTGATCCAGGAGCAATTCA
>NZ_JBZEGI010000109.1:0-288 GCF_058216415.1 Dyella sp. SYSU CM1112 | reverse complement strand
GTGACGCCCCACGGCACTGGCAAACGCCGGCGTGGTCATTTGCGCGACCAGTGCGTTGCCGGAGGGGCCGCAGTCCACCGGGTCGTAAGGAAAGAAGCCGGCGCTAGCGTACTTGGGGAAATCCTGGTCCCGCTCACTGCGCGCTTCGTCCGGCAATTGGCCATGAGCAATCATGAATGGAAAGGGGTGTTCTCGTACTTCCGTATCCGGACGATCAAGCCGGGTTGGCTCCAGCAGGACGATGGCATTCATGAAATTCGGCAGCTTCCCTGTGGAATTGGCTGTCAG
>NZ_JBZEGI010000108.1:0-289 GCF_058216415.1 Dyella sp. SYSU CM1112 | reverse complement strand
CTGCAGCAAGAAGCATCGGGGCAACCGGTGGCCAATGCGCGCGTGACTCTAAGCGGCACCACTTATGCGGCCACCACCGATAAGGACGGCAATTTCACTTTCGCGAACATACCCGCAGGCAGCTACACCGTTTCCGCCTCGCAAAACGGCTTTGCCACGGCCAGCACAGCGCTGACGGTATCTGCCAACGCACCCGCAACGTTCGCACTCAATCTGAAAAAGGTGGCTCAACTCAATGTCGTGACCGTTGCCGCCAACCGCTACGACGCCGCCACCATGCAGATGGATG
>NZ_JBZEGI010000107.1:0-289 GCF_058216415.1 Dyella sp. SYSU CM1112 | reverse complement strand
ACGCCTGCTTCTCACCGCTCATTTTCCTCATCCGTTACCACGATGACGTCGCCCTGCTCCACCCGCACCGGCACCACTCGCAGGCTTTTGCCCCGGCACGGACCACCGATGCATTCGCCATTCTCCACGTTGAAGCTGGCGCCATGCGCTGCGCACACCAGCATGCCTTTGGATAGCAGGAATTTGCCCGGTGCCCAGTCCAGACGTCGCCCTGCATGCGGACAAATGTTCATCCAGGCGTTCACGCGTTCGCCTAGTCGCAGCAGGATCACGCTCTCTTCTCCACCAG
>NZ_JBZEGI010000106.1:0-290 GCF_058216415.1 Dyella sp. SYSU CM1112 | reverse complement strand
GTCATGAAAGCAAGCAAGGGGCATGAGGAGCCCCAGGCACGACTCGATGGGGTGGCATTCGAAAACGGCACCATTGAATTCGACTTGAAGCCTATTAATGATGAATGGCCGACAGTGCGCTTTCGAGTGCACGACGCAAGCACTGCCGAAGAATTCTACATTCGCCCCGAACCGGACTGTGTAGTAGCCATAGACTGTTTGCAATATGCACCGATAATCCGTGGTCGCATGATGTGGGACAGCAATTACGAATATCAGTACTCGGCGCCGTTCCATGACAACGAGTGGAA
>NZ_JBZEGI010000105.1:0-291 GCF_058216415.1 Dyella sp. SYSU CM1112 | reverse complement strand
CGGCGCGTTTCCGCGCAACGCTCGTCCTCCCTTCTGTCATCAACGGCGCCCCGTGAGGCTTGCCCGTGTCCGATATCGAAAGCAAAGATCAGTCCGAAGCCATCCGCGCCGAAACCAAACCTGTAAGTGAAACGCCTACCCGCACTCGTTCGCCACGACGATCCGCGGCGGCAGCCAGTCATGCCAGCCCGCCGAGCGAGCGATCCGCCTAGGCGGCTATGCCTCCCGCGGAGCGTCCTGCTCCTTCGACCGAGGTGCGTTCCGAGGCACCCGCGCCTCCCGTCCCGGCCC
>NZ_JBZEGI010000104.1:0-291 GCF_058216415.1 Dyella sp. SYSU CM1112 | reverse complement strand
CTCAAGTACATGCACATGGCTGACGCTGGCACGCAGGATGCCCAGCTCGCTGTCCACGCGGAATTTCAACGACGGTTCGTCCTTGCCCACCTGATCGATGGCGCTGGCATCGATGGTAAAGCGCACGTCCGGGTGATCGGTGAAGGTCACCACCAGGGTGAAGCCCTCCCGCACGGGCGGCTTGCCGGTGTCGGCAAACATGCCGCCTTCGACGCAGAAGCCGGTGCCATGAGGCAGCTCGCCGGAAGCGAGGGGTTGGAAGGCGGAGCCTGCGGCCCACATAGTCTGTCG
>NZ_JBZEGI010000103.1:0-291 GCF_058216415.1 Dyella sp. SYSU CM1112 | reverse complement strand
TGATTTCCTGCCGCCGCGGCGATGGCGAACGCATGCGGTCGCCACCACCACCACCCACGATCTGCCGCCACTGGCAGCATGGCGGGGAGGCGCGGATATCGATCAGCTTGCCAAGGCACATGGCTGGAATGGCGACGCGCTTCAACAGCATAAGCAGGCACGCAACGCCGACGTCACCCGCATGGACAAGCTCATCACCAGTATGCTGCCCCCCCTTCCGCGGGAAGGGGAAGCGCAGCCAAACAGCCGCTATTGGACATATCTCGCCCAAACGCCATCGCCGTTTGTGTT
>NZ_JBZEGI010000102.1:0-291 GCF_058216415.1 Dyella sp. SYSU CM1112 | reverse complement strand
GTGAAATCGTGGCGCAGCTTGCGCTCTATCTCCGGCCACTCACCCAGCAGACGTCGGCTGCGACCGATTTCACCGCCTTGGGATTTCGGCATCGCATGGCCGCCGCGCCGACTCCGCACGCCGCGTACGTGTTTGCCGACATCAACGATGGACTGGCCCTCGCAACGCAGGAAACCATGCGACGCGTGCTCGATTCCACGCCGCTGCAGAAAAGCTATTTGCCAGGGATGCAATGGATACGCTGACGCGCATAGGCATTCGCTGCCTGGGGCAATTGCTGCGCATGCCACG
>NZ_JBZEGI010000101.1:0-291 GCF_058216415.1 Dyella sp. SYSU CM1112 | reverse complement strand
GAAGACGAACTGATGTCCCTTGAAGCCGTGGCGGCGCAGGATCGCCTCGATGATCTGCGGCGCGGTCTGTTGCTGAAAGATGCGGCTGGTGCGCGTGAGGCGCAGGCGCGCGGCATGCGCCTTGATCACGAAGCGATACGTGCGCTGATCCTTGGTCGTGGTCAGGTGGCTGAACTTCGCCACCCAACCGTTGAACAGACGCGGTTCGTCCTCTCTGGGCGCGATCGTGAACGTAGCGTCCTTGCCGAGATAATCCTTGCGCTCAAGCGCATCCGGATGCGTCAGGTCGAC
>NZ_JBZEGI010000100.1:0-292 GCF_058216415.1 Dyella sp. SYSU CM1112 | reverse complement strand
AACTCGTCGAAGCCAAGTTGGCCACGGTCCTCGATCTGGATGCGGAAGCCGCCAATAGTGCCGAGGCCCTGTACAGGCGGCGGCGGGAAGGTAGCGATGTAGGCATCCTGGATAGTCGCGAACTTCTGGTTCAACGCGGCCGCAATCGCACCTGCGGACAGCGATGGATCGCGACGTTCCTCGAACGGCTTCAATGTTTCGAACACGATGCCTGCATTGGTGGCATTCTTGAAACCGTTGATCGACAGACCCGGAAAGGCCACCGCGCTCTGCACGCCAGGTTGCTTCAGTG
>NZ_JBZEGI010000016.1:0-110301 GCF_058216415.1 Dyella sp. SYSU CM1112 | reverse complement strand
CCGATGGCATGCCGCCATCGGCCAACGCATTCCGGCCGTCGTTGACGCGATGGTCGGCAAAACTCCTATCGGACTGTCCAAGTTGGGTTGACCACTACAATCTGCGCTTGATAAAAGGTGGAAGGGACTCATGAAAAAGAAGACAAAGGGTGAACTCATCAAATGACGCAGCATTGGTTGATCTTCTGGCGTCTCTCTTCGAGAAAGAGGCATAACCTTTAAATGCCCTTGCATACATCCAAGGCATTAGGGTGACCTTGTTTTGAGATCATGAAGTAGGAGTTGTCAGATATGGCAAGAGCCGTGAAAAACAGTCTTCGACTGGATGCGGACTTCACGGAAGATACCGTCGGCTTTGCCTTGGAGAGTTTTCTCGCGCTCCTTAGCTTTCCGCGCTTCAGATTTTCGGTTGAGCCGTTTTCTCGTGGGAAGGAGAGATGGCTTGGTGCTGATGCACGTTTGAATGGGCACATATCTGGATTCAAGCCGTTCTACATGCAATTCAAACGGCCTTCGGCCTATCCCGATATTAGTGCGGCGAAGATCATTGCTGATAGAAAGTCGCTTGGTTTAACAGTGGCGCCCCGCACCTTATATTTTGGGCTAAGAGATAAACAGTCCACCCACCGGGATTATCAGCACAACGTCCTGCTTCGCCTGCGAGAGCGTTTAGTCAAGCGAAAGATTGGTGATGCAACATACGTATGCCCACTATTCCTTGATCGCTCCGCCTATCGGTTTCATGTCCATCTGGCGGCTTTGCGCAGGTGGCCTCGCTTTTGGCGATATGATCCTTTCGAATTCGAAAACATATTGATAAGTAGCTCCGGTAGCTCGGTGAATTTCAATGCCATTCCAGTGCTTCAAGAGCATGTCTCGATTCCGCCGCACGCGATGGTGACGAGCGCAAAACACAGTTATAGCTTTACTGAGCGAGGTACTGATCTTTGCTTTCATTCTCCGCTAGAGATACCTGATGGGGTGCGCTCGCTGGCGTATTTTTTAAAGGGTGTAGTCGGAAACCTTCAATCTGGTGAAGGTTTCATTTCGTCTAAAAATGCCCGCGATGTACTACGCGAGCTCTTTTTCGAGGGCGGATATATGAGCTTTAGTGCTCTATTGCCCCAAGACTTTCCGTGGGATACCGAAGACGGGATTGCGAATTGGTTGGAGTGGGGAAGCCGCTTGAAGGTAGAGCACCAAATTGAACAGTTTGCATTGGTGCGATGGGCGGATTGATGTGGCAGCGAAGGAAGGGCTATTTACGCAGGATGGTAGCCCGTAGGCCGAAATATGATCCTGGCATTGACATCATGCTTGGCTTTCATCCCAACCTGCATTTCGTGCGTACTATTGAGTCAGCTGCTTGTAAATCACCCCACCCTTCATCACAAACGGCACATGCTCAATCGCGCTGATGTCTTGTGTCGGGTCGCCTTGCACCGCAATCACATCCGCATCCAGTCCGGCTTTGAGTTGTCCGAATTGGTCTTGCTGGCGCAGGATCTTTGCATCCACTGCCGTGGCTGCCAGGAGTGCGCGTGCGGGTGACATGCCGTCGCGGACCATCCATTCCAGTTCTTTGTAGTTGGTGCCGTGGGTGTAGACGCCTACGTCGCTGCCGCAGCCGATAGTCACACCAGCTTGCATGGCGAGTTTGAACGCGTGGGCGGCTTGTTGCATGTCGGGGGTGGGTGGCATGCCGGGCTTCCAGCCGTGGAAGTATTCGGAATAGGCCGTTTCGGCTTCCAAGGTGGGCAGGTAGGCGACGTTGTGTTGTTTCATCAGTTCGAACACTTCGCGCGTGCCGCCGTAACCGTGTTCGATGGTGTCGACGCCAGCCAACACAGCGCGACGCATGCCTTCGGCGGTGGTGGAGTGCATGGAGACGGGCAGGCCTAGCGAATGGGCGGTATCGACGCCGGCTTTCAATTCTTCCTCACTGAAGGTGGGTACGGCGCCTTTGCTTTTGCCGCAGTGATAATCCGCATAGATCTTGATCCAGTCCGCGCCGTGGCCGGCCTGGTCACGCACGGCGTCGATCATCTGCGGAACGCCGCTGACCGGAATGCCGCCTTGTGGCAGATCCAGATCGGTGCGGAAGCCCATCGGACCGGGACCATAGCAATGCGCGGCGATGGTGGCGCGGGTGGCGACGAACATATGCGGGCCTGGAATCATGCCTTCATTGATAGCGCGCTGTATGTCGACGTCGGCATAGCCTGCGCCCTCGGTGCCGAGATCGCGCAACACGGTGAAGCCGGCCATCAAGGTGTTGCGCACATGCTGCACGGCTTCGATGGTGCGATACGCCTGCGTTTCCTTCAGCACCTGATCGTTCCACAGTGTTTCGTTGTATGGGTGCAGGAAGATGTGCGAATGCGCGTCGATCAGGCCCGGCAGCAAGGTGGTGCCGGGCAGGTTGATCGTCTCCGTGCCGGGCGGTGCGTGCACGTCGGATGCAGGGCCGACAGCCGCGATCTTGTCGCCCTGTATCAACACCACCCATCCCGCGTGTGATTGTTCACTGCGCGCATCGAAAACACGATCGGCTTTCAATAGCCACGCGTGAGAGGCGGGTTTTCCGACATGGGGTGGGGTGTCGGCGGCACTGTCGCTGGGTGCGCCGATGGCACAGGCCATGAACAGGCTGCCCAGCAGCACGGTCATGCGCTGAAAACGCGGCTTCGTCATCTCGTTGTCCCCTCACCGGGTTGGCGCCCCGGATCGTGCCTTTATAGCAAGAACGTGCCGCATCCATAAATACTGGGGCCACGGGCCATCTACGTAGCGGGGAAATATTGCGGTGCCTCGCGGCGATCGGTCTTGCCATAATCCCGAATCGCCTGCATCACGTAGATGTCTGCGCCGGTGTCGTTGCGCTGCATCGCCTCGTTTGCGAAACAGGTCGCTTCATTCATGCTGGACCAGCCGCAAAGGACGGCGCAGCGTTCCCGTGTGCTCAGATGATCGAAAACATCATGTTCGAGGGGCGGTGCGTGGTGTGACGCATCGTCCATGTAGCGACGCAGCAGCGAAGCCTCAGGCAGCGCGCCATCGACCAAGGTGAGCGCCACGGCGTTGCTACCGGGTCGCTTCGACGTGGCGGTGGGTCATGCGTGTCACCTCTGCTACGCGGATGCGGTAATCATCCAGTACGCCGCAGCGACCTTCGGCTTGTGCCTGGTGATGATGGGCTGCGGTTCGCCAGCGAATCAGCGCTTTTTCGTCCCGCCAAAGCGATAAGGAAAGCAGATAGCCAGAACGACGACGGCTGCGGAAGCGTTCGTTTTGCAGGAAGCCCGGCATGCTTGCCAATTCCGGACGCAGTGATGCGGCGATGTGCAGGTAATCGCTTTCGCGTGCAGCGTTGGGTTTTACTTCGAAGGAGAAGGGTTGTCATTGGACCGTCATCAACATTGTAATACAGAACTTGGATGAGAATCTCGTCCAGATTGCGGGCGCATTTTCTTGCATCACGTTTTACGATCTACCCATAACCCTCTGTCTTAGCGCATTTCGGGCCGCCCTAAATCACGTTCCCTTCACATCCAGAAATGGTCCACTATGTGACGAGGGTCTCACTTAGGATTCGGGCAGTGACAATCTAAGGACACGGCCAGGTATGGCCGACACACGCATACAGGGGGCTGTGAGCGTGGTAGGGGTTCATCAATTTAGGCGTGCCGGCACCTCGGTGGAAACATCGGGGCAGATTGGTTGTTGCCGTTTTGAAGGTGTTCGGTTTCTACCGTTTTCGAAGATCTGTTGTTAAACGGCTACAAAGTCTTGTGGCTTCAATTTTAGGTTAACCAAAGAAGGGGGTAGCAATGACCAAGTCTATAAAGGGTAACGGTTCAATCACGATGAAAAACAAGGTTGGAACCTCTGAGCTAGGTTGTGCTTGTGAGTCCTGGTTGGCTCATTGGAAGACGTTCGCAAACGTCACAACGACGCCGAAATGTCACGTCGAAGGGTGTACTGCGTCTGCGGAAGTGGGTGCTCATGTCATCCTCACAAAAATGAGTGATGAGGCTTTAAAAAAGCTTACTTTTATTGCTCCTATGTGCAAGTCCCACAATGGGACAGAAGGAGAGCTTAAGTCAAAAATCGATATGCTTTTTATCAATGCCGACAAGCTGTTGACGTGCGGTGAAAAAAAGTAATCAGTTTTGTTGAGGCATTGTTTGCGATGACTTGTACGGGCATCTAATTGGAGTAAGAAATGAGCGCGGAAACGTTTGAAGAAACAAAGAAACTGATCTTAGATATCAACGAAGTTGTCTCTGCCGTAGATTCCACAATTAAGCAGCCTGTCTTCGACATTCTTGTCGGTCGGTTCTTAAGCAAGAGTAAGGGTGAACATCCCAACAAGAACAAGCAACAGTCTGAAGATAATTCAGATGTTGTTGCTCCTGATACTTCTGATTTGGGTACATTCATCAGTGCATTTGATACGAAGAAGCCTGTCGACGCATTGATGGTTCTAGTGGCGTGGCTTTATTCACAATATGGTTCTTACGCCATGTCCTTGAAAGAGATCAAGGAACTCGGGGATTCCTGTGGTCTTACGTTGCCAGCTCGCATGGATATGACGTTACGTCAGGCAAAGAGCAAGGGTAAGAATCAATTCATACAGCAAGCAAAGGCTTGGAAATTGACGGTTTCAGGTGAGTTGGCAATCAAGGAAGCCTACGGCGTTACAAAGGGAACTACGCCACTTCCTGAGGAATAATGATGACGCTCGTTGAATTTCTAAACCCGATCAAGGGCGGAGTCCTCAGAGATGTCTGCTTGTCAGCCATGTATTTTCATCAAAGGTACGAGGACTCTGGCGAAATCACGGTCGAAGGGTTGCGGGCTCTCTTGAAAAGAGGGCGTGTTGCTAGGGCTGATAAGCTCAATTTGGCGGATGTTCTATCCCGTGCTGCTCCATTTGTGCACATAACGGACAAGCAGGGAAACCGATTCCTGTGGTCTCTTACTTCGAGTGGAGAAGACCATGTAAGGGGTCTTTTGAATTTACCGAAGAACGATGTCGAAGTTGAGAACGACGTAACCACGCTGAAGTCACTCATTTCGAAAATCAGTGACAAGGACGTCGCGGATTACCTAGAAGAAGGCTTGAAGTGCCTTCAAGTGGACGCGTTAAGAGCCACGGTTGTCTTCGTATGGTCTGGAGCCATCAAGAAGATTAGAGATGATGTGTTTGCTTGCGGTCCAACGAACGTCAACTCTGCAATTCAGAAACATGACCCCAAGGCAAAGCCAGTGGCAAAGGTCGATGACCTTGTCTTGGTTAAAGAGGCGACGCTGTTGCTTGCTTCTCAGGATTTGGGGCTCTTCGACAAAAACCAGAAGTCGGTCTTAGAGGAGTGTCTTAACTTGAGGAACAAGTGTGGGCATCCTGGAAAGTACAAGATCGGCCCAAAGAAAGTAGGCGGCTTCATTGAGGACATCGTAAGCATTGTTTTTTAATGATTGGCTGAGTTGCCAAGTTTGAATCAGGCGCTGCGAAAGTCGTTAGGCCCCGGCCTTCGCCGGGGTCACGGTTATTCGGAGCATGCTTGGAGCTTTTGTTTTTGAATATGCCTTGGCTGATTCGTAATCGCGGGTGTGATAGCGCGGGCTGTTGGCGTGGGCGTGTACGATTGTGAAGCTAGGCGTGTTTCCGGGGAGACGCAGCAAGGACGCCGTTGCACGAAGGCTCTGTTTATGTGCTGGCTTATGGGGATGGGAGTGCGGTAAGGATTTGTCGTATGCAGGTTGATCATTGATGAGGTGAGGCATGACTTCTTCGCGTGAGGGTTCGCAGGCTTCCATGGGCGTGATCTCGTCGGTTAGTCCTTTTGCTTTCGATGACACGGTGCAGCGGCTGCTTGCCGCTTTCGCGAGCCATGGCATCAAGGTGTTTGCGACCATCGATCAACAAGCGGAGGCTGCGGCGGTGGGCATGACGATGCCGCCGACCACGCTCATCCTTTTCGGTAACCCGAAGGCTGGCACGCCGGTGATGTTGGCGAATCTGGCGGCGGGCATCGATCTTCCGCTCAAGGCGCTGGTGGTGGAATCCACGCCGGGCAGGGTGGAAGTGATGATCAACGCCGCGCACTATGTGATCGAACGGCATGCGCTGCCGCACGAACTGGAGGCGAATCTGCTGCCGGTGGAAGGGCTGATTGCCAAGGTGCTGGCAGGCTGACGGCTTTCATGCAAGGCGAGGCAGGTCGACGCTCATCATGCCGCGATTAGCTCTCTCTGTGCCACGCGAACTCCTGGCGAGGCCGTGTCACGGCACCGTTCAATACTTCATCGATCTGGGCGGCGAATCGTTCAAAATTCGCTGCTAGCGCTTCCCGTTCTACTTCAAGCAGCGCGCCTTCTTCTTGTTTGGTTTGCGGGTAAGCCAGTGCGCCGAGAAACAAAAGCTGATCGCGGATTTCCTGCAGCTTGACGTGGCCGTCTTCGCTCAACCGATAAGGGTGCGAATCCAGCAGGGGATGATGTGTGTGTTCCATAGCATTGTTCCGTGTCTTTAAATCACGCCGCGCATTGCACACGGCGTGACGGGGCACAGAGCACAACGTGCCCTGCTTCATAACCAAAAGGTGGTAAGCCCTAAACCGGCTACGTGCCCCTCATCGCCTGGCACCACGCAAGCAGCGTGGCGGTGAGAGGGATGAACATCGGCAGGGGGTGAACACAGAGCCCTGTGCGTGCCGTATCATCTGGCTCAGCCATGATAACTTCCTCGTTAAGTTGTTATGGTCAGCGGGTCGTATGAGTTCGTACCTCATGCGGCCCGCGCTCTCACTTCTCATGTCGGGCGCGCTGTGCCATCTGTTGTGCGATGAGCGCGCCCGACCTGCAAACCTTCGCGGAAAGCACCCTGTGTTGTCCAGCGCATTTCGCTGATGCGATGACACTTTGAGACTTTGTCTCATACCTTGCATGCGCTTACCTCTTGCAGCACCTGTTGCACGCGTGCTTCGTTCCTTACTATCCGCGTTGCGCTCCTCATTCCCTCCCTTGCAAGCACTTGATTAGCGTCGGGTCTCAGTTGGTGAATAAGCGCTAGTCGAGGATGGCGACATCCTCTATACAGAGATGCCGCCATGGCGATGAATCGCGTGTAATTTCAGCTCGGCCTATCCTTACCTACTTTCTTCAAACGTTACGGCACCGAGAAGCGGTGCCTGCAAGCGCTGATCCGAGTCCGTTGGCCCCACGGTTTTGCTTGCCCGCGCTGCGGTCATACGCAAGCGTCTGTGTTTGTTCGGGGCTTTCAACAGCTGTGGCAATGCAAGGCCTGCGCGGTCCAAACCAGCGTGACCGCAGGCACCTTGCTGGTCAACACGATCCGCCCAGATTGCCTTGAAGTCAGCCCACAATTCCGGCAGATGCCTTAGCACGATTGAGAGGGCACCATATACAATGCTGAAGACGATCATGAATAACGCCTAGGTGGTTGAGTTCTTGGCAAAGATTTTTCCGATCGATCGGATGAGTTTCATTTTGTATTCCATAGAGTGACTTCGGCAGCACGACGATTAGTGAGTCCTATTGACTCCCGCTGTACACTGTTGACGGTTTCGTGGTTCCGACGCATCAGCTCGTAAGGTACTGAGCAATAGTCGCCTGCGTTGAGTTTGCGTAGAAGGGTTGACGTCATCAGACGAGACGCGCCCAGGTTGAACACGAAGCTCACCAGGGCAAACCTCTGGTTGTCCGTGAGTTGCCACGCACCAGCGAGAGGACGGCCTTCTCGGGGTCCTTGGCAAGATAGGCCGAGATTGCGGCTGTGTGATGGTGAGACCTTGATGGGCCTCAGGGCCGATATGCCCGACACTAATAGTCCATTTGCCCACCGTGTCTTTGCACGCGGTGAGCCGCTCGCCCTCGACGTCCACAAGGAACGCTTCTAGGCGAGGATTCAATGTTGCACTGATTGTTACCTCTCGGGATGGTTGCGGGCGGCTGCCTATGCGGTAACCTGCTAGGACCGTTAGGGGACAACAGGGGAAGGGATATGGCCGGTCACGGAAACCGCGGTATTTGGATAAAACTGTCTATTTGTCTGCTGACTGTAATCACAGGTAGCGCGTTGCACGCTCAGCAGATGGGAACAGTCACGTATGTTTATACCGATCCGCAGGGAACACCTTTGGCGGAGGCGGATGACAAAGGCAATGTCATCAAGACTTACGATTACACGCCCTATGGAACTATGGCATTGGGCACGCCAGAAAATGGACCGGGATATACGGGACAGGTGAGCGATCCTGAAACGAACCTCATCTATATGCAGGGCCGATATTACGACCCCGCGAGTGGTCGTTTTCTAAGTGTCGATCCGAACGGACCGGAGGAAGGGAATACTTACAACTTCAATCGATATGCCTACGGAAACAACAATCCGATTTTGTTTACCGACCCGACTGGTCGCGCTAGTGAGCCGGCTTGGTACAGTCGTGCTCTAGCGCAGGTGCAGAGAATTTTGAATTCTCCGGAAGCACAAAGGGCGGAAGCACGCATTGGCGCGGGCATGCTCGCTGGGTCAGAAGGTGAATCGGAAGGAGGTGCTGCGCCTGTTGTGGATGAGGCTTCGGACCAAGCGCTAAACGAGCAAATAAATCAGGCATCTGATCCGAATCGCCCGTATTCGAATATTCCAGACTCAAAATATGTAGGGCCGGGCAAAGCCATTACTGCAGCGCAGAAAGCTAAAGTTGCAGCGCAAAACATGTTGCGTAATGGCGGCCAGCTTAAATCAGATCAAGACGGCACGCCCCTCGTTCCCGGGCAGAAAAGTACATCGGGAGTGACGCCGCCCGAAAACGAGGCTCAATTCGATCATTACGATCCTAGAAATCCATCTGATCCAAATGCCACAAGAGGATCAAACAGTTACTCAAACATACGCATTATTTCGCGTGCGCAGAATAATGCAAAGTCCAACACTCAGCCAACGCCCAATGCACCGCCACCTCCACCGCAAAAGCCAAACTAAGGTATTGGAAAATGAACTCTGACGCTTGGCCGTTTCAAGACGAACCTAACACGGCAGTCTTCGTGAATCGAAGGGTAGTGTTTGATGATGCCTGGATATCGTATGTGACACACGACGCTGATGATGGAAGTTGGCAGTTCCACTGTGAGCAGGAGGGCGATGTGACAGAGGGCGACATCGCGATGGTGAGCCTAAAGAATATATTCGACAAAGATCATTCGATTGGTGATCTTACTGATTTGCCTTTAGGGTGGGAGGCTTGGCGTTCTGCGAAAAACGCGCCTTGGCAGCGACAAAAAGCGCCCTCGGCGGATAGCTGAGCAGCCTTCTTTGGCTTCTTCTCAATAATCGTCGTAAAAAATGATCCGTGGGGATGAGTGCTCAAGCACCGCTTCTTCAAACTTGCAGTACTCCTCCTCCATTAGCTCCTCCATACGCCGAGAGAGGCGGTCGACTTGTTCAAGCCGAACATCACACTTTCGACGTACATCAAGGGGCATTTCAAACATGCACTTAGAGGCACAGGAAAATGACAGGGTGCTTGTCATAACCCCATGTCCTTGCTCATGTTGATGGCCAAAAACCACATTCTCTTTACGCCCCAAAATGGTTGACTATGTGACGATGGGGTAAAAGTAGGAGGCCTTGCGATAAGCTCCGTAAACCATCAAAGGGATTAATGGTGACTTTCAGCGATGGGGAGGGCGGTCCGCACCTAAACCGCCGACAAATTCCGGTCCCACCCCGCGTCCACAAGAAAGGCAGCCATGATTGATCTTGTTAAAGCCAAAGCCCTCCCGCTGACGCAGATGGCTGGGGAGGATGAGGAGGAGGCCGCGCTCTTTGAAGAGGCTTCAGAGGAGGCTGTCGCTTACTTGAAGTCGTTTTCGTGGTGCGAACAGGTCATTGAAACATATTTCTGTTTCGGGGTAGGCGGTGTAGTTCAGATTTTCCTGTCCCACATAGACCACCTGGCTTCGGATGGGAATGTTTTAAATGAGTGGCTTTGGGTGATCGTAGGAGACCTACCCTCTGCATATTTGGTTACGGATGATGCGCAAAGCCCTCATGATGCGTTACAGGCTTATTGCGATGTGATGCAGGAATGGGTAGACGCAGTGCTATCAAACGGTGATCTCGGTGAGGTGTATCCAGTGAAAGCTGACCCAACGGAAGAAAACGCTTCATTGCTTTCGAGTCGCATTGAGTTTTTGATTGAAGAAGTCATTCCGATGATGGACTAGTGGCTATTGGTTGCCGGTAAGGATGTATATGTCGAGGCGATAAGGGAATCAAAGTAAATCGATCTCCTTGTGCTGTTCAACGAAAGCCAAAGATCGCTGCTTCATCCATCGAGTTGTCCTCCCTGAGTGTCATCGATGGACGGTTCAATTTTAAGCAACGTCGCGTTCGATATCACCTGACAGAAATTGCTGAATTCGCGATCATCCGCCGCCGCGTGCATACAGGCCGGTGATGCGGCCTTGTGCGAGTACGTGGCCTTGGATGGTAGCCTTCACTTGTTCGGGCGTCGCGCCAGCCGGCAAGGTGAGATTTGTATCCAGTGCATACACCTGGAAAATGTAGTGGTGCGGTTTGCCACGCGGGGGACAAGGGCCGCCGTAACCGATCTGGCCGAAACTGTTGGTGCCTTCGGTGCCGTGGGCCAGCCGATGCGAGGATGTCGATGCACCCTCGGGAAGGTCGCGCGTTTCGGCAGGAAGGTTGTAGGCAAGCCAGTGGGTGAACGAAACCGGCGCGTCCGGATCGTCCACCACGATGGCGACGCTTTTCGTACCGGGAGGCGGCGCCGAGAATCGAAGGTGCGGCGACAGATCCGATCCGTCACAGGTGAAGGCGGACGGTATCGTGCCGCCGTCGGAAAAACTCGAACTTGTCACATGCAGCGAGCCAGGGGGTTGCGCTGCATGAGATGCCACGATTTGCAGCGACAACAAGGCAGCGATACTCGCCGCGGTACGCTTGACCGATAGAAGGCGCGTCATCGTCGTGCACCGTTGAATGGCTGGAATACATCGAGTGTAGCGCCAATCCGGCGAGCTAACTGCCGAAGGCGAGCGTGGCTTGTACGGCGCGTTTCCAGCCGGCGTAAAGTGCTTCGCGGTGTGCCTCCTGCATGGCGGGGATGAATTCGCGTTCCACTTGCCATTGCTTGGCGATCTGTTCGCGGCTTTCCCAAAAGCCGACTGCCAAGCCGGCGAGATACGCAGCGCCCAGTGCCGTTGTCTCGCCGACTTTGGGGCGTGCCAGAGTGGCATCCAGCATGTCTGCCTGGAACTGCGCAAGAAAGTTGTTGGCAATGGCGCCACCGTCGGCGCGCAGGGCTTTCAGGCGCAGGCCGGCATCGGCCTGCATCGCTTCGAGCACATCGCGCGTCTGGTAAGCAAGCGCTTCCAGCGCGGCTCGTATGAAGTGTTCTTTGCGCGTGCCGCGGGTGAGGCCGAAGAAGGCGCCGCGAACGTCGCTGCGCCAGTAAGGCGCGCCCAGTCCGACGAAGGCGGGCACGCAATAGGCGCCTTCAGAGGAAGGTACGCGGGTGGCGTAATCCTCCGACTCTTCCGAGCGGTCGAGCATGCGCAGTCCGTCACGCAACCATTGCACGGCGGAACCGGCGACGAAGATGCTGCCCTCCAGCGCGTACTCCACCTGGCCACCCATATCCCAGGCAATGGTGGTGACCAGGCCGTGTTCGGAGCGGACGGCTTGGCGCCCCGTATGCATCAGCAAAAAGCAACCGGTGCCATAGGTGTTTTTGGCCATGCCCGGTTCAAAGCATGCCTGCCCGAACAACGCCGCTTGCTGATCACCCGCCACGCCGGCGATGGGGATGCGCTTGCCAAAAAACTGGGTGGGGTCCGTGTGCGCGTAAATCTCGCTGCTCGCGCGTACCTCGGGCAGCATGGCAGCGGGAATATCCAGCATGGCCAGCAGGTCAGGACACCAGCGGCGCCGATGGATATCGAAGAGCAGGGTGCGCGAGGCATTGCTCGCGTCGGTAACGTGCACGTTGTTTTCCGACAGATTCCAGATCAGCCAGCTATCGATCGTGCCGAACATGAGTTCGCCGCGCCGGGCGCGCTCCCGTGCGCCGTCGACGTGATCCAGGATCCACGCCACTTTGGTGCCGGAAAAATAGGCGTCGATCAGCAGGCCGGTGCGTTCGCGAACCAGTGGGTCGTAACCGTCGGCCTTGAGGCGTTCGCAGATGTCGACGGTTTGCCGTGACTGCCAGACGATGGCGTTGTAAATCGCGTGGCCGGTGCGCCGATCCCATACAACAGTGGTTTCGCGCTGATTCGTGATGCCGATGCCTGCGATGTTGGCGGCGCTGACTTGCGTATGGGTCAGTACTTCGACGATGGTGCTTCGCACGCTGGCCAGGATTTCCGTCGGATCGTGTTCTACCCAGCCAGGCTGCGGGAACAGTTGGGTGAATTCGCGTTGGGCGACGCCAGCTATGCCACCTCGATGGTCAAACAGCATGGCGCGGGTACTGGTGGTGCCTTGATCGATGGCGAGGATGTAGGCGGTATCCAAAGCGGAAGGCATGCCGTGCTGGGTTCCTTGGTGGTTTCGTCGCAAAACGCGGGGCGCCCTGATGCGTGAGCGTGCCCGCTCGACGCCTGCGCCGTGCCACGACGCACTTATTTGTTCGCGTCAGCCAACCGTACGGTGAGGAACTCGCGGTGCTCAAAGCGCGCATGCATGGTGTCATCTTCGGTCGACAGCGCATTGGCCGGAATGGGCTGCGAGGTGACGTAAGGCATGGGGCCGGCGAACAGCAGGAAAGGATCGACGTACTGCACCTGCCAGGAAGTGCCGCTGCTGGTGTTGAACGGTGTGCCGGGAAGTCCGCCGAGGCGTTCAACCCAGAACGTAACGTAGCCGTCTTCCGGCATCACAAAGCGCTGGTTGGTGCTGGCTACGCCGGCAAAATAGGCAGTGAGCGGCAACGTTTTGATCAGGCGCAGATGGGAGCAGCTTGCATCGCACATCGCCACTTGCAGCACGGTGATCGGTTTGGCGTTGAAGGCGTTGATCTTGAGTACGTCGCCCTTCTTCAACGCGTACGTGCTTTGGAAGATGACCGGCTTGCCGTGGTTGTCCTGCTTCAGGACGGTGAATGCCGCGGTCTCGGCGGCGTTCGCGCCGAAAACGGTGGCAAGGCCAAGAAGCACGATGGCGGCGATGCGTGATGTAGACATGGCGATAACCTTGCCGAGCAATGATGCGATCGGGCGCAGCGGGAGAGCGGTACGTTGGTTATCTTGCGCCGTTTTTTTCCAGCTGTCATGAAATCGTAGACAAGCTGCCGTGTGGGGAACGAGGGATAGGCCGAAGGTTTTCGATGCCTCACACCTATGAGACGGATGGCGGCAACGATGGATCGCTAGCAAGGCATTGCGTGATGCACTGCCGCATCATGCTCATCGCGTTGGCGCATGCCTGATTGGCCAGGCTGCATGATGCGATATCAGCTGGCGGATAATGGGCAGGTTCATCTGTTACGAAGGTGGTGGTGTCATGGATATTTTGATGGTCGGCGCTGGTGCGACGGGCGGCTATTTCGGTGGACGTTTGCTGGAAAGCGGGCAGAAGGTGACCTTTCTGGTACGCCCCGCGCGAGCGAAAGCGCTGGCGCAACATGGCCTGGTCATCCGAAGTCCGATGGGTGATGCCGCGCTGCCTTCGCCGCCGACGGTGCAGGCCGATAGCCTGCAGCGCAGCTTCGACCTGGTGATTGTGAGCTGCAAGGCGTATCACTTGCCGCAAGTCATCGAGGACATGGCGCCTGCGGTGGGGCCTGACACGGCCATCCTGCCACTGTTGAACGGTATGCGACATCTGGATTTGCTGGATGCGCGCTTTGGTCCGCAGCATGTACTGGGCGGTCAGTGCATCATCGCCGCGACCTTGGGACCCGAAGGTGAGGTGCGCCATCTCAATCAGTCGCACAGCCTTACTTTCGGCGAGCGCGACGGTAGCCGTTCGCCACGCGTGGAGCGGATGGCGCAGGCGATGTCGGGCGCACGCTTCGAACCGCGCCTGAGCACGACCATCCTGCAGGACATGTGGGACAAATGGGTGTTTCTCGCGTCGCTGGCGGGCATCACCTGCCTGATGCGCGCACCGGTGGGAGACATCGTCGCGGCGCCCGGAGGCGTGCAGGCGACACAGGACCTGCTTGAAAACTGTCGCCGTGTGGCGGAGGCCCATGCTCATCCGCCGGGCGATGCCGTCCTGCAGCGCGCGCGTTCTGTATTGACCGAGCAAGGTTCGACGATGAGCGCGTCGATGATGCGTGATCTGGAACAAGGTGGTCCGGTGGAGGCCGATCATGTGATCGGCGATTTGCTTGCGCGAGGTGAAGCGGCGGGTCTGGATCTACCCATGATCCGGCTGGCATACACCCATCTGAAAGCATACGAGGCAAAGCGAGCACGCGCGCAGGGTAGCTGAGGTTCCGTTCGTCCCGGCGTTCCGCCGCTCATCACTGCGTCGGCACCTTTTATCCCTCAGGCATGGCCGTGGCGGCGTGCGAGACCGACAGTGGCTCCCATCAGGGTCGAGTGGTGGAGATGCTTATGAACAGGCGCGAGTTGTTGAAGGCTGCGTTGGCGATACCTCTTTTACCTGCGCTGGCCGGCGGCATCGGGTCGGTGTGGGCGGCGGGTGCGAAGGTGGCCGCCCGGCTGCGTATTCGGCCGCGTCCGGGTGAGGCGGGATGGCCTGCTCCAGCCGAGTGGGATCGGCTCAAGCAGGCCGTGGGCGGTCGTCTGATCCAACCCGAATCGCCGTTTGCCCATGTGCCGAGCCCTGCATGCAGCGAGGCGCTGAAGCACATCAAGAATCCGTTCTACATCGGCGACCAGCCGGGGTTGACCCAGACCAGCGGGTGGGCCGATGCCTGGCGGTCGCGCCCGAGCGCTTATGCCGTGGCGGCGACGTGTACGGGGGATGTGGTCGCGGCGGTCCGCTTTGCCCGCAAACATAATCTTCGCCTGGTGGTGAAGGGCGGCGGGCACAGTTATCAGGGTACGTCTGACGCGCCCGATTCACTCTTGGTGTGGACGCGGCACATGCACGCGGTAACGTTGCACGATCACTTCGTAGCCCGCGATTGCGCAGCGGTACAAGCGCCTCAGCCGGCGGTGACGGTGGAAGCGGGGGCGATGTGGATCGATGCCTATGATGCGGTGACCACGCATGGCGGACGCTATGTGCAGGGTGGTGGATGCACGACCGTCGGCGTAGCCGGTTTAGTACAAAGCGGTGGCTTTGGAAGTTTTTCCAAACGCTATGGCACGGCGGCGGCGGGCTTGCTTGAAGCAGAGGTCGTCACGGCGGATGGCGAAGTATGTATCGCCAATGCATGCAGTCATCCGGATCTGTTCTGGGGCATCAAAGGAGGCGGCGGCGGGAGCCTGGGCATCGTGACGCGCGTGACCTTGCGCACGCAGGCATTGCCGGAGCATTTCGGCGCGGCTTTCGGCGAAATCAAGGCATCCTCCGATGCGGCTTATCGTGCACTGGTTGCAGCGGCGATCGATTTCTATCAAAGGGCCTTGTTCAATCCGCATTGGGGTGAGCAGATGCACTTCCATCCCGATCGTCGCCTGGGTATTTCGATGGTGTTCCAGGGATTGGATCAGTCACAGGCACAAGCCGTGTGGGCGCCGTTTCTCGAATGGGTGCATGCGCGCAGTGAGTACAGCTTCGTCAAGCCGCTGCAGGTGCTCGCGTTGCCGGCACAGCATTTCTGGGATGCGGAGTTTTTCCGGCAGCACATGCCGGGCGCGATGATTGCTGACGATCGTGCCGGTGCTCCGCGCAATCATGTGCTTTGGGCGGGCGACCAGGGGCAGGTGGGATGGTTTATCCATAGCTTCAAGTCGGCGTGGCTGCCCGCGTCTCTGTTGCAAAAGAGCAGGCAAGCGCAGCTGGTGGATGCCATCGTTGCTTGCACGCGTCACTGGCCGGTGGAATTCCATTTCAACAAAGGGCTGGCTGGTGCGCCCGCCGAAGCCATTGCTTCGGCGCGTGACACGGCCATGAACCCGCAAGTACTCGATGCCTTTGCCTTGGCGATCATCGGGGGCGATGGACCGCCTGCTTATCCGGGTATGCCCGGTCCAGGGCCGGATATGCACAAGGCACGGCAAGACTCTGCGGTGATCGGCGAAGCGATGGCGGCGCTGTTGAAAGTTGCGCCTGGGGCCGGCGCATATGTGTCGGAAAGTGATTACTTTCAGCGCGATTGGCAAAGCGCTTTTTGGGGCGAGAACTACCCACGGCTCGCCGCGGTAAAGCGGCGCTATGACCCGGATGGTCTGTTCTTCGTCCACCATGGTGTAGGGAGCGAGGTGTGGAGCGCGGACGGCTTTACACGGGTGATGGATTGAAGAAACAGGCCCTAGCCCGGGCAACGACGCCCCATCACTGAAAACCGTATCGGGACACGCGGCGATGCCGGCCATGCTTGCTGCATGGTCGGCGTGCTGCTTTTTTTGTGCATGGCTCCTGTGCGCAGGCTTGTGCATACACGTTGACTTCACGGGCCGCCTGACCGCTCTTTCTGTGATGCGTATACCCCTGGGCTCGCCCTGGTACGTCCCCGGCGGCCTGCAGGTCAGGTCCTTGTCTGCAGGTAGCGCAAGGGCTGCATTTTTTGCCCACCTGTAGCTGCTTCAGTGACAGGATCAGCGTCGGCCTTGTCGGATTCGACCCCGTTCGGCCGTGCTTCCCGGTTACCGGAAGGCTTTTATCCAGGGTCGTAACAACTTCGGGGGACACCCACCATGGGTGATACCGGACTCATTGCAGGTCCGGATCCTGGCCGACGTCTCGGCCGAAATACCTCTGAACTCAAGCATTGGAGAGTTGAACATGCACGCACACTTCGAACGCACAGGCCCGCTGACCGAACTGGCCAGTTATCCAAACTGGGCTCAAGACATGGCAGCCGCTTGCGAAGACGCAAAACAAAGCGTCATCCAGCATGACCTTTGGCCCATCATGCGCGAAGCTCGTTTGAATCAAACCGCTACGCGTCATTTCATGGTAGGAATCTGGCCCGTTATCGAACGTTTCCCGGGCTACATGGCGATGAATCTGCTGAAAACCCGTTTCGGCCGCAGCATTGGCGACAATCTCGCCAGACGTTGGCTGGTGCGTAATATCCGGGTCGAGCAGAATCATGCCGAATACTGGCTCAATTGGGCCGAAGGGGCTGGCATAAGCCGTGAAGAAGTTCTTCACGGACAGGCACCCTACGGCACGGAGGCGCTGGCGAGCTGGTGCGAGGAAGTCAGCGCAAGCGGATCGCTGGCCGCCGGCGTGGCTGCCACCAACTATGCCGTGGAGGGGGCGACGGGCGAATGGTCTCAATTGTTGTATGACAGCGGCACTTACCGCGAGAGTTTCCCCCAGGAGGTGCGCACTGGCAGCCTGCGTTGGCTACAGTTACACGCAGCCTATGACGATACCCATCCTTGGGAGGCTCTGGAGATCGTTTGTACCCTGCTGGGCCACTCACCCACGTCACATGAGGTGACCCATATTACGGAATGCGTGAAACGCAGTTACATTAGTATGCGTATTCTCGCGGATCGTTGTGTGGATGCGCGGCAAGAACCGTTGGTAGTGAGTGAGGCGGCTGCCTGACAACGTATTGCAATCGTGCGATGCGAAGCAGTCGTAGGATGTATCGGTTAAACAGGTAAGGACCCGATGCGTATCGCTCGTACCGTATTGCAGCAGCCGCTGTCGCGACGCCTCATGCCATTGGCCTATGCGCTGGTGGCAGTGGTGGCGCTTATCCTCGGCCTCACGTGGGGCGCGATGAAAATCCAGGTCACTCTCGCCGGGTTTCTCAACGGCGAGAGTGTCTGGTCCAAGGCGCAGAAGCAGGCCGTCATCGACTTGCAGGTCTATGCTGCCGACGGCTCGCCGGCCAGTCTTGAACGTTTTCGACGCAATTACGCCTTGTTGGGCTACGACCGTTGGGTGCGCGATATCACCGCAACAGGCCACTACAACTACGGCGAGGTCAAGGCGGCACTCAGCCATGGCAATGCCATCCCCGAAGCCGTGCCGGGGGTGGTCTTCATGTTCCAGCACTTTACCGGTGCGCCTTATATGCGTGAGGCCATTGCCGCGTGGCGCTCCACCGATAATGCCATTGCGGAACTGGGCGAGATTGCCAATCAGCTGCAACGCGAATACGCCCACGGTGGCCCGTCGCCGCAAGAGATCGCGCGCCAGAGGGAACGTATTCGCGCACTCAATGATTTCATCGAGCCCCGCAGCAACGACTTCTCGTTGCAGATTGCCCACGGCGCATCGTGGATGGGGCAGATATTGTTTATCGGCGTGCTGCTTGCGGCGACGCTCGTATCGGCACTGTGGCTGACCGTCGCGGCGCGCATTCTTGCCCGCATTCGCGGCAGCGAAGAGCGCTACCAGTTGTTGTTCGACAGCGCCGCCGATGCGATCGTGATGATGGGCGAATCGCATGGCAAGATTCTCGGCGCCAACCGCACCGCTTGCGAATGGACCGGACGCAATGCGCAAGAACTGGTCGGCATGAACTTCATAGACCTGTTCGTGGAGGGCAGCATTCGCTCAGCGGGCACGTCGACGATCGGCTTGCTGCGCTCTGCCGATGGCGTCATGCGCACGGTCGAGACGCATAGCAGTTTGACGACCTGGGGAACGCAGCCGGTGCGCCAGGCGATGATGCGCGATATTTCCGACCGCATCGCCATGGAACAAGAACGGCGGATCGCGTCCGAGGCATTGGCCAGCGTGGCGGAAGGCGTGATCATCGCCGATGCGGATCGCCGCGTGACGACCATCAATGCGGCGCATACCCGGATCACCGGCTACACCCTGCAATATCTGCAGCACCACCGGTTCGATGAATTGCGGCGCATGCCGGACGGATCGCCGCTGCCGGCATCGATCTGGGAAATGGTTGCCGAGGGCGGCAATTGGATCGGGGAAGTGCAGAGCTGGCGTTCGGATGGTTCTTCCTATCCAGAGCTGCTGAGCATCAGCGCGATCCGCAATGCGGAAGGGCGCGTGCTGCATTATGTAGCGGTCATCACCGATATCACGCGCAGCAAGGCGGATCGCCAGCGCCTGGAATACATGGTTGCGCACGATCCGCTTACCGGCCTGGCCAATCGCAGTGAATTCCAGCGGCATTGCGCGCAGGCGATCGAGGCGGCGGCGCGCATGAACGGTGCGGCAGCCGTGCTGTTCGTCGATCTGGATGCCTTCAAGGCTGTCAATGACAGCTACAGCCACGCCATCGGTGATCGGCTGTTGGTGAAGGTGGCTCAGCGCATTCGCCGCGAACTGGGCGAAAACGATGTGGCCAGCCGCATCGGTGGCGATGAGTTCACGGTATTGCTTGGCGGCTTGCGTACCCGGGAACAGGCGGCGCAGTTTGCCAGCCGCTTGCTGCAAAATCTGTCCGAGCCGATGCTGATCGGCGACTACGAAATCGTGATGAGCGCGAGCATCGGCATTGCCGGCTATCCGCTGGATGGCAGCGATCCGGTCGTCCTGATCGCCAATGCGGACGCGGCGATGTATACCGCCAAGACGCAGGAGCGCAACACCTTCCGTTTCTATACACCGCTGATGCATGCGGATGCGCGCATGCGCCTGATGCTTGGCGCTGATCTGCGGCAGGCACTCCTGCGCGATGAATTCCATCTGGTGTTCCAGCCCAGTGTCGAGTTGCGCACGGGCAGGATCGTGGCAGTGGAGGCATTGCTGCGTTGGCGGCATCCCGAACGCGGCGAGCTGATGCCGGATGAATTCATCCCGCTGGCCGAAAGCCTGGGCCTGATCCGGCGTATCGATGCGTGGACCCTGCGTGCCGTTTGCGCACAGATCCGTCAGTGGGATCAGGCAAAGTTGCCGCCGATACGCGTGGCGGTCAATGCTTCTGCCGCCACGTTCGGGCATCCTGGCTTTATCGACGGCGTGAAGCAGGCGCTGCAGACCAGCCAGGTCTCGCCCAAGCGACTGCTGTTCGAAATCACCGAGAGCGCCATCTTGCGGTTGGGCGATGCGACCGAGCAGACCATTCACGCCTTGCATGGCCTGGGCACGGGCATCGCTATTGACGATTTCGGCACGGGGTATTCGTCGCTGGCCTATCTGAAACTTTCCGGCATCGACTACCTCAAGATCGATCGATCTTTCGTGACCGATCTGCCCGACAGCGCGAACGACGTCGCGATCGTCGAGGCCATGCTTGCCATCGCCAGGAGCCTGGGCATGTGCACCATTGCCGAAGGCATCGAAACGGCCGCGCAGCATGATTTCCTGCTGCGCGCCGGTTGTGTGGAAGGGCAGGGCTACTACTATTCCCGCGGCCTGCCGCCGATCGAAATCGAACGCATGCTCTCGCCGAATCCGCGACACGAATCCTCAAAACTGCGCCTGGTGCCGCCCAAGTAATCCATGGGCATGACGCTGTTTCATCCGAGCCGACAGTCATGCCGGTGTCTTCAGTCGCTAGCTTGTGCTGTGGGTGCGGTCCAGCGCCGTAGTGCGATCTGCATCTTCTTCGCGCCTTGTCTCGCGACGAAAACGCACTAGCACGGCTCTTTACAGCTGCACGTCGACAACCGTCTGCACTGGCTGATACAAGCCTGGGAACTGCCGCTTCAATGCGGCCACTTTCGGCGCATCATTGATCACGATGTAGGCATCATCCGGATGTCGATCTGCGTAATCCTGATGATAGGCCTCGGCTTCGTAAAACCCTTTCATGGGCTGTACGAGCGTCACGATGGGCTGGTCGAACACTTTGGCCGTATTGAGTTGCGCGATATAGGCGTCTGCAACTTTTTTCTGCTCGGGGCTCGTATAAAAAATCTCCGAGCGATATTGCGTGCCGGCATCGGGGCCCTGGCGATCGAGCTCGGTAGGATCGTGCGCCACCGAGAAATACACCTTGAGCAACTGACCGTAGCTGATTACGGCAGGATCGAACTGGATCTCTACGGATTCCGCGTGGCCGGTGTTACCTTCGCTGACTTCATAGTAGTGCGCGGTATTGGCCTCGCCGCCGCTGTAGCCGGCCCATACTTGTCTTACGCCGCGCACGTGCTCGAACACTTCCTGCATACCCCAGAAGCAGCCACCGGCCAGGACGGCGGTTTCCGTGCGAGGTGCGGGCGTCTTGGACGTATCGTAGGCGGGGTCGGGAAAATTGGCGTTGCTGGCGTTAGCTGCGCAGGCGGCCAGTCCGAGCATGGCGGTAAGAACGGTGAAGCGACGGGCGTGCATGGTCTGCCTCCGTGGGGATCTCTGCCTTCTATTCGCCGGCGAAACCCTTTTCGTTACGTTCGCATGCCTGTTTTTGCCAGAGGTCTTCAGTCAGATGCCGTGACGTGGATGGTGACATCGTCAAGTTGCACGGTCTGCCCCGCGTGGATCTTGCAGCTTTTGCGCAGCTCCTGCTGACCATCGACGGACACGGCACCGCTGGCCACCAGCCACTTGCCCTGGCCGCCGCTATCGCACAGCCCGGTGAGTTTCAGCAACTGGTGAAGTTCCACGTAGTCGCGGTCGAGTTCGAAATCGATGTGTTGCATGTCAGCGATGAGTTGGTAGTGCGATGGGATGTTCGGGCAGGCTGAGAAAAGCGAAGAAGGGACGATTCTGGCCCATTGCGAAACTGGATGCTTCATGGAGGATGCCCAACAGCGTATCGAACTCCTTGACGGCGGCTTGGCGCAGATCGTTGGCATGATCGATCAGCAAGGCGTGCCCGATGCCCTGCAGCCATCCCAGGTCGCGCAAGCTATCGACCAGCGCATCCCAGTTATGGCCGAAGCCGGCCGGCAATTTCAGCGAAATGGCCAGGCGGCGCAATAGGTCTTCTTTGTCACGGCAGCCAGCAAGGTCGGCACGGCAAACATACAGATGCCCTTGCACTGCCGCCGCCGCAAGCGCATCGAAATCGGTTGCGTCGACGAAATAAACGCCGCCGTCGCCAGCCTGGGTCAGGTCGAGAGCATCCTCCGCACTCATGGCTTTACCTGAAACTGCCTGAAGCTACGGTAGTGGTCGTCGGTGTAATAGAAGATCTGCGGCGGTGTGCCGCCGGTGATAATGCGTCGTGCGCCGCGGTTGCGCGCATCCGGTGTGGCCACCGTGTATTCGTGATAGTAGCCGCGCGGCTCTTGCGGAAGCAGGCCTTCGTAATTGCCGAATACCACGCCGTCCTGACTGTAGGGAAAGGGGCCTCCTTGCAGGATGGCCGTCACGGTGACGCATGCCGCCGGTGGCATGAACGCTGGAAGATCGGCCTGCGCAGCAGGGCAGTTGTAATGACCGGTGGCCGGCAACGTGACATTGCCATGGGAAAGCATTTCGGCAGGCTTGGGCGCATGCCGGTTCCAGAAAATCAGGGCGCCGATCAAGCCAGCGATCAGGATCAAAGGGACAAAGCGGGAGAGAGACACCGCAAACTCCTTGTTGGCGACGCGGGAAGTGTAGTGCTTGCTGCAGTCAGATGGGCCAGCCATGGCCGACGTGACTTCCGGCGCTGCGGCGAATGGGCCGCCTCAGGCTACACTGCAACTTTGTATCAGGGGAAAACCTGCGATGCCCACCTTGCTATCGTCTTTGCGTCTAACGGGTTGTTGCGCCCTGCTGGCGTTTGTTTCCGCCACGCCGGCATGGGCTGGCACCGTGCCGGCAGGAACCGCCACGGACAGCGCTTCACCGCAGCTCCAGGCGGGGTTGCCGCCGATGCTGCGTGACTTCGATGCGTATGTGGACAGCGCACGCAAGACTTTCAACGTGCCGGGCATCGCCGTTGCGATCGTGAAAGACGGCAAGGTGGTGTTCGAAAAAGGCTACGGGGTGCGCGAGATCGGCAAGCCCGAGAAGGTGGATGGACACACCTTGTTTGCGATTGCTTCCAATACCAAGGCCTTTACGGCGGCTTCGCTGCAGATGCTGGCGGAGCAGGGCAAGCTGAATATGGACGGCAGGGTCACGGATTATCTGCCCTGGTTCCAGATGTCCGATCCCTACGTCACGCATGAAATGCGTGTGCGCGATCTGTTGGCGCACCGCAGCGGCCTCAGCCTCGGCGCAGGCGATCTGCTTTACTGGCCACCGACCAGCTACACCACCAAGGATGTGGTGCAGCGTCTCGGCAAGGTACCGCTCACCAACGGCTTTCGCAGTCACTACGCGTACGACAACATTTTGTTTGCGGTGGCGACGCTGATTATCGAAAAAGTGTCGGGCCAGTCCTATGCGGACTTTATCCGCCAGCACATCTTCCAGCCGGTGGGCATGGACGAATCGCTGGTTGACATGACCTATCTGAAGCCCGGCATGGATTACGCCATGGGCCACGCGCTCTATAACTTCAAGGACCTGAAGCCAGTGCCGCCGATGGCATGGCTCAATGATCCCGGCGCAGGTGGCATCTACGCCAGCGTGCACGATCTCGCCAAATGGATGAACGTGCAGCTGGCCGGCGGCGAATTGCCGGGTGTCGGAGCAGATGGCAAACCGCGTCGCCTGTTCTCGCAGAGCAGCCAGGATCAAATGTGGACGATGCTGACACCGATTCCGGTGAGGAAGCCTTCCATTCCCGAATTGCAGCCGTTGATGCCGAACTTCTACGGTTACGGCGAAGGCTGGTTTCTCAGCGATTACCATGGACAGAAGCTGGTATGGCATACCGGCGGCTGGCCGGGCATGGTGTCGCGCGTGACCTTGGTACCCGGTTTGAAGCTGGGCGTCGTGGTGCTGACCAATCAGGAATCCGGCGCCGCCTTCAATGCCGTGACCTACCGTGTACTGGATGCCTACCTCAATCCTGGCGTGAAGACCGATTGGGTGGCCGTCTACGACAAGGCGGTGAAGCATTCGCAAAGCGAGGCCGACGACAGCTGGAAAAAGCATGAGGCCGCGCGCGATGCAAACAGCAAGCCGTCCTTGCCCTTGTCCGGGTATGCCGGTACGTATCGCGATCCGTGGTACGGCGACATCATCATCCGCAATGAGGGCGGCAAGCTGCGCCTGCGCTTCAGCAAAACAAAGCAACTGATCGGCACAATGACACCTTGGCAGCACGACACTTTTATCGTGCGCTGGGACGACCGCGCCTTGAATGCGGATGCGTTCGTGAATTTTGCGCTCGACGTGGATGGCCATGTGCGTGAAGTACGCATGCAGCCGGTTTCGCCGTTGACCGATTTCAGCTTTGATTTCCAGGATCTGCGGCTCACGCCAGTGAAGGCGGACGACGAATAACCCTCAAAACGTTCGCGGTCCCAACTTTCGGCGCCGTGCAGGAATCGAGCAAAGGCATCCCTGCATGGCGCCATCGCCTATCTATCGGAGAGGAAAGTCTATGCGTCAACGTCCGTTCGTTCTTGCCGCAACCTTAGGGCTCGGCCTGTTGGCCGGCGTGTGTGTCTGGGCGCAAGAGGGTTTGCAGGGCGTTCCCGCGCATCGCTTTTTCCATGTGCGATTGAGTGAAAGCGAATCGCAGCCGGTATCCGGGCGTCTATTGCTGTTCGCCGAACAGGTAAAGGATGCCAAGGCGGATGCGAAAGACGGCAAGATCAGCGAGGTCGACGCCAACCCGTTTCACCCCACTGACACGGCGATTGCCGCTGAGGAAATCGACCGGCTCGCCCCAGGCCAGACCATCGATATCGATACGGACGCTATCGCTTATCCCGATGCATGGTCGAAACTGCCGCCCGGCGATTATGTGGTGCAGGCGGTGCTGGACGTCCATCACAACTACAACTACCTGGACCGCGACGCTGGCGATATCGAGAGCAGCGTATCGACCGTGCATTTGCCGGCCAGCGATGTTCCGACCTTGACGCTGGATAAAGTCGTGCCGGCCGTCGATCCGTGGGCGGTGCCGGCATCGGCGCCGGCTACCCTTCGTAACGCCGCGGCGGAAGCGCATGCACATTCGCAGTTGATCGACTTCGTGAGTCCGGTGCTGTCAGCGTTCTGGGGACGTCCGATCCATATGCTTGGCCGCGTGCTATTGCCGCCCGGCTACGATCCTTCGTCCAGCACACGCTATCCCACGGTGTATTTCACGCACGGCTTCACGGGCAATAACAATCGCTTCCTGCGTCCTATGGCGTATGTCGAAGCAGGCATGGCAAGCGGCCAGATGCCGCCGATGATCTGGGTGTTCCTCGACGAATCCAGTGCGACCGGAACGCATGAGTTCGCCGACTCGGTAAACAACGGCCCCTGGGGGCAGGCATTGACCACGGAACTGATTCCTTACCTTGAAGCGCACTATCACATGGATGCTGATGTGAATGGCCGCTTCCTCAACGGACATTCGTCCGGTGGCTGGGCGACGTTGTGGTTGCAGACGCGCTACCCAAAGATATTCGGCGGTACCTGGTCGACCTCGCCGGATCCCAGCGATTTCCACGACTTCACCGGTCCGGATCTTTACGCACCGCATGCCAACGTCTATCACAAGCCTGACGGCACGCCGTGGCCGCTGGTGCGCGATAAAGGAAAAGTGCTCGGCACCTTCGAGCAGTTCGCAAAGATGGAACGCGTGCTGGGTCCTTACGGCGGCCAGATGGCCTCGTTCGAATGGGTGTTTTCCCCGCGCGGCAAAGATGGCCGGCCGGAACCGATGTTCAATCGCGACACCGGAGATGTGGACCCCAGTGTCGTGGCTTATTGGGGTGCCCACTACGACATTGCGCATCGCCTGCAGACGAATTGGCCGGCCTTGAAGCCTGATCTGGACGGCAAGATCCATCTCTACGTGGGCACGGCTGATACCTTCTATCTGGACGGCGCCGCGCATCGCCTCAAGGCAGTGCTGGATGGCCTCGGTGCCCACAGCGATATCCGTTTCTTTCCTGGCCGTACGCACTTCGATTTGTATACCGTCGGCAAAGATCGTTATGGCCTGCTCAAGCAGATCAGTTGGTCCATGTACGCGGTGGCCCGGCCGAACGCCAAACTGAAACCGGGTGTGAACCAGGCACCGTAGACCTTCCTTGGATGCTACCGGCTGCCATGTTGGGCGGCCGGTTTTCAGGCATAGTGACCGCTGCAGGCGCTGTGGGTGAATGGCGCTTGGGGGTGTCGTCTCTGGTCTAGGGGCGGCACATCGGGAACCCCGTTCATCATGGACGGCGCGCTTCCTGTAGGGGCATTTCAAGCTGGAGGGAATCACGATGAAATCGTTCGGTTTGATCGCAGTACTGGCAGCCGCGCTGATGGCGGCTCCGGGCATCTACGCGCAGGAGAGTTCTGCACCGGCAACCGGCATGACCGTGCAGTGCAAAGACGGAACGTCGGTCACGGTAAAGAGCATGAAAGGTGCTTGCCGTGGTCACAAAGGGGTAGACAAGTCGGCCAGCAGTGCGGGCACCAAGGCTGCCTCAGAGCCATCGTCCAAGTCGGCGCAAGCATCCAAAGCAATGCCTGCCGCAGGCGGCGGCGCGGGCCAGGTATGGGTCAATACGGGATCCAAGACCAAGGTCTATCACTGCCAGGGCAGCAAGTGGTACGGCAAAACCAAGGCAGGCAAATACATGAGCGCAGCGGATGCCCAGGCGGCCGGTTATCACGCGGCCAAGAACGAGAAATGCCAATAGCGTTACTTGGCGCAAGCGCAGGAAAAGCGTATCAGCGTCCCTGGACGTTGAGTCCATTTAGAGATGTGTGCCCGTTGTAAAGGCCCCTATACGGCCTGGACAAGTGTTCTTGTTGGGATGGATCGCTGTGAAATCCGGAAGGCGCCGGGCGTAGGCCTGGCGCCTTTTTTGTTTGCGCCAAGCTCTGATGCGGCAAATGGCATGGCGGTCAACTCCTCTCTGGTCCTGCTATTTACCAAGCGATGGAACCGTTATCGTCAAAAAAGCCGCCTGTGGGGCCGTCGTCGGGAAGCGTGGCCAAACGAATGGCAATGGCGGCTCCCTCACTAGGGGTACGCGTGCCTCTGAATCCATTGAAGTCGGTCGCCACATGGCCAGGCGCCGCCGCATTGACCTTGATCCCCAGGAGCTTTAGCTCGCGCGAGTAGTGGACGGTAAGCGCATTGAGTGCTGTTTTTGAAGTCGAGTACGGCATTGAAGGCTGGCCTACGAAAGCCCCCTCATCGCCGAGCGAACCCCGAAGACTCGATACATTTACGATGCGGCCAGCCATGCTTCTTTTGATGAGAGGCAAGAATGCGTGGATGACTGCCACAACGCCGAAAACATTTGTTTCATAGGCCGTACGCATGGCTGCTGCAGTCACCAAACTAGGTGGATCGCGTGTTGCCGCTACTCCGGCATTGTTAACCAGGATGTCCAGTTTTCCGTAAATCTGTTCGACATGGGTAACGGCGCTGTCTATCGAATTCTCGTCCGTTACGTCCAACTGCAAAGCCTTGACGATACCGTCATCAGCCAATGCATGGGCGGCCTCATCGCCTCGATTCTTGTCACGGGAGCCGATGAGAACAATAATTCCTTTGCGTGCAAGACCTCGGGCAATTTCCTTGCCGATACCTTTGTTGGCACCGGTAACGAGTGCGACAGTTTGTTCGTTCATCAATGCGCTCCACAGATATCTGGTAACAAATATCGCGCGGGAGTGTATGTTTGATAAGTGTGTCGAAGCTAAATATCGTCGTTAGCGTGATTAAAGAATGGGGCCGATACCACTTGTTGAACTTGAGGCATTCGCTGCCGTCGCACGGCATCGAAGCTTTAGGCTGGCCGCGGTGGAGCGGAATGTTTCGTCCTCGTTATTAAGCCAGACCGTTCGAAGGTTGGAGGAGAGACTTGGTGTACGGCTCCTCAATCGCACAACCCGGAGTGTCATGCCCACCCGGGCCGGTGAGGTTCTGCTTGCCACCCTGGCACCCGCTTTCGAAAATATCGCCCAGGCAGTCGAAAGTCTGAATGGCTTTCGAGAAAGGCCCGCTGGACAACTGCGCATTACCGCTCCTAAACCCATCGCAGTTTTTCTGATCGCCCCAAAAATTCCAGGGTTTCTCACATTGAATCCCGAGGTAAACATAGAGCTGTCGGCGGACGATGCACTGGTGGATATCGTTGCCGAAAATTTTGATGCTGGCGTGCGGTTTGGTGACAACCTTGCGCAGGATATGGTCGCGGTTCCCATCGGCGGATCGATCCGCATGGCTATCGTGGGTGCCCCTCAATATCTACAGAAACGCGGCGTGCCAAGGACCATTGAAGACCTTGCGGATCACGATTTGACTAGAACCCGATTTCCCAACGGGATGATTTATACATGGGAATTGGGCGACGGAGATACGCAAGTTCGAATCGAACCCGACGGGCCATTGACCTTTAACGATCCTTCGGTGCAGCTCGAAGCGGTGAAACGCGGGGCAGGGCTCGCCTATGTGTTCGAGGATTTCGTCAGAGAAGAGATAAGCGCGGGCTCGTTGACGTGTCTGCTCACGGATTGGTGCCCGTGTATCGGGAGTCCCTATCTTTACTATTCGAACAACAGGCATGTGTCTGCTTCACTCCGCGCCTTCATCGAATATATGCGGCATGGGCTGCAATAAGACAGACGTTTTCCGGCCCATGTGGGCTACGGTGGATCAAGGTCAAGCCAACCTGAAAGCCATCGCATCAGGGAATAATGATCGACACAGGGCAGCCGGTAGACGCAAGGTCTATGACTAATTCATTTCTGTTCTGTAGCCTGCCACGGATCGTAACTGCCGAACCACCATAAGTGACCTTGAGGATCGCGGCAGCCGTATCCGGCGCCACCGTAATCTTTCTCGGCATAGTCATCGATGATTTCCGCGCCTGCTGCTTTGGCACGCTCATAGTGCGCCTTGCAATCGGTCACCGTGACAGCAACGCATTGCGTTTCGCGGCCCTGGATCTCATCCGGTTGCGCCATGTGCTTGCCGAAGCCATCTGGCTGGACATCGCTGAGCATCACCATCCCCGCGCCGAAGACCAGCTGGGCGTGCATGACACGTCCTTGCGCATCTTCGTACACAGCCTGCTTTTCGAAGCCAAAAGCCTTGCATAGCCATTCGATGGCGGCATGGGCATCGCGATACCGCAGACAGGGGATGATGGTACTGCCGTGAATGAGCCTGTTCATGACGATCGCGTCCGATGGAAGTTCGCACAAAGCGTAGTTCGAGGTACGGTGTGTGTCTTGTAAATTACCCTGATTTCCAGAGACGGCGCACGCGATGCCGTTCGCGCTGGCGGGCTATTGCCCTGGTGCGGCGGGGCTGTCCTCTCCCAGCGGGCCGAGATTGCGCACGATCATGCTCTGCGGTGTCGACAAGGGTAATTGAGCCTTTGCAAATCGCCCGAGGATGTCGAACAACAGCTCGCTTTTCACGGTGGAGGCATCACGCGGGCTATGCACGTACGCGATGCCGCTGAAGCTCATCGCCGAGCTGGTCACGTCATCCAGCCGCACGTAAGGCGCCGGATTATCGAGGGTGGCCTCGTTCGCGTTGAGTGCCTCCAGCATGATCTCGCGCACCTTCGCCGCATCGGTGTCGAGCGGCATCGGCAAGGTTATCTTGACGCGCCCCAGCGAATTGCCGTGCGTGACATTGCGCAGGTTCTGGGTGATGAACTGCGAGTTCGGCACGATCATGGTGGAGCGGTCGCTCAACTGGATTTCGGTGGCGCGCACATTGATCCGGCGGATATCGCCTTCCACCCCGGGCATGCTCACCCAGTCGCCCACTTTCACCGGTTGCTCCGCCAGCAAAATCAGGCCCGAAATAAAATTCGACACGATCGCCTGCAAGCCAAAGCCGATGCCCACCGACAGCGCGCTGGCGATCCAGGTCAGGCTTTCCAGGCTTACGTCAGCGGTTCGCAGCGCCAGCGCCACCACGATCACCACCGCGACGTAATTGGACAGCGTAACGATGGAATTCTGCATGCCCAGATCAAGCGTCGTCTTCGGCAACAATTGCTCGGCGAGCCAGCGCTTGACGATCCGCACGACCAGCATGCCCAAGGCAAACACCAGCAGTGCGTTGAAGATCGCGCCCGGCTTGATGGTGAGCTGGCCTACGCTCAGGCCGCCAAAGACCTTGCCGATGTGCGAGAACAACTCGTGCGGACCACCGCCGAACGGCACCAGCAAGGTGCCCACCGCCACCAGCAACAGCAGCACGCGTCCCACCGCGGAGAACAACACGAAAGCCTGCTCCAGCGTGGTCGGTGCGACGTTAAACAGCGACTGCAATCGCTGTCCAGAGCGACCTTGCGGAGAGAGCAGCGTTTCGAACAGGTCGTGTTGCAGATGCGACAGCATGTAATACGACGCGATGATCATGCCGATCCACAGCATCTGCCACGAGATGAAAAAGCCGAGCGCCACATAGCCCATCAACACGGCCAGCCATGTTATGACCACGCCGATCGCAGCCAGTCCAATCAGTACGCCCACCCACAGCGCATGCTTGGCCGATTTCTCGCCCGATGGCTGGCCTTTTTTCCGGGCGCGATTGGCGCGCAGCAGCGCATTGCCGATCAGTCCCGTGATCAATAACGCCAGGAAGGTACGCGTGCACACCGTTGCCGGCAGGCTTGCTCCGGCGAGATTATTCAATCGTTCGATCACACCGAGCGCCAGGAACGCGCCACCGAGCAGCCATGGGAACCAGCGCAGGCGAAGCGCAGTGGATTTTGCCAGCACCGGCAGGCGCCACGAGGGATGCTTCACCGAAAGCAGTGCGCGTCCTATCCCGGCAATGAAGGCGGAAAAAAACACCATGCGCACGATCGATTGCGCGAAGGCGTCGACCTCGTCGTCCAGTGTGTCGTTCCAATTGAAACCGAGATAAACCAGCCATGCGGCGATGCCGATCGACAGCGTTACCGTAAGCGTGAAGATCACCGCGAGTGCACTGCGGCGCAGGTGGCCGTCGGGCATATAGCGGCTGGCTACCGCCAGCCCCAGGCGCTCCAGCAACCAGCGGCCGGGCACGATCAGCAACAGGCCGCCGATCAGGCAAAGCAGCAAGGGTTCGCGATTTCCGTTTTGCCACGCAGCCTCTGCACTTTCCGTTAGCAACATCTTGGCGCGCCGCACATGCACGCTGTCATCCGGAACGGATTTCTTCAGTTGCGCCCAGAAGCCGATGCCAAGCGGAGAAAACGTGCGCGCACCGAGTTGTGCCTGAAATTGTTCGTTATGCGCCTGGACAATTTGCGTGGTGAGTTTGGCCGCATCCTCACTCAGCAGTTGGGCTTGCTTGATCTGTTTGTCGAGCTTGGACTTGTCGCGTTCCAACTGCCGGCGTTGTTGGCTGATAGCGGCCGTTTCGGGTGGGGCGCCGGACGTCGGTGGAGGACCGAGCACGGTCAAGCGGCCTTGGACATTGTCGAGTTCGGGACCAAGCGCACTGACCAGTTGCGCAGCCTGCTGCTGTACGTCACTGGCCTGGCTGCGCAAATCCGTCAATGGTGCACTGGTGGCCTTGCCGCTCAGTGTCGTCTTGATGTTGTCCAGCTGCTTGCTCAGATCGGCCAGGGCTTGGGCTGGATCCTGGACGGAGCTCGCCGAAGCCGGCCCGGACAGCGCCTGCGTGTCTTGTGCATGCAACGATGGCGCGCTCGACAGGAACGCTCCAAGCAGCAGCGAAAGGGACAGAAAGTGGCGTAGGGAGGTGTGCATGGCGGGCATGATCCGAATGGGGCTATCCACGGTCAATTGTTCTTTTGACGACTCGTTTTTCACAGGCGGTTAGCATTCAGGCAAAACCCGATGCGCTCCTGGTCGAAACCCTCCGATCAAAGCTGTGGCATCAACCCTGTATAGTGACCCACTCTTGTCTCCTGTGGCCCGCCTGATGGACCCCGCGCCATGATCTTCCGTTGGTTCGAATCCCTGGTCGACGCCTTCAAGGACCCCGTCGACAGCATGCCGCCGAAAGCCATTGGGCGGTTTTATGTGTTTTACCTGCGCCAGGTCTGGCCGGTCTTCGCCGCCGCCATCGTGGTGGGTTTTGGCGTGGCGCTGGTTGAGGTTTCGCTGTTCGGCTTTATCGGCCGTATCGTCGACATGGCCAAAGGTGCGCCGGGCCCGGCCTTTTTCACCGTACACGGGCGAGAGCTGTTGTGGATGGCATGCGTGGCGCTGGTGTTGCGGCCGCTTTTTATCGGATTGCATGACCTGTTGGTAAACCAGTCCGTCGTTCCCAACCTTACCAATCGCATCCGCTGGCAGAACCATCGCTACGTCATCCGGCAAAGCCTGGGCTTCTTTCAGAATGATTACGCCGGACGTATCGCCAACCGGATCATGCAGACCGGTGCATCGCTGCGCGAATCAGCGGTGCAGATCGTCGACGCCATCTGGTACGTGGCCATCTATACCGGCAGCGCCATCGTCATGTTTGCCCATGCCGACTTCTGGCTTGCCGCGCCTCTGGTAGTGTGGCTGTTCGCGTACATCGGCACCTTGTACATCTTCATCCCGCGTACGCGGCAGCGTTCGTGGCTGGCTTCCGAAGCGCGCTCGAAGTTGATGGGGCGCATCGTCGACGGCTATAGCAACATCCTCACGCTCAAGCTCTTCGCCCACACTCAGCGCGAGGAGGCATACGTGGCCGATGCCATGGAGGAACAGACGCAGAAGCTGCGCGACATGACGCGCCTGACCACGGCGATGGATGCCAGCATCACCACGCTCAACGGTTTCCTGATCGTCGGCACGTCCGCGCTGGCTGTATGGCTATGGAGCGAGGGTAAGGTCACTGTTGGCGCCATCGCGCTTTCCACCGGCCTGGTGATCCGCATCAACAACATGTCGGGCTGGATCATGTGGGTGGTCAACGGCATTTTCGAAAACATCGGCACCGTGCAGGACGGCATCACCACCATCTCACAGCCACGCGCCGTGCAAGATCGCGAAGGCGCCATGCCGTTGGAAGTCGTGGCCGGCGAAGTGCACTTCGAAGACATCCATTTTCATTACGGCAAACAGGGCGGCATCATGTCCGGCCTGAACCTGATCGTGCGTCCCGGCGAAAAGATCGGCTTGGTGGGGCCGTCCGGCGCCGGCAAATCCACCCTGGTCAATGTGATGCTGCGTCTCTACGACCTCGAAGGAGGCCACATCACCATTGACGGCACCGACATCGCGCAGGTCACGCAAGAAAGCCTGCGCTCGCAGATCGGCGTCGTCACCCAGGACACCTCGCTGTTGCACCGATCCGTACGCGACAACCTGCTTTACGGTCGCCCCGATGCGAGCGAAGCGCAATTGCACGAAGCCATCCGTAAGGCGCGCGCGGACGAATTCATCCCCAACCTCATCGACGGCGAAGGTCGCCAGGGGCTTGATGCGCACGTCGGCGAGCGCGGCGTCAAACTGTCGGGCGGCCAGCGGCAGCGCATCGCCATTGCACGCGTGTTATTGAAGGACGCTCCGATCCTCGTGCTCGACGAAGCGACCTCTGCATTGGATTCGGAAGTGGAAGCCGCTATCCAGGAAAGCCTGGAAATACTGATGGAAGGCAAAACGGTCATCGCCATCGCCCATCGCCTTTCGACCATCGCCAGGATGGATCGGTTGGTGGTGATGGACAAGGGCAAGGTGGTGGAGAGTGGTACGCACGCAGAGTTGATCACGCGGGGCGGATTGTATGCGCGATTGTGGCAGCGGCAGACCGGCGGTTTTGTAGCGGCGGATGATGCCTTGGTATGAGGTCTTTTCAGCGCTGGGGACGCGCTGGAGTTTTGGGTCGCTGCGCAATGGAACCTTTAGCCACGGGATGCTTGGCCTACGTCGCTTTCGATCATCAACGATCAAAGCGACATACGAATCACCCGTCTATGAAATACCCAGCGAAGCCAGCCGCTTTCGCCCCAGGTGTCGTACTGCTTGCCGGGCTTCCCGTAATCTCCTGGCATGCGCCGCCAACAGATCCCCGCGTGTGATGATTCCCACCATGCGATGCGGCGTCTCCTTGCTCACCACCACCAAACGGCCGACATCCCGCTCCACCATGTGATCGGCGGCTTCTCGCAAGGTATGGTCTTCACGCACGATCAATGGCGGACGCTGCAGCAGCGATTGCACACTGGCGTTGCCGGCCAGCGATGCATCGTAAAGCTGTCGTCGCGTCACCACGCCACATAACTGGCCGTTTCGGTCGATGACGGGAAATCCCTGGTGCTTCGTGGCCGAGCCGTCGGAAACCAGCCACTGGCGAACCTCTTCGATGGTTTGCTCGGTGCGCAGGCTTACGATGTTTCGGCTGCATGCATCGCGTACATAGACCTGGTCCAGATAATCGGCGGCGTAATCGGAAGGAACGCGTACACCGCGGCGCACGATCTTTTCCGTCATGATCGTGTTGCGCATCATCAATCCCGAAATCAGATAGGCCGCCGCGCATGCGCCGAGCAAGGGCAGTAGCCCATGCACCTGTTGTGTGGTTTCGAAGGCGAACACGACCGACGTGAGGAAGGCGCGTGAGGCGCCGGCGAAGATCGCCGCCATGCATACCAGTGCCGCCATATGCGGATCGACGTGCAACCATGGCGCAGCGCTCGCCATGGTCCATCCAAAGACACCGCCCATGGCGCCGCCGATGGTAAACAATGGCGCTAGCGTGCCGCCGGATGTGCCGCTGCCGAGCGCGACCGACCACGACAGCAGTTTCAGCAGGCAGAGGGCGAGCATGGCGCCGAGGCCGATTTGTCCGCCAAGTACCGCGGAAATATTGGTATAGCCGACGCCAAGCGTCAGCGGCATGTAGTAGCCGACGATGCCGACCACGATGCCGCCGAGTGCGGGCCACCACATCCAATGGATGGGCAATTTTTCGAAACCATCCTCGATGGCATAAGTGAGACGTGTGATGCCGACGCTGATTACGCCTACGACCAGGCCCAGCACTATGTACGCCGCCAATGCGGGCAATGTCGGCGTGGCGAGGTTTGGCATGGGGAACATCGGCGCGTTTCCTTCAAGCAGGTAACGGATGCCGGTGCCAGCGGTCGCCGCCAGTGTGACGGGAATGAGCGAACGTGCGCGGCGTTCGAACAACAGCAATTCGATCGCCAGCAGCACGGCTGAAATCGGCGCCGAGAAAACCGCCGCCATACCGGCCGCCGCACCTGATGCGAGCAGTGTCTTGCGTTCATCGGCTGTGACATGCATCAGTTGGGCGATGAGTGAGCCGAGCGCGCCGCCCGTGGCGATAATCGGGCCCTCCGCACCAAACGGACCGCCAGTGCCGATAGCGATTGCCGACGACACCGGTTTCAGCCAGGTGATACGCGGTGGAATACGGCTTTCATTGAGCAGCACCTGTTCCATGGCTTCGGGAATGCCGTGCCCACGAATCGCACGCGACCCCCAGCGCGCCATCACGCCGACGATCAGACCGCCGATCGCCGGCACCACGATCACCCACGCACCCAGATGGTGACCGGCAGGACTGACGAAAGCGACGCTCCACCGACCGTAGAAGGCCAGGTTAGTGAAAAGACCGATCAAGGCCGTCAACGCTTTGGCCACCACGGCGACCATCGCACCCAGCAGCATGGCAACAACGCTGATCCCCAGCACGCGACGGTCCAGCGGCAAGAACTGCCGTGGCATATCGGCCGCGGCAAGCGTGGGTTCAAGAGACGGAGCAACCGGGAGCGGCGCGCGTGTAGGAGAGTCGATGTTTTCTGGATGCACGATCAAGGCCGCCCTGTGAAGTGCGGCAAGGTTACTGATATGGCGGCGCAGTAGCTGGCTGGAAAATGAATCACCGCGTTGCGCAGCTTCTGGACCCAATCACATCCTTGGACGGGATCGTTGCCGGGAAGGGAGCCTCAACGTCTGCCCAGGTCCGCGCCGGTAGTGGGATTGCCATCGGCCTGGGACGTCGTACGGGCGGCAAATGCCTGTACGCAGGCCTGGTCTCCCGCATCCAGTTTCACGGCCAGCTCTGCACGCAACGATTGTCGATGAGCCTGTTGATGAATGAGTGACGCCACCTTCCTTTGGTGAGCAGTACGTTATCAACTTGGCTTTAGCTTGAGTGATGGGAGGGAGTGTCGATGGAAGGCATCGAGGCCCAGGTCGCGCTGTCAGGTACCGCGAGGGCACTTGTCGCAGTATTGCGCGTGTTGCTGGAGACGCATCCCGACCGAGAGGCGCTACGGGAACGCTTGCGTTCGCGCTATCAGCAGGAAATGTCCAGATTCGATGCTGATCCGTCCTTGGGCGAAGAATGGCCGGCTTTCGACGACGTTTTCGGTTTGTTGAACATTCACGGCCAGCGTCCGGAGAAAAAGAATTGTTTGACCAGTTCAACGCCAGCCCTATGAAGGCTGCCTACAGTGTCTTTGAATCGACATGGGTCTCAAGCCATTTTTCATCGAGACAGTTTTTATCGACGCAATGATTCATCTCGTCGAGCCTCATGCTTCAAAGTCGCCGACTTCCGACGTACAGGCAGGCGCTTGGATGGTAGGGGGTTTGTCGAGAGATTTTTCACTACGCCCAGACTCGGGCTACAGATAACCCTGGCGATCATCGTTTTGCACGGCATGTCGTGTGCTGTGCGTGATATCGATCAGGAGTCATGACTATGGCAAGCACAGGCAATAATCGTGGTGGTCGCGGATTCGCGGGGATGGATGAATCGCGCCAGCGCGAAATCGCAAGTCAAGGTGGGCGAGCGGCGCATGAGAGCGGACACGCGCACGAATTCAGTTCGCAGGAAGCTCGCGAGGCGGGCCGCAAGGGTGGCGAGGCGGTCAGCCAGAATCGCCAGCACATGTCCGCTATCGGGCAAAAGGGCGGCGAAGCGGTGAGCGAGGACCGGAGCCATATGGCGAACATCGGCCGCAAGGGCGGTGAACGCAGCCACGGCGGAAGTTCTGCACGAAGCAGTGGCGGCAGCCGCGAGCAACATGTCGACGCGGGTCGGCAAAGTCACAAGCATACGTGAGACCAAGGCGGGGTAGCGGTGCTAAATCGGCTTGTGATGCACCGGATTTGCCATCCGCTACCCACCCAAGTCGATCGCTGCCCCTTGAACAGGCCGGTGATTTATCCCGGCTTCAAATCCAGTGACATGAACACGCTGTTCGGATCGGCGACATACGTGCCGAACGGCGCGCATTCCATAAACCCGTGCCGCCTGTAAAAAGCACGAGCCGGAATGAAGTAATCCCACGAACCCGTTTCAAGCGCGAGACGCGAGAGATTCATGGCGCGCGCGCTATCGACGATGTGGCGCAGCATGACACTGCCAGCGCCTCGGCGGCGCGCCTCCGAGGCGGTGTGCATGGATTTCACTTCGCCAAGTTCTGTCGAAAGCCGGCGCAATGCACCGATGGCGAGCAGTTCCTCGCCCTCCCACGCGGTCCAGACATGAATGTCCGGCCCTCGAAGTGCCGTGACATCCAGCGCGTGCGCGCTGCCTCGTGCGGTCTGCGCTCGGGCGGTAGTGATGTGCAGAAGCAGGAGGTCGATGACGCGTGGGTCATCCAGGTTGCCGGGAAGAATGCGCAGCATGCATGGATCTCGCGAATAGCTGTGCCATCTTTCTGCAGTGAAGCCAGCCCGTCAATTGGCATGAATGCATGGGGTGACCCAGCATGGGATGACCCAGGCTTGCCTTACCATGCCTTTGCCAACGCTGCGGTAGGCCGGCCGCCGGATGCAACGCTGACCCACTGGCGGGCGCAGGCAAGCCCCGAGGAATGCCCCATGCCGACGTACCCAAAGATGACCTCCCAGGATGTACGCGAAACGCCATCGGCCGGGTTCTGGCTTTCGGCCTGGTTCGGCGTGCTCGTATTGATCGGATGCCTCAATGCCTTGCACCGTTATTTCAACGACGTTGCCGATCGCGTGCCGGTTTCCTTGGTGCCCAAATTGATCGAGGAGATGACCGGCAGCTTCAGCTTCGGCGTGTTATTGCCCCTGTTGATTGCCTTGCTGCGACGTCTTCGCCAGATACCGGGGCGGTGGGCGCGCTATGGTTGCCATGCCTTGGTGTTGATGGCCCTGTCCTTGCTGCATACCAGCCTGATGTGGGGCTCGCGCATCGTACTGTTCCACCTGTTCGGCTACGGCGATTATGACTACGGCGTGATGTCATGGCGTTACGTCATGGAATTTCCCAGCGACGTTTTCTACTACTTGCTGGTCGCCCTGGTGCTATGGCTGGTGGATCGCTATCGCGTGGCGCGCAAGCGTGAGCTGCGCGCGGCACAACTGGAAACGGCGTTGTCGGAGGCGCGGCTGGATGCTTTGCGGCTGCAGCTCAACCCCCACTTTCTGTTCAATGCGCTCAATGCCGTGTCATCCATCATGTACGAACAGCCGCGGGTGGCGGATGAAATGCTGGCGCGTATCGGCGAGTTGCTGCGGATCACGCTAAGCACGACGGAGCAAGAGCATAGCTTGCAAGAAGAGTGGCGGCTGCTACGCCTTTATCTCAGCATCCAGCAGGCCCGTTTCGGTGATCGGCTGGCGATAGACATCCAAGCCGATCCATCGCTCGATCAGGCCAGGGTGCCCTTCCTGATCCTTCAGCCCGTGGTCGAAAACGCCATCGAGCATACGGGCGATGCCATGCCCAGGCAGGTAGAGCTGAACGCTTCGCGCGAAGGCGACACGCTTCAATTTTGTATTCGCAACAGGGGTTCGAAGCAGGAAGCCCGCCCGCATCAGGGACACGGCATCGGCCTGAGCAACACCGAGAGCCGTCTGCAGCATCTTTATGGCGCGGCGGCCGGTTTGCGCTTGCAATGCATGGAAGAGGGCGGCGCACAGGTGCTGTTATGGCTACCGCTTGCCGGGGTGTCGTCATGAGCCTGCGCGCGGTGATCGTCGATGATGAAGCGCCAGCGCGGGACAAGCTGAAGCGCTATCTGGCCATGGCCGAGGATGTGTCCGTCGTCGGCGAGGCCGGCAATGGCCGCGATGCTGTCACGCTCATCGGGAGCGCGCGGCCGGATGTGGTGTTCCTTGATATCACCATGCCGGATATGGATGGCTTTGCCGTCTTGCAGGCATTAGGCGATCCGCTGCCTGCGGAAATCATCTTCGTCACGGCGCACGACGACCGCGCGTTGCAGGCATTCGACGTGCATGCTTTCGATTATCTGCTGAAGCCGGTGAGCCCGGAACGTTTCGATCGGTTGCTGCAGCGTTTGCGCGAACGCCTTATACCCCGGCCAGACATGGGCAAGCGCCTCGACGGCTTGCTGAATGCGCTTCCGGCACCGATGCATTACATCGAACATGTGCTGGTTTCCCTCGGCGACACCGCCCGCCTGATTCGCACGGAACAGGTCAGTCGTGTCGAATCGAACCGCAACTACCTCGACATCTATGTCGACGGTTGCCCCCATCGCTTGCGCGGTACCTTGGAAAATATGCTGGCGCGATTGAACCCGATGCGATTCGCACGTGTGAATCGTTCGACGTTGGTGCGGTTGGAAGCGATCCGGGACATGCAGGCGTGGCCGGAAGGCGAATACCGCTTGCTGATGGACGACGGCGCACGCATCACATGGACCAAGCGTTATCTGGAAAACCTGCCACCTGGATTCGTGATACGGCTATAGGTACCTGCCCGAAGTTCAATGGCCTGTGCTCAGGATGTTTTCCCGGCTGGGAAGGGGCGCGTCGATTTCATGTGTGCCTTGAATGAATTTCTTCACGCCATGTTAGACAGCAGCAAATCTTCAACATGCACCGGAAGCTCGCGAACGCGCACGCCGGTGGCGTGGTACACCGCATGGGTAATGCTGGATTGATCGTGGCCCGCTTTATGCGGACCTTGTGCTTGATAAGGGAACAGGTCGAACAGCGTGGCGCACCAGGCTCGCAAACGGATTCGACGCGTGCATCTGCGGACGGCGGCAGCGCCATTCGCGCGCATGCCGTGGGAAATCCAGGGCGTCATCACGGACTTTCTGCGTAATCATCAGTGCGAGATCACTGACGATAACCGCCAGATCGTTGCCTCGGCGATAGAAGCGTGGCTGCGACATGGGCAGCTATGCCTGCGCATTTGCCTGTGTTGCTTGAAGAAGATATCTATTTCGAATAAACAGCCATCCTGCACGCGGCAGGATGGCTGTTTGCCGACAGCCTGTGTGCTTACATGCCGATCGCGGTTTCGGCCTTCACATACGGCAGGTTGTGCGCCAGGGCGACCGGCTCGCACACCACCTTGCCGTCGATGACGTTCAGGCCGTTGCGCAAATGGACGTCCTGGGCCAATGCCTTCTTCCAGCCATTGTTGGCGAGCGACAAGGCAAACGGCAGGGTTACGTTGTTGAGTGCGAAGGTCGAGGTGCGGGCCACGGCGCCAGGCATGTTGGCGACGCAGTAGTGCACGACGCCATCCACCACGTAGGTGGGATCGGAATGCGTGGTGGCATGCGAGGTTTCCACGCAGCCGCCTTGGTCGATGGCCACGTCGACGATCACCGAGCCCGGCTTCATGCTGCGCACCATGTCATGCGTCACCAGCTTCGGTGCCGCGGCGCCCGGCACCAGCACGGTGCCGATCAGCAGGTCGGCGCGGCGCACCAGTTCCTCGATCGCCGAGCGGGTGGAGAAGACGGTGGAAATCGAGGTGCCGAACTGGGTGGCAAGGCGCTTCAGCGCTTCCGCCGAGCGATCCACCACGGTCACCTTCGCGCCCATGCCTACGGCAATGGTGGCGGCATGCGTGCCGGACACGCCACCGCCCAGGATCACGACTTCGGCTGCCGGTACACCGGGTACACCGCCGAGCAGCACGCCGCGTCCGCCTTGTGCTTTTTCCAGCGAATGTGCACCGACCTGCGGCGCGAGGCGGCCGGCCACTTCGGACATCGGCGTCAGCAGCGGCAGCGAACCGTTGGCGGCAGTAACGGTTTCATAAGCAATGCAGATCGCACCAGAGGCGATCAGGTCATGGGTCTGTTCCGCATCGGGCGCCAGGTGCAGGTAGGTAAACAGAATCTGGCCTTGGCGCAGCTTCTTCCGCTCCACCGCCAGCGGTTCCTTGACCTTCACGATCATGTCCGCTTCGGCAAAGATCTGGTCGGCGCTTTCTACAATGCTTGCGCCGGCGGCGACGTAGTCGGCATCGGTGAGGCCTGCGCCCAGGCCGGCGTCCTTCTGCACCATCACCTGATGGCCGTGGTGCACCAGTTCCTGCACGGAAGAGGGGACCAGGCCCACGCGATATTCATGGTTCTTGATTTCTTTCGGTACACCGATGCGCATGACTCGATTTCTCGCTTGAGAGGGGAAGGTTTGGCGCGCCGGCCTTCCTGACTCAGCGCGGGGCGCAGTATGATCGAGACATTGCGCAATTTCTCGCTGATTAAGGCGGTGCTGCGGTCATTTTTTCGCATTCAATGCGAAAGATGTGGCTCAACGTAGAATTTATGACGAATAATTTTCCACCCTTGGACGACCGCGACCGCGCCATCCTCCGGCTGCTTCAGGAAGACGGGCGCCTGGCCAATGCGGAACTTGCCCTGCGCATCAATTTATCCCCCTCCGCCTGCTTGCGGCGGGTGAAGCTGCTGGAAGAGCGCGGGCTGATTTCGCGCTATGTGATGTTGCTGGATGAAAAGGCCGCGGGCTTGTCCGGCACCGCCTTCGTGCTGGTGACGCTCGACCAGCAAGGTCGTGCAGCGCTCGATGCATTTGAAGAAGCTATCCAGAAACATCCGGAGGTGACCGAATGCTGCCTGCTTGCCGGCGCAGCCGATTACATGGTGCGCGTGACGTATGCCGACTCGGCCGACTTCGAGCGCATTCACACGGAAATACTTACTCAGTTGCCCGGCGTGGTGAGGGTGCAATCGACCTTGGCGCTACGCACTGTGAAGCGGACCACCGCCTTGCCGGTGTAATGATTCTGCGGAGAAAAGGCGTCTCGTCACCTGAGAGCCGATGCCGCTAGGTTTGGCTCACCATTTCCTGGCGCATCCCCATGCTGAGCACGCTTGCCGTCACCAACTATCGTTCGCTTCGCTCGCTGGTATTGCCGCTGGGGCGGTTGACCTTGATCACCGGCGCCAATGGAAGCGGTAAATCCAATCTTTATCGCGCGCTTCGACTGCTGGCCGAAACGGCAAGCGGCAACGTGGTGGGTGCATTGGCGCGCGAAGGTGGTTTGAATTCCGTCGTGTGGGCCGGTCCCGAAACCCTTTCGCGTCGCATGCAACAAGGCGAAGTGCCGATTCAGGGTGGTCCTCGCCGTGAGCCGTATGCGTTGAAGCTCGGTTTTGCCAAAGAAGACTTCGGTTATGCGATCGATCTGGGATATCCCACGCCGAGCCGTTCGGTTTTTTCCTACGACCCGGAAATCAAGAGCGAAGTCATCTGGGCCGGTCCCCTGTACCGTCTGCCAAGCACCTTGGTGGAGCGGCGTGGCTCGATGGTGCGCGTCAGGGAAAAACGCCAATGGCGTGTGGTGGCTGAGCACCTGAATCACTTCGAGAGCATCTTCACGCAGTTGGCCGATCCCGAACGTGCTTCGGAAGTGATGGCGCTGCGGGAGTCTATTCGCGGGTGGCGTTTCTACGATCACTTTCGATGCGACAGTGATGCACCGGCGCGACGCATACAAGTCGGTACGCGCACGCCGGTCTTGAGCCATGACGGACACGATCTCGCGGCGGCGTGGCAAACCATTCGCGAAATCGGCGATGTGCAGGCACTGGATGAGGCGGTGCACGATGCTTTTCCCGGTGCCGATGTGCAGATCATGAGCGATGACGGTCGTTTCGGTCTTCTTTTTCAGCAGACCGGCTTGCTGAGGCCACTGTCGTCAGCAGAGCTATCCGACGGCACTTTGCGCTATCTGCTCTGGATAGCGGCCTTGCACACCCCGCGTCCGCCGCCGTTGATGGTGTTGAACGAGCCGGAGACAAGCCTGCATCCCGACCTTCTGCCCGCACTCGCGCGACTGATTACGCACGCGTCGCAACGCAGCCAGGTATGGGTCATCTCGCATGCCGGCGCCTTGATCGATGCGTTGAAGCATGTTCGTGATTGCCATGTCGTGCATCTCGAAAAAGAGTTGAGCCAGACCAGGATCGCTGGACAAGGTCTGTTGGATGCGCCTGCGTGGCATTGGCCGGCGCGATGATCGATCGGGACGTAACGGCGCCCGGAGCGCGATAGCTTGGTTGGGTGAACCAATCCAGTGCGGCTATTAAATTCTGCGCACAGGAGTAAGGTGCGCATCACGCGCTGGCGACATACCGGACAATGCCGTGGATTCCCCAACCCCATCGAGAACGTCATTCAGCATGACCGGCCTGGCGATATTCATCGCGGTGTGCCTGACGCTTGGTTGGGGAATTGCCACGCGTTCGCGTGTATTGAACGTCGGTCTGATGCTGCTCTATGCGGGCTGGATGGTGGTGGGCTCTGCATGGGTCATCAAGTGCCGCTGGAACAGGCGGAAGAACAGGCAGCACGATGCATGAGAGCTGCCTGTGCAGTGCACACTTGACGCCTGCTCAGGCCGGTCAAAACCGTGCCGGAAAAAACGTGACCCTTCGCTAACGCGGCATGCGGGTCAACAGCGGCGTCACGACTTGCTCAAGCCGCTGCGCTGTCCACGCCGGCTGCCTATCCTTCCAACCGTTGTCAATGAGCTTGCCGTCACGGTCGATAGTGAAGCTCACCGGAAGATGCCAAATGCGTCCATAGCCAGGGACGTGCGGGTCGCCAAGCAGTCCGACCGGGAAGCTCAGCGTGCCGGCCACATCACGTACCTTGTTCAGATCGTCAGGCGTGTCGAGACTGAAACCGAGCACCACTAGCCCTTGCTTGGCGTGTTCGTTGGCGTAGCGCGAGAGCAGCGGGAGCTCTTTCCGGCATGGACCGCACCATGTGGCCCAGAACGTCAGAATCACCACCTTGCCGTGGAGGCTGCGTAAATCGATCTGTTTACCGTCGAGTGTGTTCAGCGTGATCGGCGGAGCAGGCTGGCCAACAACCAGGTCATTAGCGAATGCGCGTCCGGTCGCAAGACAGAGCATTGCGATAACAAAGACCTGTTGCAAAGACAGTGCGAGGCTTCGAAGCATGCGCTTGAGAAAAAATGAGTTCATCGGATCTCTACGGATACATGTCGTACGTGGCATCCGGTTCAAAGTTTCATGCTGATACCAATGGTACCGGTCCATCCGGGAAATAGCTGATAGCCCTGCAGGCGGCTGTAAATCGGGATCTGTACGAAGGCATACATTTGCAAGGTACGGGTGAGGCTGGCGCTGATGCCCGGACTCAGATAAGCGACTGTACCTTCCGTATCCGGCCTGTCTGCCAGAAAGCCCTGATCGGCCAGCTTGTGAAACCAGTTGATCTGCAGTTGGGGTACCCAGTTGGCATGTGCTTCGTAACGTAGACCTACGCTGATGGATGTGAGATTGCCCGGCCGATAATCGGCACCCGGCTGATCGAGATTTTCCTTCACCGCTGCCTGAAATTGCGCATTGGCGAACGCATCGAAATTCTGGCTCACCGGCTGATAGTAGTACCCGCCCAGGATGAGATCCGTACTGCCTGTGCCGGCTTGCATGTCCGTGTCGAGAGATTGACCTAGTCCCGGCCCCGTGCGGAACGTGACGGGATGGCCTACTAAGTCGCCGTTCTCTGCCTGCCCGCCGTCATTCCCAGTGGGTAATTTCACGCCAAATTGCACGCCGAGGTTATGCGTTGGCAAAAAGCCCTGGTAGTTGGCCAGGATTTTGACATCGCCGAGACCACTGACGTGAGCGTTGCTCACCTGATCCGGCGCCGTTTCCGAGGGCACATAAGGCTGCGGCTGTGTGCCGTACGTGGTGTGATCGCGCGATACGTAAGGAACAATGAAGGTGACGCCCCAGGCCGCATTGAATCGGTAAGCGGCCGACAGATTGATGTAGCGGTTGGTGGTGTTCTTTTCGATTTCACCACCGTCGAGTGACGGATCCGAAGGCCGATTAACCACCTGTTCCGGACTTGCCTTGCTGCCGCCGTGCCGCAACTCGTTCTGGTCGATATAGGTGTAATCGATATTGATGCGCCAGCCCGAAGCGGTCGAATAGCCGGTTGCAGCGTCTGTGCTGAGCGTGCAGCCACACGTGGCACAAGCGCGCGCAAGGCGAGGAAGCAAAGCGACAGCTAGTAAGCCCGCAACAGCAACAAACGTTTTGGCGCCGAAACGGTTCCGCTGGGTTGAGACAAATATCGAACTCATGAAAGACATGAATGAATATCCATATGTGTTTGTCATCACCATGCGTCAGTCATGACGATGAAATGCGTAGTGATATCGCACGGGACGTCCAGGCGCCCGTGCGCCGGCGGTGCTCGCAAGTCGCAGAGACGGCTGCGTAAACGACAATTCCCATACGCCGTCGTCGCGCGACGTTCGCCTGCACGCTGCGGTTTTTCGTCAGTTTCTAAAGGAGAAATGACGATTTAGACGACCGCAGGCGGTCCGCGAGGATCGGCGCTTAACCACGGCAACGCATGTTTGCTTTGTGGGCGAAAAACAAGCGGCTCGGCTATGTCCAATAGCGCAGGCACGAAGTGAATCACCTCGTCTGTTGCCAATGGCGGCGTGTGATGCAGCAAGAGGCAATATCCGCAACGCGCGGTGGGGTCTTCGGGCGTGGGCGACGGAGAAGGGTGCTTGGTGCGCGCCAAGGTGTGATGAACACAGAAAGCATCCATCCCGGGCATGGCGCCCGTCATGGGCATGACACGGGACAAAACCGGCATCACGACAATAAGCGTCATGGCCAGTATTCCCAGCCAAGCTACCCATTGACTTGGAACACCCCTTCGTTGCACCGCCAGATTCCATCTCATGAATATGCTCAGTGCACAAGCGTATCACGCGATATACGGATTCAGGAGGAATGGGCAAGCATCATCACTCGAGGTGCGACGCTTTGTCCCCGCCTCAGGGGTATTCGTCCCAGTTAGCCATCCATTGAGCGGCTTGCGCATGCATGCTCGCAGCCGGTTCGTTCAACGGGAAGCGCACCATCATGGCAAAGCGAATAGGTATTTGGGTGGGGGCAACCATAGCGGTTGCATTGATCTCGACATGGGTGATCTATCGACCGGATCGTGCTGCGCGTGTTGCCGCGGGAATGGCGGCCCATAATCTCTGCTCGGCGGTATTCGTCGCCGGCCTGGATCCGCAAGCGACCTTGAAGGAATTGGTGGAGCCGATCATCGGCCGTCCATTTGAAGGTTGGGTGCGTTATCAGGTCGATCGTGCGCATGGCAGTGTACGCACGACATTTGCGCGTATCTTCCACGCTCGCGCGGACTTCACGCCCGGCTACGGTTGCCGCCTGGTCTTTGCCGATACGTCGCCAGCGCCATCACCAAGGCCCTTGCTGCCTGCACCGACCGCGGATGGATTTGCGCCGGTGCATGAGGTGGTAACGACCCATGATCCGGTTATTCGTGCGGCGCTGGATCGCGTGTTCGATGAGCACCCTGGACAGCCGATCAAAGATGTGAAAGCCGTGGTGGTGGTGAAAGATGATCACGTCATCGCAGAACGTTATGCACCCGGGTTTGGCGTTGACACGCCACTGTTGAGTTATTCCGTTGCCAAGTCTTTCACCAACGCCTTGTTAGGTATTTTGGTGCGACAAGGACGTCTGCGTGTCGACCAACCGGTCGATGCTCCTGAGTGGAAGCGCCCCGATGATCCGCGCCGACGCATCACCATCGAGGACCTGTTGCGTATGCGTAGCGGGCTTGCCGTGGAGGAAGCAGCCAACGGCTTCAGCCCCGTGGCTCGCATGGAATATCTGCATAACGACATGGCTGCCTATGCGGCGAAATTTCCATTGCGCCGCCCCGTCGGCACGGACTGGGATTACACCTCCGGCAATACCTTGATCATCGATCGATTGATGGGTCAGGTCGTTGGCGGCGGGGCCGTCGGCATGCGCAGTTTCGCGGAACGCGAATTGCTGGAGCCGATGCATTTGAGCGGATTGACGATGGAGTTCGATGGCTCCGGCGCGTTCTTCGGATCATCGTATGTCTATGCACCGGCACGCACCTATGCGCGTTTCGGTGAATTGTATTTGCACGACGGCGTGGCGCCGGATGGCCAACGGATCCTGCCTGAAGGCTGGGTCGATTGGTCGCGCCGTTGCACGCTCGGGACCTCGTATGGTGCGGGCTTCTGGACCAACGATGGTGCGAGCCGGTTTGCCGCATGGCGTGTCGCGCAAGGTTTTCCCAAGGATGGGTTTTTCGCCAGCGGCTTTCTTGGGGAGCGTATTTACATCATTCCTTCGCAAAAATTGATCATCGTGCGTTTTGGTTATTCGAGACCACCGGATTTTGGCATGGAGGACGACATGGCTCTGATTGCCGCGGTGATCCGCGCGACGTCCGCCAGGTAGGCGCATCGCTTGTATGACAGCAGGCCGAGCCACCACTTTTGCGTTTCGTGATCCGGGATGTGTAGGCCGCGTGAAGGCATATGAAAATCAGTTGACCGCTTAGGAGCGCATGATCTATACCGTGCACGCGGCTTCGCAATGAAGCTGCTGTGTGCGCAAGAGCAACTCGTGTTGGCTTCAATGTCCTTCTTATCAAGGCAAAGGAGAAAGTCATGCTTAATGCTCAAGACAAGATTCACCAGCTTCGCAACCAGGCCGACGAATACAGCCCGGCAGGGCCGCTTTTCGTCAGCGGGCAATTCGCTGAATCCGATATCGTTTCCACCACCAACGTGGCCACGCTCGGAACGGCTTGCTCCGGTCACTGTGGTTCTCTCTGCACGGGCTCAGCCACTGCCGAATGCTGCTGATCGACAGTGGCATCCGTCGCCTCTGCGGATAATTTCATGCCATCGCTGGGTTGCCTGCTTGCGCCATCATTGGACAGGCTGGCGACCCAGCTTGCGCGTGTTCCGAGGCTTTCTTTGCACGAGCGCGACATCCTTCATGAGCAGACGCGCGAATCCTTGCTGTCCGTTGTGCATGCGAAGCTCACCCGGCTATTGCTCGTCGAGTTGAATGCCGCGCGCATCGGTGAGCGCCTGGGCGGCGCAGACAGCGTGGAACGTTGGAACGAATTTCTCGAACTTAGCTCCCGACGCGAGTTCTGGGACGAACTTGCCGAGCCGTACCCCACGCTGCTGCCGCGTATCGAATGCATGATTTCGGATCGATGCGAGGCATCCTTGCAGTTGGCGCGGCGATGGAGTGCCGATCGCGCAAAGCTCTCAACGTTATGCGGATGCGATGCCGGCGAGCTGCTTGCCTTGAGCTTCGGGGCAGGGGACAGCCATTGCGGCGGTCTTACGGTGGCACTGCTGGAATGCGAGGGCGGTCGCCTGGCCTACAAGCCGCGCTCGGTGACGGTGGACGCGGTCTTGCAAACGTTCATTACCGAGCTGACTGCTGATCATGGCCAGCCTTTGCATATTCGCGTGCCGCGCGTCATCGACGGCGGCGATTATGGCTGGGCGGAATTCATCGATCATGCATACGCCCAAGATGATGAGGAACTTGGCCGCTTTTACGAAGGCATCGGGCAGTGGCTTGCCATCATGCATCTGCTGGGTGCCAGCGATATCCATGCTGAAAATCTGATCGCGCATCGCGATATGCCGGTCGTGATCGATTGCGAAACCTTGTTCACGCCCCGCGTGCGCGTGCCGGAATCGGGTTTCGGCATGGCCTTGGATCATGCTGCGGACTTGATCGCCGGTACGGTATTTCATATTGGCCTGTTGCCAGGCCGCGCGCAGGCACTGGGGTGGCGCGGCGTCGATTATTCCGGCATCGGTTCGCTGCCTGGTCAACAACCCATGTTGCGCAAACCCACCCTTCTCAAAGCGGGTACGGACGAGGCGCATCTTGGTACGACGCTGGTGCCCGTGCCGATCGCCAAAAATCATCCCAGTCCGGAACCCGCGCTGGCGACGTACTGGCCCAGGGCGCTGGATGCATTCGACGCACTGACGGCAACGCTGCGGCGATTGGACGAATCAGGACACCTGGCATCGCGACTGGAGGCATTCGCCGATTGCCGCATCCGTGTCGTGCTCCGCAGCACCGAGGCCTATACAGAGATTGCCCGCATGCTTTGGCATCCGGCATCCCTGCACAATGAGGCGCAGGCGCGCCAGCGTGCGCGCGATCTGCTGTCCAAGATGGCGGTGCACATGACCTCCGCTCCCTCGGATCCGGCCGTTATCGAAGGTGAAATCGAAGACCTGTTGGTCGGCGATATTCCTTTTTTCGGGGCGACGGTGCGCGATGGGCAATTGGTTGGTTCGCGCGGTCACGCTTGGCGTACGGCCGGTCATCTTGGCAGCGCGGCTTTGCAGCACTGGCGCGCATCCGATTTTGGCTTTGAGCGCAAGGTGATTCGTGCTGCGATGGTCAGCGCTTATCTCAACGATGGCTGGAGTTCTCACCCTGGGCAGTTGCTGCCGTTGAAGCTGCGTTACGGCGATCTGGATGCGCGCAGGCGCACACAAGCTGCACGCATCATGCAAGGCGTATTGGACAATGCCATCCGTAGCGATGACGGAACCGTCGCATGGATCGCGCCAGTACTCGGGCCGAGTGGCTGGGCCTTGCAACCGCTCGCCGCCGATTTGTACGGCGGACTCTCCGGCCTTGCCTTGCTTGTCGCTGCCTATGAACGCGAAACCCATGCCGGACGCGCCAATGCGGTCGCAGGCATTGACGCATTGTCGATCGCCCTTCAACACACCCTGCGATTGGTAGAAGCCAAATTGCTTGAGAGTTCCAGCGAAGGTATCAAAATGCGTCCGCCGCCGCCGGGGGCCTATATTGGACTGGGCGCACAGATCTGGACGCTGCTGATGCTCTCAGCGTGGGGCAGTCATGCCGCGGATGGATTGCAGCGCGCGATGGCGCTTGCCGATGGCATACCCGAAGCGGTTGCCGCAGACGAAACCCATGACATCCTTACGGGCCGCGCCGGCCTCATTCCCGTATTGCTGCTGCTCGCCACGCATACTGGCGGCGCGCGCTATCTGGATATGGCAGTGACCTTGGGCGATCAATTGTGCGAACTGGCGCAGCGCGACGGTGATCGTGCGTACTGGGTTCACCCGCACATGTGGCCACAAGGTCTGGGTGGTTTTGTGCATGGCGTGACAGGTGTGGGCTGGGCGTTGTCGAAGCTTGCGCGAGCGACCGGCGAGCAGCGTTTCGAGCAGATGGCGCAGGCGGCTTTCAACTTTGAAGATGCCGCCTTCGATAGCGAAGAGGACGCATGGCTGGATCTGCGCAATCTGGGCGGTTCGCGCTCGGCGACCATGTGGTGCCATGGGTCGACTGGCATCGGTCTGGCACACATCGACCTGGATCCGATGCTGATGCATCCGCGCACGCGTCCACTCTTGCGGCGCGCAGCCAGTGTCAGCGCCAGGCGAGGACTGGGCTGGAATCATTGCCTGTGCCATGGCGATCTCGGCGTATGGGAACTACTCGATCAGGCTGTGGCGTATGGCGAAGCACCCGAAGACCTCACGCGGGAAGGATTGCAAGCGCATATCCTGACCAGCCTGGAGGATTATGGCCCTTCGTGTGGACTGACGCGCGATGTCTTCGTGCCGGGCTTGCTGACCGGCGTGGGCGGTGTTGCGTATCAGCTTTTGCGCATGCATCCGGAGAGCAATCTGCCCTCTGTGTTGATGCTAGGGCCTGTTTACACCACTGGCGTAGCACGCGTTGCCGTTGCGTAGCCGTCAGGTGGTAGTGCGTGGCGCAGGCTTGGCTGGCTGCCAAATCAAGCCGCGCTGCCGCATGGCGGTTACGCAGCGGCAATCCGAAGGGCTGGCTCTGTTTGCCTGCCATACCGGCCGATAGCGTTGGCGCATCATGCGTTGCTGGGTTTTCCGGTAAACGCGGAGATGGGTTTCTCCGGCACGGGTTTGCGCAAGCCTTCGACTAGCGCGACCAGCCCTTGCATCCATGGTGCGAGTGCACGCCATGTTTCCTCATCCTTGAGTGCATGATAAAAACCGCGCACACCCGGCGCCTCCCGTTCGGCAGGCGGTTCGGCGGTCGCAGCGAGCAAGGCATCCCTGAAAGTTGCAAGGATCTTGTAGAAGCGCGAGGGTGGAATGTGCGCCAGCACCATCGCGATGGCGGCGATGTTCTGAATGGCGCAGCGTGAACCTTCCAGGTTGAGGCCTTGTACGAGGATGCCGGCAATATCGTCTTTGCCTGCGGCCAGATCATTGGCGAGACGCAGCACGCCGGACCGATGCAGGGTTTCCAGCAGACGATCGAGTTCTTCACGCGCAGTGGGTCCTATGACGGGCGGCATGGGTTGGTAGCTGAGCGGTTCGGCCATTACAAGGTCTCGGGATGTTCGATGTTTGCCGGCGGCTCGTGGTACTCGTGCCGTGCCCATTTCTGTTTCGCATTCGGGCCGCGATTAGGCGTGGGTTTGCCATAGCGATGATTGCGATAAGGCAAGGGAGGCTCGCTTTTCGGCTGGGGCAATTTTTCGATGCGAACCGCGGTTTCCTTGTAGGCGGGCGTGTCGACGTCGGCATCGTGATGTTCGCCGGTAAGCGTATTGATGCCCGGCTTGGAGTGATGGATAGGCCGGTACTGGGTGTTGCCACTGACACGCTCCGTCACTGTCGCCCTTACATCCACATGAGCGCGGCGGGAAACGATGCGCAGCCAGGTGCCGTCCTCGATACCGCGCTCAGCAGCCAATGCGGGGCTCACCTCCACGTTTCATTGACCTCGACATTTTGGCATGCCTCCACACAGCGTCCACACAGGATGCATTGATCCGGGTCATAGGTGTAGAACAGGTTCGATTCATCCTTGGGATACGGCTTGCGCGTGAAGGGATAGCGCTGGATCGCAATATCCATGTCCGCAAAGGTATTGTGAAGTTGGCAGTCGCCCGTGTTGTTCTCGCATACGCTGCAATAAAGTTCATGCTTGGCGAGGATGCGATCCATGCCTTCTTCGCGTGCTTTTTTTGCGGTTGGCGATGCGGTCATGATCACGTCGCCCTTCTGGACGCTGATCGCACAGCTGCGCAGCAACTGGCCGTTGACCTCGACCAAGCATGTATCGCAAGTTTGCAGCGGCCCTAGCGTTTTGAGATAGCACAGATGCGGTACGGTGATGTGCAGCCGCTCGAACGCGTCGATCAATCGCTCCTCGGGATACACCAAGTGCTCGACGCCATCGATGAGAACAGTGTTGAACGTATCTGGCATGCATAAGCCCGGCAAAAAGTCGAAAGATGCCTGCGCTTCTTCCTGCAGGTTCTTATCGATCACTTCTGCCACTGCGCCTGTGTGCGGATCGGTTACCCCAGGTGATGCTTCTGTGAATGTTTGATGCGCGTGTGCGTTAATTCCAAAAAAATATGCGCGTATGGGCTTTTGTCGGACTTGTTTCGGGTCCACAATCGACTGCAACCAAAGTACATTGATTGAGCGATCTGTCATGCTTTCGTGATGACGCGAAGGCATGCGTGGCGATGTTAAGGTCGCTGGCTGGCGTCATCATGTGATCTTCCGCCTTGTTTCCCTGTGCTTCATGGGGTGTTGAATAGGGCAAAAGGCACTTATATGTCTGCAAAACTCCTTGGGACCGCTCTCGCCGCGTGGACCGAAGAACCTAGGTACCGTCTTATGGTCGAGTCGATCTCCGACTATGCCATTTTCATGTTGGACCCGAAGGGGCTTGTCACCCATTGGAATCCTGGCGCAGAGCGCATCACCGGCTATGGCGTCGAGGATGTGGTCGGTCGTCATGTCGAGTGCTTCTACGCACCGAAAGACAAGGAAGAGGGCCTCCCCCAGCGTGAGTTGCATATCGCCCGCGACCAAGGTCGCTTGCAAAGCGAAAGCTGGTGGGTGCGGAAGGATGGGCACCGTTTTTGGGCGCAAACGTTGATTGATCCCGTTCATGACGAACATGGCGAATTGATCGGCTTTACGCAGTTCACGCGTGATCTTTCTGATCGCAAGCGCGCCAACGAGACGCTGGATCGCAGCGAGCAGCAGTTCCGGTTGCTGGTGCAGAGCGTGACCGATTACGCCATCTATATGCTGGACAGGGACGGCAACGTCACCAGTTGGAATTACGGTGCACAGCGCATCAAGGGTTACAGGCCGGACGAAATTATCGGCAAGCATTTTTCCTCGTTCTATACGCAGGCCGACCGTGAAACCGGCGAGCCACAGAAGAATCTGGCGCTGGCAGCCTCCGGCGAGCGCGTGAAAAGCGAGGGTTGGCGTGTACGCAAAGATGGCTCCTGCTTCTGGGCGCATGTCGTACTCGATCGCATTCTCGACGACAACGGCGAGCTGCTTGGTTTCGCCAAGGTCACTCGCGATGTGACGGCGCAGCATGAAGCTGCGAAGGAACTGGATTGCGCGCGCGAGGCGTTGTTCCAATCCCAGAAGACCGAAGCCATCGGCAAGCTCACTGGTGGCGTTGCGCACGATTTCAACAATCTGCTGATGGTGATTCAAAGCTGCCTGGACATGGTGCAGTTGAAGCTGCCTGACGACTCGCAACTGCACCGGCTGGTGCGAAACGCTCAGTCCGCGGTGCAGCGTGGTTCGGCGCTGACCCAGCGCATGCTTGCGTTTGCGCGCAAGCAGGAGTTGCGCGTGGCACCGGTCGACATCGTTTCCCTGGTGGGAAACATGACCGAACTGCTGCGGCGCTCGCTAGGACCGCTAGTCCACATCAGCACCTTGTTCCCCGCAGCGTTGAACTCGGCAAGGACAGACGCGAATCAGCTGGAGCTGGCGCTGATGAATCTGGCCGTGAACGCGCGCGATGCGATGCCGCAAGGCGGCAGCCTTACGATTGCCGCGCGCAATGTCACCATCGATGCCACGCATTCCACTCGCCTTGCGCCAGGCGATTACGTTTGCGTCTCGGTGACGGACGAAGGCGATGGCATGGATGAGGAAACCCTCGCCAAGGCGACCGAGCCCTTTTTCACTACCAAAGGCGTCGGCAAGGGCACCGGCCTGGGTTTGTCCATGGTGCATGGGCTGGTGGAACAATCCGGCGGCCGCATGGTGATCAAGAGCAGCAAGGGCTTCGGTACGCGTGTGGAGTTGTGGCTGCCTAGTGTTCGTTCGGGAATCTTGACGGCGCAGCACGAAGTGTTGCCGCCCGTCTCATCCAGGCCGGTGGTGCATCTGGGCAGTTTGCGCATCGTCATCGTGGACGACGACCCATTGGTGCGGGACGCCACCAGCGTGGTGCTATTGGATCTGGGGCATACGGTCATCGAGGCCGCCTCGGCGGAAGAGGCTTTGCACATTCTTGAGCGCGATCCGGATGTCGATCTGTTGATTACCGATCACGCCATGCCGGGCATGACCGGCGCGCAGCTTATCAGCGAGGTCAATATCCGCTGGCCTAGGCTGCCGGTGGTGCTGGCTACCGGCTACGCGGAAATTCCTGCGGATTTGAGCGACGGCGCTACACGGCTGGGCAAGCCGTACGATCGCGCCGATCTGACGGAGGCGATCCAGAAAGCGATGGAAGACCGGGGTATTCAGGCCTGAAATGAATGCAAGGCTTGAGCAGGACTGCCCTGGCGAGAGCCCGGCAGAGGTGGGGCGCGGCACAAGGCAAAACGTTTTTTATTCGTCAGCCGCGCGGGGTTTCGACATTACGAACGCCTAACGGCGCTGAGCGCACATTAATTGTCCGGGCAGCGGAAAGGCCGCTGTCGCGGGCAACCGTCAGCGTGATGGAGGTCGATTCATGAACACCCCGGGTTCAAGCACCTCTGGCTCGCCGCACTCGTTGTGGCACCTCAGCACCTGGTCCGATTACCTCAGCCGCATCGTGCGCCCTGGCAGCAGGACGTCCGCACGGCAGATTCCCATGCACATGACGCGGCGGCAGGAATTGCTGCTGGCACAAGAACAGAAGCGCAGGGAACAGCGCGCGCACGTGCTCGAATTGCTGCGCGAGGTCAAGGAAAAGAACCAAGCTGCTGCACACGGCAGCAAGCTCAAGGCGTAAGCCGTTTCATTGCGGCTGCGTCCATGCTGACGCGGCTGCCACATCCGCTTTACGCCGGACCATCCAAGCTAGCGATGCGTAAACGTGCGCTGGGTACGGCATGTTTGCGCGCAAATGGGATACGGGCAAACAGGTGTGACATGGGACGTAGGGCCAAACGCGTATTCATCGATGCGGGCGACATCGCCGTCCTGGAAAAATGGGTAGACGAGCTTGCCGTCAATGCATCGGTGCGGATCATCAAGCACGATGGCGAAACAGTCGAGGGTACGGTGAGCGTGACACCCACCGTGCAAATGTTTCTTGATCCTCACGATCAAGAGGGCATGAATGGCTTAGTGCGGCTGATCGACAGCCATCGCCCGGGGTGGGACGGATTGGTGTGGCTAGGCGATATCCGCGGCATCGAACATCTGGATTCGGTGCGGACAGGAGTCAGCAGGGCGTAATTGTTTTACTAGGGCCTGTTTACATTACTGGCGTAGCACGCGTTGCCGTTGCGTAGCCGTCAGGTGGTAGTGCGTGGCGCAGGCCTGGCTGGCTGCCAGGTCAAGCCACGCGCTGCCGCATGGCGGCTACGCAACAGCAACCCGAAGGGCTGGGTCTGTTTGCCCGCCATACCGCGGCATCGCTCAGGCGTGGACCGACGTACACGCCTTCGCGCTTCCTTGTCTGGCGCGCAAACAGCTCCCAGCGCGAGCCACGCCAGTAATGTAAACAGGCCCTAGAGGGCCTGCCTTCCGAATCAGCTCGGGCTGTTCGCGAGGATGCTCTTTGCATGCGTGCAGCGCGGCTGCATGCGTTATGTTCTTTGCAGCGCTTTCCAATGCGCCATAGGCGCCGGGCTGCCGAGCAAATAGCCTTGCCCCATTTCGCATCCCATGCTCACCAGCGCGTTCATCTGTGCCTGGGTCTCGATGCCTTCGGCGATTACCTGGATGTTGAGGGCATGCGCGAGCGCGAGAATGGCCGCTACGACAGTGGTGGTGTTGCGGCTGGAAGCTTTGTCGAGTTCATGCACAAAAGCGCGGTCGATCTTGAGCATGCGCAACGGTAGCGAGTGCAGATAGCTGAGCGAGGAATAGCCGGTGCCGAAATCGTCCAGCGCGGCACCGACCCCGGCCGAGCGCAGGCGATCGAGCATGGCGCGTACGCTCTCCGGATTATCCAGCAGCGCGCCTTCCGTGACTTCGGTGATCAGGCGCGAAGGCGCAAGGCCTGTGCGTTCCAGCATTTTCAGAACGCGCGCATCGAAATCGGCATGACGCAAGTGCAGGGCCGAGACGTTGAAGGTGATGAACGGCTCGGTGGCTGCCTGCTGCGCCAGCAAGCGGCAACTCAGCTCGAACAGGCGCCAGTCGATGGCTTCGATCAGTCCGCTGTCTTCGGCAATTTTCACGAACTCGGAGGGTTTCAGCAGGCCGCGCTGCGGATGATTCCACCGGATCAGCGCTTCGTAGCCGACGACCTTGCCGTCCTTGAGCTGGCAGATCGGTTGGAGGAAGGGTTCGAATTCATTTTGCCGCAAGGCTTTGCGCAGTTCGCTTTCCATCGCGAGCACGTCGACCATGCCTTTGGCCAGGGCTTCGTCGAACACCGCGAAGCGTTTGCGACCGAGCTGCTTGGCCTGATACAGCGCCATGTCTGCATCGCGGATCAATTCGTCGGCATCCAGGTAGGTGGCATCGCCGCAGGCGATGCCGACGCTGACGGACGGTTCCAGTTCCTTGCCGGAAATGCGCAGCGGCAGTGCGACGGCCTGTAGCACGCGGTCTGCCACCATGGTGGCGGTATCGAGGGATTCGATGTCTTCCAGCAGGATGGCGAATTCATCGCCCGAAAGCCGCGCCACCATGTCGGGTTCACGCACGTGTGCAAGCAGGCGCGTGGCGATTGCTTTGAGGAATTCATCACCGGCGAGATGGCCCAGACTGTCGTTGATCACCTTGAAGCGGTCGACATCCAGGTAGAGCAAGGCGCAGCGCCGTTCGTGTTCCGTATGGATACGGTGTAGCACGTGGTCCAGGCGTTCCCGCAGATAGCCGCGATTAGGCAGGCCGGTGAGGGGGTCGTGCATGACTTGATGATGCAATTGCTGCTGCATTTGCTCGCGCCTGGCGATTTCTGCCCGCAGTTCGCGCGTGCGTTCTTCCACGCGGTGTTCCAGCCGCAGATTGGCCAGGTGCAGCGCAGCGGCAGAGCGCCTGCGGTAAATGCTGTTGGCGATCTGCAGTGCCACGAAGCTCAACAGTTCTTGTTCTGGCGCACCGTAGTTGGCGTGGGTATCGTAGCTTTGCACCACCACTAGCCCGATGACCGCTTCGTCGACCTTCAACGGCACACCCAGCCAATACGCGGATGGTTCGCCGATATGGTGGGGCACCACTTCACCGCTGCGGGTCAGCGCAATGATGTCTTCGCGCGTGCCGGACCAGGGCAGGCCGCGTCGAAGCACGTATTCGGACAAGCCTCGGCCAACCGGACGCGAAAGCGTGTGGCGAACGCCGACGTCGATGTAATAGGGAAATTCCAGACGGGTGCGATCGTCGCTGAGCAGCGCGATGAAAAAGTTTTTTGCGTCGAGCAATCGTTCCACGACGGCATGCACACGCTCGTAGAAAGTGTTTTCGTCAATGTCGGCGGTGGCGAGCTGGGCGATCTGAAAAAGCGCCTCTTGTAACTGTTCCGCACGCTGCCGCTCGCGCACTTCCTGGCGCAGGCCGCGGTTGACCTCGTCCAGTTCTTCGGTGCGCTGTCGCACTCTGAGTTCCAGTTCGTCCTTGCTTTCCTTGCGTTCCAGTGCGGTGAGGATATGGCTGCCCACGAATTCCAGCAGGGTCAAGTCATCGCGGGAGTAGACGATGCCCGTGCCATAACTTTGCACGACCAAGGCGCCGTGCACCTGGCCGTTACGCAGCATCGGGATGCCTAGCCAGTCATCGCTGTCAGGGCCGGAGAGAATCAAGGGGCCGTTGACCTGTTCCAGCAGTTGTTCGTTGCTGCCTATCAGCGGCTTGCCTTGGGTAAGCAAGTACCAGGTGAGTGTGTGCTTGCGTTCTTTGAGTGGAATGTCGCGGTTGGTTTCCGGCTGGTCCTCGTCTTTGCTGTCGGCGTAGTAGAGAAACCGCAGTGTGTTGTGTTCTGGGTAGTAGCGGACGATGAAAAAGTTTTCCGCGTACATCAGCCCGCTTACGATGCGGTGGATTTCCCGCAGCATATCGGGCATGTCGAGGCTGGAGCCGGCCAGATCGGAAATCGCAAACAGAGCGCGCTGCAGATTTTCGGAGTGCTCCAACTGGCTGAGCGAATCATGCAGCCCGGCCAACTTGATTGCGTGATGAAGCTGGCGCACACCGAGCTGCAGGTAATAGCCGGCACTCGCCAGCACGGCCTTCACGCTGTCTTCGTCCGAAGCGGTCAGCAGCAATACGACGCGCTCTTCATTCAGCAGGCAAAGGGCGTGTCGTTTTCCATTGGCGGAGATCTGGATACCTTCCGCCCCGCCCCAGGCCGCTTCGGCCAGCACGAGATCTTCCGGCGGCAGTGACGGGGAGGACGTATCGCGGGCGGTGAGGCACAGCACCGTGGCATCCAGGCAACGCGGATGCGTGCGCAGCAAAGACTCGATCAGCGCGCTGACTTCTCCTGGCGTCGAGGCTTCGATCAGGCAGCCGAGCCAAGCCGCGTGTTTAGGCTCTTGCGTGGATTTGGCGGGGATAGGAAGAATCCGGCTCATAGCCATCCGGTCTGCCGTTGTGGCGTGCCTATCAACGAGTACCTGTGGTGCAAGGAACGTGAATTTGCACAAATAGCGGCCTCATCCTGTCGACACACATCAGTAAGAATGTATCGGCAGAAAGGTCGGCCGCTTTAAACCCGGCAGCTTCAGGCTGCCGGGCCAGCATACGCCGCTTCAGGCGCGGTGAGGCAGTGGATCAGCTTGGGCAACGAGGTGGCCCTTGATGCTTGCTGGCATTCATGCACGCTGCCCCTGTGGGCCGTTCTACGGCAAATTCGTACAATCCCACCCTGGCCCTCTCCCTGTGGGCATGAGGGGGAGATATGTGTAGCTAGAATTCGATCTAGATCAGGAAGGAGAAAAACCGTGCACAGGGTTGTTGCTTTCGCTATCGCTATCGCTACCGCTTTTCTTGCCGGTTGCATGACCATCGGACACAAGGTCGACCTGACCAAGATCGCCTCATTCCAACCGGGTGTAACGACGATTGCCCAGGCCGAAACCATCTTGGGGCCGCCGTTTCAGACATCGCGTATGCCCGACGGCAGCCAGCAGCTTCAATATGTCACCCAGGTGGAGCAGCTAGCGGATGACAGCACGCCGGCTACCGGTTCGCAGATTCCCAAGCATACGGATAAGACCGTTTCCACCATGCTGAGCTTCGACCAGAACGGGCATTTCGTGCGGTCGTGGTCCAGTGCCAGCAGCCACAACAACACGTGGCCCAGTGATCTGGGACATATGAACCAGGGCGATGTGCCAATGAGGTCATCGGGTGGCTAAGCCTCGTCCGTGATATCCGGAGCCTGCAGGCAGGTTCCGTGGCGGTGCGGAAACGTTGCATGCCTTGGAAGATAATGGTGGTGGCCGAGTCCATGCATCGGCTGCATCGGCTGCATCGGCGCAAGCGCCTCCCCTTGCTTATTGTGCGAAGGGGAGGCGCGTCGGGACGGGGCGGCCTGACTCAGACCGGCGGCGGATTGCGTTCGGCAAAACCACGCTGATGCCAGTACGGATAAACCGGGGCGATCTCGCTGGCGGCATCCAGCTTGGCGACTTGTTCGGTAGTGAGATTCCAGCCGATCGCGCCGAGGTTTTGTTGTAACTGTTCCTCGTTGCGTGCGCCGATCACCACGGTGGATACGGTGGGGCGCTGCAACAACCAGTTCAGTGCAATCTGCGGGATGCTCTTGCCGGTTTCTTTCGCTACCTCGTCCATCGCGTCGATCACGCGGAACAGATATTCGTCATCCACCTGCGGCCCCATGTCGCCGGTCTTGTGCAGGCGGCTGACGGCTGGCAGTGGCTGACCGCGGCGAAGCTTGCCGGTGAGGCGTCCCCAGCCCAGCGGGCTCCACACCACCGCGCCAACGCCCTGATCCAGGCCAAGCGGCATCAACTCCCACTCGTAATCGCGGCCGATCAGCGAGTAATAGGTCTGATTGGCGACATAGCGCGAGTAGCCATAGCGGTCGGCCACGGCCAGCGACTTCATCAGATGCCAGCCGGAAAAGTTGGATACGCCGAGGTAGCGGATCTTGCCCGCGCGAACGAGGTCATCCAGCGTGGAAAGGGTTTCTTCCACCGGCGTCATGGCGTCGAAACCGTGCAGTTGGAAGAGGTCGATGTAGTCGGTGCCCAGGCGCTTGAGTGCGCTGTCGATGCCCTGGATCAGGTGGTAGCGCGAGGAGCCTACGTTGTTCGGCTCATCGTTGAAGCGAAAGGTGGCCTTGGTGGAGATCAGCACCTTGTCCCGGCGACCCTTGATCGCTTCGCCCAGGATCGATTCCGATGCGCCGGAAGAATAGATGTCCGCGGTATCAAACATGGTGACGCCGGCATCCAGGCAGACATCCACGAGGCGGCGTGCCTCTGCTACGTCCGTATTGCCCCACGCGCTGAAAAACTCGCCCTTGCCACCGAACGTGCCGGTTCCAAAGCTCAGCACGGGCACTTTGAAGCCCGATGCACCAAGACGTCGATATTCCATACAAGCATCCTCTCGATTGATGGATTGGTAAGGTCAGCCCACTACCTTTATTGTCGATCTGCCGGATTGCAAGGGTGGGCAGGGTGGTTTGGAGGATCGGGCAACAAGCTCGCTCAATTGGATAGCGCACGCCTAGCAGATCCGACTCATGCAGGATGAGGTTGCAGGAACATGCTTATTAGCCGGACAAGAGTCTGCTTTGGCCTCGTGGCACCCTCCGAGCCATTTTTGGTCAGCATCGCCGCGGCGGCAGCTTGCCGCCATGGAAGGCGCGCCTGCAGAACACGGTGTTGCTGCCCCTGGCACTCAAACGGCAAGCAGGACGTAGATGGCGATCGCAGCGCCCGCTACAGCGTCGACCGCATGCGTGTTTTACGCCGGTCGTGCAGAAGATAACGCGGTAAAGCACGCTTACCCTCGGCTTCGTTTTTTTTCATAAAGCAGGATCAGGCGACACTGGCTTGGTACGTGGAGAACGGTAGCGTGCGTCGGATGCTGCGACCTTGCTCTCAAGGCTTGTTGGCGTCGACCACCGTTGAACCGGGGATTTCATGGGCGACAAGTTTATTGATGTCATCAGAGGTCTGATTGGCTGCCGCCAGGACGATGACCGTCTGCGATGCGCCCTGAGCATCGCGAACAACCCTGCTTACTACCCGCGACGCGGGTTTCGGCTGTTTGACCAATGCATGCGCGTAATGTGCCAGGCAGCGTGAAAATGCCGGGTTTTGCATATCGCAAAACGCCATGTTGGCGAGAGGTGTCGATCCTGGCGCATACGCCAGATTCGTTTTGCAGCCCGTTGCGTTGTCCGATGAGGACATGCAAATGGCCGTAACGCTTCCTGTGGTGGCCGGCAGGATCATGGGCACCGGTGTGGTGGCGTACGTCGATGCCGGTCGCGCAGAGGCAGGTTGCGCTACGGTGGGATAAATAGAGCCCGCGATATGCGACGCGTCTTGCCATGGCGGCGGGTTTATGGGCATTCCTGCGCTTTGCGCCTTGGCGCATAAGGGCAGGGCAAGAAAGAGCAGAGCCGCTATACAGGGTGAGGTTTTCATAATCCTTGTCCTCTCGAATTAAGGCCAGGATTGAAACGTCGAGCCTTCCCTGGCTTCAAAAACATCCGTGATTTGAAGACAGATACCGGATGTAGCGCTTATCGGCGGGAGCTGATTCGAACGGAGCCAACATACTCCAGAGAAAGCGCGGCGGCTTTTCTGGGAAAGCAAAAATCTTTGCGTGGCGGAAGAATTTCCAGCAGGTTGTGATGGGCATCACTTTTGATTTGAAAGCTAGCATGATCGATCAGATCGCGGCACGCGGCGATGTGAAAAGATTGTGATGATCCCGGTGATTCGGCAAGAAGCCACCAGGCCGCGTCACGACGTGATTCAGGCGCTTTTTCCAGGCGCCCCGACTTGATCTGAATCAATTCCTGCCTGCGCAGGTTTCCGCAGGATATCCAGGTGGTCTGCGAGGCAGGCCATTGCAATGCATGGACGCAATCTACCGATCAAGAAGCGCCGATACACCAGTTCGCGCGGGATAAAACATAGCCATGACGGACGCCTACGACGATCTGCAACAAAGCTACGGGCGCTGCCTGCGCGACAAACACTTCATCGATCGCTTCTACCAAGAGCTCATGGCAAGCGATCCGAATATTCCAGCACTGTTTGCCAAAACCGATATGGGTAAACAGCGTGTGGCGTTAAGGCGCGGCATCAGCATTGCGATTCTGCACGCAGCGGGCAGCGCACTCGCCAGGCAAGCGGTGGAAAAAATGGCAGATGTACACAGCAAAGCGGGGCGCGCACCGATTGCCCCGCATTTCTACAACTGTTGGCTTGAAAGCTTGCTCAAGGTGATTGCCGAAACAGACCCTATTGCCGACACCACACTCATGACTCGCTGGAGCCGGGCAATGGATACGCTTATCCAGACGTTTGTGCGGCGATATGAGATGGTTTCTAGCAGAGAAGGTCTCACCCCGAGAACGCCAAGGCGAAGCGTCGAGCCTGGGGCCATCGACTAGCTTTCCAGCGATAGGGTCAAAGTGCTACCGAGGCGTACATGACGCCGCGAGCTGTGAGTTTCCATCGTCCATCATCACGCACCACCATGCCTTTCTGCTGCAAACCGAACATCCTTTCCGCGGTCATCAGTTCGCGATCCCAGCTGGTGTGAAATCGCCCCATGAGCGAGCGCATGACCCGGTGCTCTGTCTGAGAGATGCTCGAGCTCGTCATGGCGTGTTTCCTCGCAGGTGAAGCTGTTTTCGAGCGAATTGCTTTGTGTGGCGTTAACGGATGATATCCAGCACGTAACGATCGTAGATAAATGGCCTGAAGGCGGCGACTAATTGCCTGGACTTCCCATTGACCGATGTCTGTACGAGATCACCTTGGCATGGCATGGATGCGCCTTCCTTGTAGAAGATCATGCCGGTTTGGATGTGGGGAACTTCGCTACGGGAATGGTGTGCGTCATCGGTAAAGGTAACGCGGTTTTGTAGATGTGCGGACATAAGCAGTCCTGGCGCCTGCCATGCGACGCTAGTCTTCTCTCGAAGGCATTTTATGAGCGATGGTGAGCGGCACGCTGCTGTTCAAGGGGTGATGCGTACGGTTTGCAAAATCAGCGCTTCGAGAGGAAGGCACGAGGCGTAATCGGGGGGTGATTCGAATGACGCCACTTGACGTTGTGGTGGCACGCCTGCTGCCTGTGTCTTTGGTTTTCATAATCATTCCGCGGAACAAGACGGAGATTCGCGAACAACGTCAGTTGGCGATTGCATTGACCAACGAACTAGCGTCGGCTCTTCTTGCCTTTGGACTCCGGGAGTGGCGGCGGAGAGCCAGGATGACCGGGGGCACGACCAGCGAATGACGTTCTTGCGTAATAAACCTCTTGGGTGCCGGCGGGGGTCTTTTCTTCTGTTTTTGCGGAAGGCGCATAGACGTTATGTATTTGCGCCAATGACATGGGCGCATTGCGATAAGACATGATTAGTCGGCCTCTGTGGGCGGGCGGAGAACCGCTCGGGGTGATAAAACGGCCTTGCATAACGCCAAGGTGGAATGGCTCAGAGGCGAGAGTATGCCGTCGCAGACTGAGATGACGGCTTTTGCACCTTCCGTCACGGGGTGATCATGCGCGTGTACGTGTTAGATAAAGGTAATGCGTACGGAGGGCGCTCACCTGGACAGGAAACCTTTTATTTGCTTTTTGGAGCTGTGGCATCTAATCTGCTATAGCTGAGTTTCAAGGGTCACCTGAATTGTGGCCCGATGCTGTAGGTAAAGTTTGACTACACCGTTGTACCCGCTTCCACCTTGTAACCAGCTTTTTCGCCGCTATGCGGCTTCATTTGTTGCAAGGAGAAATAACAATGTCCCAGCCTGAAACGGGTACTGTGAAGTGGTTCAACGATGCCAAGGGCTTTGGCTTCATCAATCGGGATAAGGGTGGCGACGATGTGTTCGTCCACTTCCGCGCGATTCAATCCTCGGGCTTCAAGAGCCTCCAGGAAGGTCAGAAGGTGTCGTTCATCGTGACCCAAGGGCAAAGAGGCCTGCAAGCCGATCAGGTGCAGGTGGTCTGAGTCCACGCAATGTTTGGAAAGAGCCCGGCCTTGAGCCGGGCTTTTTTATGTCTGCCTGGAACATTTTACTAACCAGCTGTCGAGTTCATTGGCAAACGACTGGCGATCGCGTGTGTGGGAAGCAGAACGGCTGCTGGTGTAAACACCTATGTTGCGCAGTTCTTCCATGAAGTTTCGCATCGATAGGCGCTCGGCCATGTTTTCAGGGGTGTAGCGTTCCCCACGCGGGCTGATGGCGGCGGCGCCTCTCTCAATCACTTGCGACGCCAGCGGAATATCCTGCGTGACGACCAGGTCGCTGGAGCGAAGGCGCGCGACGATTTCGGAATCGGCCACGTCGAATCCATCCAGCACTTGCAGCGTATGGATGTAATGCGAAGAGGGGCAGCGCAGTTTGCGATTGGCTACCAGGGTTACATGGACCTGCGCCCGTTCAGCAGCCCGGAACAGGATGTCCTTGATCACGCCTGGGCAGGCATCGCCATCGACCCAGATCTGAGGGGCGATGGTGTCCGTTTTATTCACAGATAACCTGTGGGCGGCTTCCGTCCTGCGTCATCAGGTTTAGTGTCTTCGCGTGTGGTTTTTTTCTTGGCTTGCTTTTCGTCCTGCTTCTTTTTTTTCGCAAGTTGGCGTTGGCGCTTTTCGTGGGAATAGTTGATTTTTACCAAGAGGATACCCTCAAGAGAAGGAGTGGGGATATTTCTGCGCTCCAAGGCGATGCTTGCCAAGCGAGCAGACGAAACGGATGCAGAGATTTTGGAAAGTGCAGCGCTTGCACGTGCGTCGAGGCGTTTTTACGCCCTAACCGTGTGGTTGGATTTGAGCGGCTTGTTCGACATAGTCCGCGCGAATGGCTTTGCAGTAAGGGCCGTTCATCACGAAACGTCGGCACACTGAAGGGCGAGTTTCATAAATGCCGCAGTTCATATGGCTGCCGTCTACCGCAACGCACCAGCCTTCTTCATCTCGCGCCATGACGTGAAGTCCATTGGGCAAATGAGTGGTGAGATGAGAGGGAATGTTGTCCTCGGGTTCCAGGACAACCATCAGACGGCAACAGACCGCATCACACTTTGTGCATTTCGCGGCCCCTGTTGTCTGCATGTTCGATGATTTCATATCAGTGCAGAACCTCTATGGCGTGTGTAGTGCAACAGGTGGCCACGGTACGGTGGCGAGTCGCGGTCATCCATAGGACAGCGCTCCTCCATCAGCGTGAATCCCTGGGTTGCCAGAAGCCGACTGAAACGATTGCTGTGACCACGACCGGGGTCAGTCATCAGCACCTCTGCATCCGGATAGGCATGTTGTTCGACGACCCTTGCCAATAGCTCGGCATGGTCTATCTCATAAAGTACGTCGCTGGCGATGATGAGGTCGAAGTGCCCCAGTGTGGGAAGCGCCACGTTCCAGCGTAGCTGACGGTAATGCAGTGCAGGCAACTCGTTGAGCGCAGCGTTGTATGCCAAAAAAGATTCAGCTAGGGGGTGCATATCCGAAGCAACGACGTCGGCGCCGCGATGCTGCAGGACAAGGCTGGCCAGGCCAATGCCACATCCAAGCTCCAGGATGCGTTTGTTGGAGATATCAAAGCGGTGCATGGCTTGTGCGAGCAAACGGCCAGACGGCCATACCTGACCGAACAGGCTCCATTGGGCGGAGGAAATGCCCAGCCGGGAAGCGTGGCCGTCAGGGTCGGAAAACTGTTGCTTATCGCTGAGAACGCGCAGACGGTAGACGTGCCCGCCAATGGACACCCGCTCATTGCGGGTGGAATAACCTGACATGGACACTCCCGAAAACCATTCCGCCGACGGAATGGGGAACAACGGTGAAAGGGAGCGAGGCAAGCGGCCGTAGAATGACCGGGTGGAACGCGCGAAATGAGGCGTAACTGGCCGCTATGTTACATCAGAGCAGCCCGTGAAACGTCTAGGGGCGGAAAACCGGCGGTATGGGGCTGGAGTGGGGCGTAGGGGCTCCTGCGGCGAAGCGGTGTGTGTTACATCCGTGACAGGCACCTTATCGATCGCTTTCACCGAGCTGGTAAGCGACCGGGCTTTGCCCTCATTTCGCTTACGTCGATATGGGTAAATAGCGAGCGAAAAATGTCACCATGCTATGCATGGCAGCCAGCTTGTTCGTCAAACACTATTCGTTCAGATAAGGGCGGATATGTACGGCCCGGAGTCGCGGGATTTCTTGGAACTCCCTGGTGAATACCCTCAAAAATATGTTCATTTTTGAGAATCTGCCCTATTTCTTTACGGGTTGCCTCAAAGGCGGCAGCTCGTTGGCAGATAGGAGAGCAGCCTGCTAAATGAGGTAAGGTTTTAATTTTCAAACCGCTCAAAGGTTAGAGATGATGGGCAGCAAGAACGTCAAGTCAACGAGGGCCGTCAAAACCGAAAGGGATGCTGATCACATCTACCGACTTCGCGTCGAATTGGACAGAACCGAACCATTGGTTTGGCGTCGAATTGAGATGCAAATATCATCTTCGTTTTGGGATTTGCATGTCGCTATCCAGGATGCATTTGGGTGGCTGGATTGCCACTTGCATCAGTTCGAAGTGTCTTCACCTGTTGGAAGCACCCATATCGGAGTTCCCGATGAGTTCGCTCAAAAACCCATTCTTGAAGGTTGGAACACACAACTTTCAACATACCTTGGGAAGGTTCGGACTCTGACGTATCTATACGACTTTGGCGACGATTGGCAGCACACCATCCATCTTGAAGGAACCGAAGAAAGCGACGGTGGAAATTATCCACGTTGCTTGGCTGGTGAAAATGCAACACCTCCGGAAGACTGCGGCGGTGTGTATGGGTATGAAAAACTCAAGCAGGTGCTGACAGGCCCGAAGAATGCCCGATATCGAGAGATGCGAGATTGGCTCAAGGACGGTCACGTCAAAATCTATTGGCCGTTTGACTCGACAGACTTCGAACCTGGCGATGTGCAATTCACCAACGCAAAATTGCGGCTCAAGCGATTTCTAAAAAATATGAATTGAAGAACGTTGTGCTGAATTCTTCATTCTCTGTATCAGTTGCTCATGCTTGAACTTGGCAATTTCATGTATTGGCCAGAGAAGGGGAGAAAGCGACTGCTTTGACCAGTCCATCGATGGCTTCATGGACGCGACGATGCTCAGCGTTCGACTGTGCGTTGAGAGGAGGTCAGTTTTGAAGCGGCGCTTACTCGTGCCCAGCCTTGGCGGCGTTTGCGAGGTTCCTGAGCAGGCTGTCTTCGCTTTTCTGCAATGCGGCGGAGTCATAGAACCAAGTAATCAGGAAGCCGCTCATGGATTCACAGCTTTCGACCTTGGTCCTATTTGGACTCAGTGCGGTCAGCACAAAAACGTGAACGGCTCGGGCTGTCGCAGCTCTGCCCGTCCACGCAACTATCTTGGGTGGTGCGACGAGTGCTACTCGTGAATGAATAGTGGTTCTACCTGTTTGCCAGGTGAATGTCGCACCGGTGCTTAGTGTGCTGGCGCCGCTGACGTTGGAGATGTCTGGTTGCCATTGAGGCCATCGGGAGACATTCGCCAAAATGCGCCATACGCGCTCCCGCGGCGCTTCGATGATGATGGTGGATGATGCTTTGATTGGTGCGTCTTGCTGGACAACTCCATGGCTGGCAAGTGAGGCCAGTTCTTGACCCGAAGGGCTGCAGGCTCCAAGCGCGAAGCAACCGGAAACGGCGAATAGGTGTGCGATTTTCAACTGCCACTTGCTGAGCGTGTGGGGGCGGCTACGCGTAGACTGCCGGGGGAGTTGGCTCACAGCCGCTGTCTCCGAATCTCTGGCGGTAATTAAGGGGTGAGAGTCCAAAGCTTTGCTCGAAAGCTCTCCGGAAGACATCGTCACTGGCGAAGCCGACGGCAGCGGCCAGATGGGACATGCGACAGGAACCTGAGCATAGGATCTCACGTGCCCGGTTCAGGCGTGCGGCTTTTACATAGGCCGCCGGTGAAGTATGAAAGGCCTTCTGGAAGCGCCTCCCGAACTGTCGCACTGAGAGGTGAGCAAACGCGGCCAGCGTCTCGATCGACAAATCGTCAGCCAAGTGTGCGTCAATGAAAGCCGCTACCTCGCCAATGCGGCCATGTGCGGCAACTTGATTGCGCAGAGGCTCGGAATATTGGTTTTGGCCGCCCGTACGCTTCAGGTAGACGACCAACTCGCGCGCCACACACAGTGCAGCGGATCGACCCAGATCTTCTTCGATCAACGCCAGGCTCAGGTCGATCCCGGCCGTGATTCCGGCCGAGGTGTAGAAACATCCATCCTTGATATAGAGCGCGTCAGCCGTAACTTGAAGTGCAGGGAAGCGATCTGCCAGGTCACTAGCGAAACGCCAATGTGTTGTGACGTTTCGGCCGTCCAGCAGACCGGTCGGCGCGAGACCAAAGATGCCTGTGCAGACCGAAGCAATCCGACGTGTCGTTGACGCTCGTTGCTGAATCCAGGCGGTGATGATGGCGTTAGGGCTGGCCCGTCGCAGCCCCGCCCCGCCAGGCACAATGAGCGTATCCAGACGCGGGCAGTCGAAAAGCGTGACACCAGGCTTAAAGATCAGTCCCGATTCGGCAGTGATTGCGTGGCGTCGCAGGCCGACAGTGACAAGGTCATAGGCCCCCGTCCCCGCACTGGCGGCGGCAAACGCATCCATAGGCCCAACCAGGTCGAGCGCCGTGAGGCCATCAAATAGGAGAAAACCGATACGCCGGGGTACGGAAGCATGTCTCATAAGGCGAATGTAGTTTATGCAGGGTTGGCCGGCGCGACATTTTTCCTACTATTTCGGACATGTGCGCGACCGAAGCCGCCGCCCCGCTGCGGATCAGTGTGCCGGATTAACTACCCCGTATTCGATCGCGCTCATCACTCAGCCGAGGCAAGATGAGCGGTCTGGTGCTGCCGTCCACGTAGGCCATTCCCTTAGCGTTTGGCACGTCCTCTCTCCTGAGTCGTTCAAACATGTTTCCAAGAGCATAGCCCAAGGCTGAAGCTATCAATCTGGCTGTGTCCGATCGTGCCCCTTGCGGGCTTCGGAGAATAAAACGCGACCCGATTTGACCTTGCAAATCCCCAGGAACGAGAAAGCGGACATAAAGTCCGCTTCGTCGTTTTAAAAGCAGGAGTTTTGGCATTTCGATACCTCAAACGATACCTTCGAGGTATCGTTTGAGGCGTCAAATTTCTCTTTGAAAAATCAAAGAGGCCAAGTTGTATGGTGGAGGTGGCGGGATGGCGAAATCCACTTTTCCAACGACCACTTAAGTCTATAAGTCTTCTCGATTTCTTATAGATTCGACGGCAAAAATTTGGTACCTCACTTGATAGCTTCATCATAGCAAGGCATCTCCGTGCTGGGATGAACCGCGATGATCCAACTTCGCAGGCATCGGGGAACTGCTCGATGCCTGTAGAAGGATTGGTTGTTGGAGAAGTTCGATTCCCTCGATAGGAATCGAACCCATGTCCAACACCAGTCACAGCTTTGCAGGCCGTTGCACAACCACCTTGCCACCCAATGCCGACCAACAAGGGGGGCAGGGGGACAAGTCACGGACTGGGGAACAATCTCAACCTTTGAGATCCAGGTCGTCTACAAGGCAGGTACATCAACCAGGTACAGGGGTAATACATGGGAAATGAACTGCTCACGGCCTTGACCTCATGGATGACGCTGGCCGTCTCTGTGTTGGTCCCTGTCACGCTCGCTTGGATTGTTTACCAAACTCAATCCTCTTACGTCCTGAAAGTCAGGGTGTGGAAGCTTGTCAACGGGAAAGTGAAATCCAAAGACCCTGACATTCAAGGCTTTTTCGACGAACAAGAAATGTTGATGTTTTTCCGCTTCACACAGACCGATGCAGATGATACCGCTGACATGAAGCGCTACATTCAGTGGTCAAAGAATACTGGGATTCCCTTGTGGATGGTGCGGAAGTCGAAGAACTATTTCGACAAGGAAAAGCTCTGTATCAAAGACGGTGACGTCAAGGTGCTTGGATTCAACAAGTTTTCTCTGAGGCTTCTTTCAACAGTCCTCTTGTTGGGGGCCATGATGATGTTCTTTGTTTTCATTACCCCTCAAGCAATCATCCGTTTGAATGCCTCTGGGCAGTGGCTATCCTTGGGTGCTGACAACGCACATGTGATGTTCAAGGGGAAGACGGAGGCGCTCACAAAAAGTGAGTGCAATTCACTCTCGGCAGAAGAGATCAGTGGTTCTAAATTTCAACTCCAAGACGCCAAAATTCTCTGCGATGGCTGGAAAGCGCCAGGGGGTGTTGAGTCCTTTGTTGAAACAAATGTCAGTGGACAGCGGAAAGTGAGTGGGTGGCTTCTGCTGGTTTTGATTGCCTATGCTTCCAGCACGTGGTTGGGTGCGTCCCGCGCTCAAACGGCTCAAGAAGTTCATCGTCGCTTGGAGTCAAAGCAAAAAGACGCGCCAACTGATGGGACGGTGGAGGTTTAGTCAGTGCTTCACGTTGTGAGTGTGCTGTCATGGTATTCACCATGACAGCATGATGCATCGCCATACTTCCTCACGACACGGACAACGGGGAAGGCTATACCTTTGCTTCACCAACGCGAATCTGATGGTTGCATTTCTGCCTATCTGATGGACTGGGCCATCCATTCAAAAGGTGGTGGTCCAGGGTGCAAGTCGTGCCACCCACCTGTCATCCACCCTGTCATACCGAACTCAGATGAGCACATAAGTTTAAATAGTTGTCGCTTTTTCTTGCGTTTGTTCGATGTTCCTTACGACCTCACCATAACCCCATGTCCTTGCTCATGTTGATGGTTAAAAATCACATTTCCTTCACGCTCCAAAATGGTTGACTATGTGATGAGGGTCTCAGAAGGGACTCGGGCAGTGACAATCTAAGGACTGGCCAGGAAAACGGCCAAGCACGCATACAGGGGGCTGTGAGCGTGATAGGGGTTTCAATTCAAGAAAGCCGACACCTTGCTGGGAACATCAGGGGCGGTCGACTTTTGCAGTTTGAACAGTAAGTTCGGTTTGTACGCAGTTCGGAGGTCTTTCATTCAAGGGCTTCAATCCTTGGGTGTGGCTTCTGAACTACGCGCTGCATACGTTGGGCATGAACTCGATTACGAACACCATGCTGCGTATAGCATGGCTCCCACGATAAAAGAACTATTGGATGCGGTGAGCAAGTTGGATTGGTGTGCTAGAAGCCTTGCGTAAGACCGTGTTCTAGTGCCCCTTATCGTTATTGCTGATATTTCTCGTTCGTTTGACATCAAGGAAGGAATTGCAAATGGCTCAGTACAAGTTCCCAAAATTTCTCCAGCAATCAGACCACAATGCGTACGATTCGCTTCATGAGCCTGGTACTGACGCAGCAAATGCTGGCATATACAGGTGTGCGGCCTGCGGTGATGAAATTGGCATCGCAAAGGGGCACAAGCTTCCCCCGCAAAACCATCATCAGCACGCACCCGGTCTGGGAAAGATCCAATGGCAATTGATCGTCTTTGCACAATCAAAGAAAGCCTGATGATGGGTCGCGCGCAACATATTAAAAGGAGTTGAGCGTGTGGGCTTATCTCACCAAAAGATTCAATGCGTTTCTTGGGAATATCACCCTTACCCAAAATCAGGTTGATGATGGGGTAACCAAAGTAGGTGGCGTTGTTTCCTGTTTAAATAACGCCTACTACGGAAAATCTTCTCAGGAAAATTTCTTCTACATCGGGTCGTGGGCAAAGGACACGGCAATTCGGCCACCCCGAGATGTCGATATATACTTCTTGCTTCCGCCTGCGGTTCACGAACGGTTTTCAAAATACTCAGGAAACAAGCAGTCGGCATTGCTGCAAGAGGTAAAAGGTCATCTGCTAAAAAGCTATCCTAGCAGCGATGTCAAAGGCGATGGTCCCGTGGTTCTGGCGAGTTTTGCGAGTTATAGCGTGGAGATAGTGCCCGCGTTTGCATTGGTTGATGATAGGGCCTATTGGATCTGTGACACAAAAAATGGTGGGTCATATATCACGGCTAAGCCGCTGCACGAAGTGGATGATATCGCTGCTGCTGATAAGCGTAATGCGGGTAATGTTCGTCCGCTTATTCGTATGATGAAAACGTGGCAATCCAATTGTTCGGTGCCGCTGAAATCATTTTATCTTGAGCTCCTGTCAATTAAATTTCTCGACCAGTACGAGTATCGTGATCGAAGCGTCTTCTACTATGACTGGATGTGCAGGGACTTCTTCAAATTTCTTGTCGAAAATGCCAATGGGATTGTCATGACCCCTGGAACTTATCAGTGGTTGTCGATTGGTGATGCGTGGAAAACAAAGGCAGAAAGCGCCTATGGTCGAGCTTGCAAGGCGTGCGATTATGAGAAGGCAGACGATATGATTCAAGCTGGCGATGAGTGGCAGAAGATATTTGGTAGTGACATACCGAGGTCTCCATGACGAGCGCTTTGCTGAATGAAGTGATTGCAGAAAGCCAAAGGCAGCAGGAGTCCTGCCTATATACGTCTACCGCCCTGTATGAATGGATGAAAGAGGTGCGAGTCTATCGGGTGGTTTTTATTGTCGCGCCGATTATATTTGGTGGTGTTGCAAGTGCGAGAATTTTATCTCAATCGACGGATTATGCTTGGCTGGTGGCTATTTGTTCGTTGGTTGCAGGCTTGTTTCCTGCGATATTCAAGGCACTGGAGCTCGATGTCAGTATAAAAACTATTGCCGATAGCGCGCATCGTTTTAAAGTCTTGCAAGACAGATTTAGACAGACCGCCCTTATCGTTGACGGTAAGTCTGATGAGGACGTTGAGGGAGAATTCAGAGTATTGATGGAGCGCATGGACGATGCGCGTTCGGCTAGTCCGCCGATACCGGATAGGCATTTTAGAAAGGCGCAGAAGAAAATAAGTAAAGGAAATTACAAATTTGGTGTGGACAAATGAGTCCAGATGTAGACTTTTCGCGGAGCTGCGGATGCCGCGTAACTGTTTACAAGAATGTACTCTGGGATGCTAGTGGCGCGACGCCCATGTTCGGAAGGAGAGTGCTATGGACTATGCCCTGGCGAAGATCATTATTAAGTATGTAGGGGGTGCGGCATGCCTTTTGTCGTTATATTTAATTTTTGGTGAGTTCAAGAGTAGGGGGTACAGGAAGCCAGGGGTATGGGGGTGGGTGCGCCAGCAGTTCCATTCGCTTATTGCAGTGGAGGTGATTTGGCTATTTCTCATACTAGAGGGATTTCTCTTTCTTGCGGCTTGGCCGATTTATGGGTTTTCTCAGGACTGGCACGCCGGCTTGGATTACTTGGCCTTTGCGGCCCCATGTTTAGCGGCAATCGTCGTAGGTGTGACCATTGTTTATCGCGAAGGCGCTCCGGCAGCTAATAATGGCGCCATAGCCTCGACCCAGGGTGAGTCTCCCAATGGGAGGGGTGATGCTCGTGCCGACGGGAGTACGACTCCCTCGGGGGGCTCAAAAAGCCATTCCGGCGACTATCTTGTCTATATAATAGGGCTGGCTTGCCTTTTTGCTGGCTTTATTGGATATGTTGGCTCACATTTCAAGTATCTTACTCTTGTTTGGATAATTCTTGTCTTCTGTTTTGGAGGGTTTTTAGCGTTTCTTGTTCCACAGGTTCGACGAATGTGGGCAAGTAGGTTGGGGACTGCTGATGCAAAAGTGCTCATTTTGGGTTTTTTATTATTTGCGACTGTTCTTGGTTTTGGTTATTTTGTCATTGTGAGCAAAGATGTATTTTCGGGCGCGGACTCATATGGCTTGAATGATTGCTGCTGCAATAACCACAAGAAGAGTCAATAACATCATTGTTGGTAAAAGCCACTTGAAGTCATAAATGAATGACTTGTGTATGGGCTCACGTTCTGTATTTTGCATGTTTTCCTCACTTTATCTTTATTTATTTTGTTCTCGTAATCTGTAATACGAGGATTTATGAAGTAATCAAGAGCAGAGCGCGTCTATGTGTTGTACCAACACCTCGCGTAAAGTCAAGCCGCCCCCAAGATGTTCCCTCTCTTAGAGCACCCAGCCAACCCATATGTGAGGTTGGCTTTATTATGTAAAGTATGCTTGACATATTCAGTGAATCTGCTTTTATGCATGAGTGGTCAGGGAAGACCTGTTTTCAATTCTTCATGGAGGACGCTTATGCATCTACACGCTCGCCCACATCTCGAAATCCACACCCGTTCCAAAGGCCATAGCTCCGTCGCTGGCGCTGCTTATCGGTTGGGTCTTCGCCTGTACGATGAAAGACAGAAGGTTTGGCATGACTATCGAAAACGTGAACTCGGGGAAGAAATCGTCAAGGCGTTGACGGTCGCTCCTGTTGGTGCTCCAGCCTGGGCCTCAGACCCCGCCCAACTTTGGAATAGGGTCGAAGCATCCGAAAAACGGAAGGATGCCCAGGTCGCTCGCGATTATCGCATCCCCGTTCCTTTTGGCCTGACCGATGATCAGGCGGGTGAGCTGGCAGAAGAAATGGCCCGCTTCATCTCAGACGAACTCCACACACCTGTTTCTCTTGGTCTGCACCGTGATGCAGATCGGGATGCGCTTGGCAATCTCAAACCAACTGAAAAGCAGGGCTTTCATGCCCACATTTATTTTCCATCCCGTCGCATCATTGATGTTGTAGAAGGTGGGGAGGAGGATGGCAGTTCGGGAACGGGGTTTGGCGACAAGATTGAAGTGCTTTCTAAAATGAGCTTGGGCGCACCCTTCATCGAAATGCTCAACTGCAAGTGGTCAGAGCTTGCCAACGACTTTTCAAGGAAAAATGGTTCAGATCTCAAGTTCGAATACAAAAGTTACAAGCGTTTGGGTTTGAACCTCATCCCGCAACCAACCCTTGGACAGTCAGCCAGTGCGATGGAACGAAGGGGAATTTACACCAATCGGGGGGATTCACTCAGAGAGGCCTTGGCCGTTGCTCAGGTTTACCAGAAGGCCCATATAGGGGCTTTGGAAGCCCAGCATGCCCAAGCCCTATCCGATGTGAACCGTGAGGCCGGGAAGGGCACACAGGCCAAACCAAGCGCATTGCACAAGAAGACGGTTGCGTTGTTCAAACCTAAGAAGGCGAAAGCCACAGTCCCAATGCTGGTTCAGCGTCAGGGTTCGCTTGCATATCGCCTTCGTGCTTCAGCACCGACGCCTCAAAGCAAAGAAGAAGCCGAGGATCTTGAACGTTCATTGGTTCTAATTGAAGCCTTAGACAAAGCGTTTGCGACGTATCACGAACTGCAACAACAGATGGACGATATTTTACAAGTTATCCAGGCCAACCGCGCTTCATCGCTCGATGCGCAGTATCAAGCTGACCAAAGTCGTGAAAGGCGGAAGTTTGCACAAGTAAGACTGACGCGATGGGAGCAGGAGAACCGTTGGCGTATCAAAATGTTTGCAAGCATGGGTGGCCATCCGATGGAAGCTCATGAAAAACTTCGGTTAGCAGTTCAGGTTCACGATGGTCACGTTCAGGCGTTGAAAAAGACCATTGCCACCCAGGCTACAGAGGTGGTTGCGTTGGAAAGAGAAGCAAGTGCGTTGAAAGCCAAACAGCAAGAGACGCTATCGACCATCAGAAACGCTGTCGTGAAGTTGGACGGAGTCAAGTCGCCGATGCTTCCAGAAATGATCAAGGCTCTCCCATCGAGTGAGAGAGCCTTGATCAAAGAACAGCTTCCGATTCTTTTCCCGCCTGTGGGTGAGAAGCCAATGGATGTAGGAAACGATGAAGTTTTTTCCGATGTAACCCCGTCACCCAAGAAGGAGGGTGTGCGACTTCATTGACATGCTATGGATGGATTCAATCCCACATGCTCCATGTGCCATCTGGACCACGTTGGAGTTTGACGGGATTGACGTTGGTGTCGCTTGCACCACCGCGTTTGATGTAACAGTCAAAGAAGACACCTTTGCTGAGCGGGGGATTGTCGTCTTTTTCGCAATGGTCAACGATGGCTTGAGGTGTAAGCGGTAACGCGCTTTCTCCAGACTTCTGACGGAAGGCGACCCAATCCTTGTAAGCATTCAAGACATCTTCGTTGCTTGGTCCAGAGGGGGCGCATGCAGTCAGTGTCAGACTGATGCACAAGACTGGAACTGCTTTTAAAAGAAATTGCTTCATCACATGCTCCCTGTGTTGATGTGGATTAGAAGCCAAGCTTTCGGCTGACGGCCTGCATCAAGCCATGTGCGGTCGTTTCATCAAGACCGTTGGCAAGCAGGTATCCACGCCCAGCACTTTGCGCTTCTAAAATATACGAATGGTTGGCAAACCATCCTGTTCGGCGGTCCCGAGCTTGCGCACCTTTTGCACCAACGTGGCCAAAGCTGTATGTGGTCGTTTCTGTGTGGTCGAGGGTAGGGCGAATGACAAGACGATCAATGTTTCCCGCCCAAAGTGCGGTCATCTTGTCGTTGCTGTTGGAGATAGGCGGAATGTTGATGGTGGTGTTCGACACATAGAAGCGATACGGCCTAACACCGTGACGGCGTTCGCGATGCAAAACACGGAGGCACAACCAGGCCACCCCAATGGCCATGAGTGTGGTGGTCAGGGATACGGTGTAGTTGCCAGCGCCAAGGAGGAAGTAGTCCAACGCCAAAACGGGAACTGCAAAGCCCGCAATGATGATGGCCGAGTCGAAGGTGAAGACGGGGCGTGAGGCTGGGTAGGTTTGAAAAAGAAGCTGGCCGTCTGACTGTTCCTGGACCTCGTAGTAGCTGGTGGTGACCCTAGCTGGGTTGGACCCTGCATAGGTGGCTGTCATGTTCATAAGTGCCCTGTTCCTTGGTTAGGTCGGCAAAATATAACAACATGGAGTATGTCGAGATGGAGTAATTCATCTTGTTGTTTAGCGTCGCTTCATTACTGGAGCGCGCTACATGCCCAAGGGAAAGACCATCCATTCCAAGGAATACCCCGTTTTCCTCCAATTGCTGGTGGAAACTAGGCAGGGGGCGGGCCTGACCCAGGCCAAGCTGGCCCAAAAGGTGGGGCTGTCTCAGCCGTATGTGTCTGCGGTGGAGAGGGGCGTCCTGAGGCTGGATACCCTGCAACTTCGGACATGGCTGACCGGGTGTGGGTCTGACTTGGGCGTCTTCGGGGCAGAGCTGGAGGCTCGACTTAAAGAATTTGAGCGCTCTAATCCACCCCAAAAGAAGAAAGCCAAGCGCAATGCGGGAGGTGGCTAGTTGGCAGGGATAGGAGGTGTTGTGAAGAGGCCACTAAACTCAGATGAGTTGGGGGAGAAAGGCGAGCAGCGGTTCAAAGAGCTTTGTGCAGATGCTCGGCTGACTTGCAACCCTTCTTCACGGGATCGCGCAGGATGGGACTTCACCATCGACTTTGATTTTGATGAGTCAGGAAGTACATCTTTGGATCATCGCAAGTCTCCGATGTCTTGTCGTATCCAGCAGAAGACTGTCTGGGATTCGGCATCTTCTGTTTCTCTGTCTTTAAAGATGGCGGCGAGGCTTGCGCAGGAGCACGGCCCCGCATTCATCTCTGTACTCAAGGTTGGAGGTGAACTGCAATTTACTAAGTTCTATCTCATCCATCTATCGGGTGAACGACTTGCCATCATTTTGAAGCGCTTAAGAAAAGAAGGTCCGAGCGCTTCGAGTAAAGATCTCAAGAACAAAAAGATATCTTTTGTTCTTACCGATGACGAGAAAATTGAATGCTCTGGTGAGGCACTTCGAAAAGCCTTGTTGGCCCACATCGGAGCTGACATCCACTCGTATGTAGAAAGAAAACGCCAGGAGCTAAAAACGCTCGGTTACGAAGGAAATGCAATTAGTGGAAGTTTTCGCATTGATGCTGACAAGCACCAAGCATTTCTTGACATGTTTCTAGGGTTCGCTGAAGAAGTGGAGGTCAGGGATGTTGAAATTTCTGAGACACGATTCGGAATCACGCATCAAAAGTCTTTCATAGATCAGGCAAAAGTATCCATCAAGAAGAAGCCTATCGATGACTGTATGGTCTGCTTTTATGATGATCTAGAAGACCCCATTCTCTTTGATTGCAAGGCCTTCAAGGCGCCAGGGAATTTAGATAAAAGGATACGGTTCAAGCACAATCTATTCAGCATTCTCATAGACCTCTCGGGTCGAGATGCACCAATATCTTTCCAATTCAGCCTTAAGGACAAAGAAAGCACGGCAAAGGAATGGTTGAGCTATTGGCGCGCCATGAAAATGATCAAAAATAGAAAGGGATCTGTGGAAGTTAAGCTTGCAGGTCTCCCTAAAACTTTGCAGATCGACCTGTCTGGATTGAAGGAAAATGCCTACCCTTGGAGGGTGGACGGGTTTCTCGATGCTTTTGAGACCTTATCCAAGATCGAAGCAAAGGGTGGCATCCGTTCAACTGCAAAATTCAAGCTCGATGACATCGTCAGTGCAGACGAAGAGATTGATTTTCTCTACAGGATTTTGAACAAAGAGATTGAAAGCATGGATAAACGATTATCTTCGGAGCCAGAAGAGTTGCCAGTTCCAAAAGGAGATATGGTGTGTGCAACTTCTTGTTGTATAGGGGGCTCGGTGATGGCCTTCTATCTTCGCGCAACTCCGTCGTTTTTCAGGGATGATCATGGTGCCAAGATGAGACTTGAAAACCTTGTCTTGAAGAGGATGGCAGTTGTTGAATCTGTAGAAGCATTCGAGCAATTTGTTGACGATGCCAAGAAGCGGGAATCAACCAACGACGTCATGGTGGCGGGGCATTTTTCACAACCCTCAGCCTTACCTAATGGTGGATAGCGCGATGCTAGACTGTTGCGCCAAAGCTCGTTGCTCCGAGCATCTTGAACCTCTTCTGGAATGCAGGAAGTTCTCCGGAAAAGAACTGCTCTCGATCAGTTAGCCTGACTCTCTGACCTGCAACGGCCTGTTTCACTTTTGGGTATAAATCAAACGTGGCAAGCATGCCGACGAGGTCACACTCGGAAATTGCGGGAAAACGTTGTGCGCGCATGCCCGTCATCGTAGAAAGAACGCTTCTTTCGTCCATCACAAGCCATGCAAGGCATCGATAATTGCCTTCAGAATCGCTTCCTATATAAGAAGAGGGTGCCTGCTGTCCAATGCGACCCGCTTCGTGGAGCTTCTCAAGCTCAGATTCGATATCAAATGAAAGCCAATAAGGCCACTTCCTCTCATTGCGCTGTGAACTTGAATAGATAAAGGTCATGTCAAACGGTTCATCGTAAGGAATGGTGCCATCTTGCTGAGCCTGACAAAAGGCATCGTTCCAAAACCATGCATCAACGAAATAGGTCAATAGGTCCAAGCCACGGTAGTCTGGTGTTAGATATTTTGAGTTGATACGAAGCAGGCTATGTCCAAAGTGGTCGCAAAGTTCGTTCTTCATAGCATCTCGTTGCCGTTGGACTTCATTTGTCTTGTGAAGAGGTCCATCGAATTCGACGCTGAATAGAGGCTGGTAATCGCCGTCAGTCACCAGGAAGTCAAAGTGCGAACGGAGCCCGTAATTAAAGTGAGCGTCCGAGACGCCACTGTTTTGAAGAGGAAAGACATCAGCCACCCGAACCTTCGGATACACATGAGCCCCGTTGGATTCGCATGAGCGTTTTAGCGCGTCAAACGTAATCTCTTCATACCGATTGAGGAGGCGGAGATTCATATGGGTCACATCATGGTCACGACCCGAAGGGTCTGGTCTTCTGGGCAATAGTGAAGTGAAGCCTCAATTCGGAAGGGTTTCTTTCCACCATCGTGGTGGCCTTCAAGCATGATGGTAAATGTAGAAACTTGATGAGATGGGCGGACTCTCAGTTGGTAGATATAACTCTGTTGGATCTTGGAACTAATCAGTTCTTCGAGACCATCTTTGCCGAGCTTTGCTAAGCTTGTCCTGGCAAGTTTTCCGTTGGTAATAAGATAATTGTACTTCTCATCAGTCATCCAAACTCGAAGGCTTTCAAGTGGAAGAACATGGTTGGATAACGCGTTGAGAGCTATTTCTGTGTCTTCCACAAAGTCTGGAATCACGGGTCTTTCTATCTTGTATGTCAGGAAGACACCAAAGAACGGGTCTTGAAGGCTTCGCACGTCGTAGCCAAACTTTTCCAGCAGGTACGGCGTTATATTGATGTCCTCCCGATTGGGTCGGTCACCTTCGTGGGCGACGATGATGGTCTTTTTGTGTTTTAAAAATAAATTGGAAAGAATCGTTGAGAAGTAGTACTTGAGCGGGGTTGTATAGGTGGTTTCAACGAAGCCTATGTAGGGGTGGTACGGCGTCAATCCATCATGGATTGCTTTCAAGCGCGTCTCACTGATGTTGGTTACATAGATGACGAAAATAAAGCCAGGGTGAGCATCAAAGTCAAATTCGTTGCATGGGATCAACTCTGCAAAAATATGCCGAAGTATTCTGATGGCAGTTCGCGTGTCATTGGCAATCATGTCTCCCACTAAAACGCTTAGAGTTGCCTCGGGCTCGAGAAGAGGAAGGAGACTACCCATGCACTCATGCCCGTATGAAAAGCTTTCAATACGGCGAGTGTCGAAGAGGAATGCAACCTCTAATTTTTTAGTGGCAGGCACTAAACCACTTTTGAGCTTGGTGTAATCGATTCCCTTCCTTTCAAGGATTCGCTTGGTGAGCGTGAACAACCGCCATATTTCAGCGTTCATTTGAGGACCATCTAGACCTAGGTGGTCGCGCGTCATGGGCAATAAAATATTGCCTCTGGCTTCAATGCTGAAGATGGTCTGGTCAGTTGCGTCTGTACTCATTTTAGTCCCCATTGGACTAACCGCATCTTAGGTCGTGTCGCCCCATTTTACCTGTCACGCATCGATGTCTTTATCCATCACATCCCCGTTTTCGGAAGTCCCCCACTTCGGGTCATCAAACCAGTTTTCCTTGACCTTCCGACCGCGCTTGGGAGGTAAGGGAGCCCCCTCTTGAATGCGACGCTCCATGGATGCTTTTTCGCTTATCGCGCGGGTCACGCAAGCCTTGAATTGTTCAAAGTTGTACGTGGGCAAATCCAAGGCAGGGAAGGGCAGTTTTTCAAGGTAGTTTTGACACTCTAAAACATCGGCACGGCTGACATAGTGCTTGCGCCGAACATCGGTTCCACTGCTGTGGCCATTGATGGAGACCATCACGCCTTCCGGCACACGGTTTCTGTCTGCAAGCGTGTTTAGGGTGTGTCTAAAACAATGCAGGGTGGTGCGTTCCAATTTGATGCCACACTCTTTGCGCATGTATTCGCCATTAAACCATTTGCTTAGTGCGTGACCGGGGCCAGTACCCGCCCAAGAAGTGCCTGGAAACAATTCCTTGCATCCGAGTTTTTCAAGCTCTTTGACATACTCAAGTGCGCCCGCTTCGATGAGTTTGGAGTGGAGGGGCAACCATCGTCTTGAGTAAGCACTCTTGACGCTTTGTCCTTTGCCCTTGTCCGTCACTTCAATGCAGTACAGGGATTGAGGGTTTCCGTCTTCATCCAGCATCTCCACCAGTTGGATGTCGCACACCAGGAGCTGAGCAATTTCATTGCAACGCATGCCTGTGTAAAACGCGAAAAGCGGTCCAAAATAATGGAGCGGATTGTCCAACTGACTCATGCGCTCGCGGTCAAAAAGGGTGTGAATTTCGGCCTTTTTAAACGTGTTCTTCTGGGTGGGTTTGTCTTCCACGTACCGATGCATGTTCAAGTACCGCGTGGGGTCTTCCGAGATTTCCTTGCAATCGTGGACAAGGTAGTGGAAGAACGCTTTGACATAGAGAACTTGCTTGCGTTGAGTGCTTAGCGCCCAATGCTTGATGCTTTCGTTGGCCTTGACGTGCTTGGCTATCTCGCTTGGCGTCATCCCTTCAAAGCAAGGTTTGTTAATGCCTCCAGTAGGCCACCACGCCAAGATATCAGCAAAATGCTCCACGTCACTGTCAGTGATGTCACCAACGGGCTTGTCTCCAATCACTAGAAGAAACAACGCCAATGCGTTGTATGCGTCACGAGCGCTTCCCTTTTTGACCTTGGGATTTCTCCGTAGACCCTGGATGTGCTTTCTGGCCAAGGTGGTAAAAAGTTTGGATTTTCCAACCACAGCAGGCTTGGCGGGTGCAGGGGTATTGGATGCCTGTTCGGCCTGAGGGGTAACGACAGGTATGGCCTCCAGGGCTTGTGGAGGACTCTCAGGTGCTTTGGTCCGGGCCAACGCTGGAGCAGGACTGACAGGGGGCGGAGTAGGGGTAGGAGGGGGCGAGAATTGAATGGGCGAATAGGCTTTCAACCATCCCATGCGTTCCATCATGGCAATGACAGCGTCCATGTTCGTGGAATCATGGGCGGTAATACGAAGGAAATGAAATTCAATTGGTTGAGAAGAATTGACCTCTGATTGGAAACCGGCATGCATAAGACCCTCTATATTTTTATCGAATTGCTCTCCGTCATTAAATGGACAGTTTGCATAATGAGTGGATAGTGGTTAATAGATGTCGCATATTTTCTGTTAAATTGAATTATCTAGTCAAGATAAATCAATGGTGATCCAAAAAAAGGTTGGTGGCTCTGAAAATGGCTTTGCAATGCGGTTTGTTAGAGCGGAAAAGGCTTATCCGATCCAAAAAAGATGAATCTGATCCAAACGGTACGGTAATTGACTTTGAAAACAGAAAGGAGCAAGCTATTGGGTAATCCAATTAACAATTTTTCGGTTATATTTCGATGCGCCTAGATACCTAAATTTCTTAATTTGAGCCGGCTCCCCAACTTCATGAGGGAGAGAGATATATAAAAGTATTTATCTAGCTATTCTTTTATTATGTAACTTGATATTTATAAAGGATTTTATTATTAGTGGATGATGGCTTTATATCAGCAAATACTTACGGTCACGGCAAGCCATCAATCTCTAACTTATATCGAGGCCAGCTCATGGAGCTGGCTTTTTTCTTGATAAGAGCCGTCCTCACGTTCGGCTTGTCCGGTCAAGGGTCGTTCGGAACCCGAGTCAGTCGCTAACGCTCCATCCCGCGCCAGTTCCTCTCTTTCTCCCTTGACCGCGCCTCACTCCGGACAGGGTGTCTGCCATCGGCAGTGTGTTTCCACCCACTGCCCTGACGGGCCAGAAATGAGAGAGAGGAAGGCCATGAGCAACGACCGTCTGTTTTCCGATAGCGACCTGATTTTCAGCTATACCCGTGCTGATGCCTTGAGCGATGGGGTGTTGATTGAACTGCCATCTTCCAAGAACTGGGGTTTCAAAGTCCCCGTTGCCATCACAGCAGGAGCCTATGGGCAATGCATCGCGTGGAATGAACCTGACCCGAAGTTGGGGGAAATCCTTCGCCTTCGAGAAGATATGGTTCTGACTTGTGCCATGAGGGAGGCTCGGGCGCATCAACGTCGTATGCAGGCTGGAAAGAAGGAACGTCCTGACCGAATTGATTTTCAGGTGGAGACGATTGTACAGGCAGGGGAGGGTGTGGAAGTGCGTAAGGTGGACTTGTACATGGTCATTGGCCCCGGGGATCAGGGCGAACCTGTTGGGACCATCATGCTGATTGGAGAGGATTGAGGCATCCGTGGGCAGGCGGGACTATCATGGTCCTGCCTTCCTCTGATTGACTGAGGTGACCACTATGGCAACCATTGAAATGCGCGACCTGCACTTGGTGAAGAAGGCTTCATTAGAAGGGGCCTTTTCAATCGTCGAATGACATCCTTGATATGAAGTTGTTGCTCGAACGCCCAACCGACACCCCCGAACTTGAACGCTATATGCGTTCGACGCAAATTGCGGTCACAGGAAAACCGAAATCGTAAGACTCGTAATTTCATGAATGAGAGGGGTATCTTATGGAAGGAAAGCAAGAGGATGGTTCAAATATTATTTCAATCATTCATCGGATAATGAGGCTTGAGGAGTCTGTCCGTGACCATATAAGCACGAATAGGTATCAGAAAGATCTGCTTAAGAATTTGAGTAACTGGAATCAGATATGTAGTTCGTTAGATGCAATTGGGGATACCTTGTATTCCTTTGTGGATTACATAGAGTCGGACTATCCGAAAAGTACAGGGCTAAAGTACATATTTACATATGGCGTATTGCAAGCATTGTTCATACAGCAAGACGCTATGAAACATCTTTCCCAAGCCCTCGATGTTCCATATGAGGCCAGTGACGTCTTGTTGAAAATTCGTGCTATTCGCAACGCCTCTATTGGACATCCAACGAAGAATCATGAGAAGAAGTCGATCTACTACAATTATGTGTCAAGAATGACCCTTCATAAGTGGGGTTTCGAACTCATGCGCTCATCTGATGAAGACAGGGTTTCCTTTGTAGATGTTGACCTTGCTTCGATCATGCTTGATCAAGTCGTTGAGATAGAAAAAAGCTATAAGGTTTTGGCTGAAAAGTTGCGAGAGGCCGATAAAATGCACAAGGAAAAGCATAGAGACAATCTTGTCTCAGACATCTTTCATTCAGGCATGGGCTACCTTTTTGAGAAGGTTTTCCAGGGTGTTCATTCGCCATCTGACGGGAATCGTAGCTTTGGATTGTCTATGCTGAAATCCATTCAAGAGACGTATGAAAAGTTTGAGAAGGCACTTGAAGATAGGAATGAATTAAACGATTACACTAAATTTGACTTGGACGAATATAAGCATGCTTTATCTGTCCTGAGTGGGTATCTGTCTGGGGATGGTGGACGGCTTTTAGAAAGCGATGCACGGATCTACTGCTTCTACATCCAAAAACAGCACAAGCACTTTGTTGAGTTAGCTCAAGAGGTGGATGAGGAATACCGTCAAGATGAGTAGGCGGGTGCTGATAGTTTAGAAATAGATGGGCCGTCTTTTGAGCATGGAAACACGTTTGGCGGGATTCTTGGGCTGAGCTTGGTCGTTCTAGTTTAACGACGTTGTATGTCACCGACCTCGTATCTTGTGTAGCGCCCAACGTTCGGATGGATCGACTTCGGCAATCGATGCCTATACAACGCGCTTCTCTGATAGAGCGGGACGGATTTGGCGGATTGACGAACTTTGATAAAAGATGGCACAAGGCGAATCGGTAGTAAGGGTTCAAAAGTATGCAGAAGCTGGCTTGTTGTGCCGTTGGCTTCTTTTGTTGGCTTTGTGACAACAAAGGCGGAACGGCCTTTTACACGTTTTTCTCGCATCTGAGGGCAGAAGGCTTCCAGCTCAGGAGTCGGGGCGCCATAAAAATACAAGTTCTCTTGCGCGTTGAGTGCTTGCAGGCTATTTAGGCTACGAACGTCTCGTACATTTTGAAGTGTAGTGACGTGTTTTGTTCCTCGGTCTCCATCCACCCTGTAGGTCTCAAGGTCATAGAGCATCAGAAGTATTTTAGGTGATAGGGGGACGAAAGCCTGTAGGCCACGACAGTCCCATCCAATCACTCCACGATGGGTAGTGCCTTCGCAATACATATTGTGTAAGACCACTGGGTCATCACCAACCAAGAAGTCTTCTGGCGTGTCATTGATAAGAAGATGCATCTGGAGGTCGGTTACTATCCCAGCTATTTCGGGGATGATGCTAAAAACGATTTGAGCAGATGTTGTTTTGTCAGCGACGATTTTTTCAACGAAACTTCCAGGTTCTGGCTCTTTGCCGTCCGTAACTTGGTCGATAAAAAAATCTTTCATGATGTCGGCCGAATCAATGGAACGAGCTGTGCGCGACTTTTGAAAGATGACAAACGTCAGCATATCCATCCATTCCTTGGACTCTTGGGACGGCACTTCATGAGCGTCTAAAATGATTCGAATTACCGCTGATGCTGCCTGCTCCATTTCTCCCAGTCGTTGTTCAAGGCCGGGTTGAAATGAATGAAGTTTTCGCCGGTAGCATTGGCCACTGATAGGGGCTCCACCTATGAAGCGGTCCCTTTTGAAGTTGTAAAGGTTGATGTTTTTTCTGTCTTCTGAAAAGTTCTTCAGATAGAATTGAGGGACAAAGTGATGCTTCTTCGGCTCGCTCATGTGCTTAGATCTTCGCAGTAAGAAAGTTCCATACGTGGACGGTCCAATGGAAGCGGAGTAGGGCTAGAAGGATTTTTATTAAGTTTTTACCACTCGCCCCTTGGACTATGGGATGAGAAATTACGCGAAGCTGTAGGCTTCCATCGGGTGAAGCGTTGACGGACATATCAAAATAGTTCTGCTTCTGAAGAGACTTCTTGTGGACGCTTGCTTTCCTGTTTGACTTGTTCATGGGCCTTGCTCCAGTTGAGTGTCGACCAAGTCAAACACCGCTCTCGATTGACGCAAGCCCCCTGTGCAAGCCTTTTTCGCGTGTCCTTCGTGGAGATTGGAGGGGTTAGAGCACCGTCCAGGATGGACAGAAAGGGTTAGGCCTCTCATTGTTTACGCGCGTAGCATGGTTCTTCAGTTACGCAAGCCCCCTTTTTTGGCCTTGGCTCTCTCTTTCCTTGCATCCACTGCCTTCACCCGCATGAAGTAGTGGTCAAAGCATCCCTTGGTTGGCCGTTGGATGTTCAACTCTGGAAAGCGAATTTTCCCCATGTCTTCCGACCGCTCCTGCAAGGTCGAAGGTTGGATGTAGTGACGTCTTAAAACCGAAGTGCCTACGCTATGACCTGTCAATCGAGCAATTCGGGCATCCGATAGGCCCGAGCGTTCCGCTACGGATGCAAAAAGATGCCGAAAACTGTGGAAGGTTTTCGTGGCATCTGTAATTTTACAAACACTTCTTAGATGAAGCCGATTGAACCAGTCTGCGATGGGATCGCCAGGACCATGCACGCCCCAAGGCAACCCAGGAAACACATGCTCGAAACCATGGCTTTTCACTTCATTGACGTATTCAACAAAGCCAAGTTTTAAAAGCTCAGGGTGCAACGGCAAGAAACGCTTCGAGCTTTTGTTTTTGACCTGATGACGGATGTGGATACCCCACACGCCATCGACCTGTTCTAAGTCATCAACCCGAAGTTGCCCCAATTCATTGACTCGCGCGCCCGTGTAAAGCCCAAGTACTGGCCCCCAATACTTGGACGGTTTGTCGTGTGCGTGGGAAAAATTTTTCGCGCTAAAAATGATTCGCAAATCATGTTCGTCAAACGGCAGGCGACTTTCTTGTTCGTCCTGCATTTTGTTGGTGATACGCAGGCCTTTGCAGGGGTTGTAGGAGATAAGCCGTCGCTCGACACAGTTGTTAAAAAACAACCTCAAACGGTCGAGGTGTTTTTCTTTCGTACGTGGTGCAAGTCCCTTGTCTTGTCGTTGCTTGGCTTTCTTCAAGACTTCTTTGGGCGAAAGACCTCTATACGGTTTTTTCTTGCTCGCGTTGGCAGGCCAGTGCGCCAAGCCATCCATGAAGATGTCCAAGTCGTCAGGACTGACTTCGCTCAAATCTTTATCACCCACCAACCCGAGGAAAACCTTCAAGGAAAAAGCCGTATCCACATGATTGGTCTCGCTCCGCTCCTGCACTTTCATTTGCGCTAAAAACTTTTCAATGCGCTCCGACAACAACCCGACTTTCGGAGTGGATGGAACTGAAATGGTGGTTGGGGGAGGGGAGAGGGCTCCCGCCCTGGCAAGAGCCAAAATGACGTCTTGAGCCTGACGATGATCGGCCTCAATGCTTTGAGGCAAAAGCTTGGTGCCGTTGGGGAGTTCAACGGTGAAGTCACGTCCACGTTGGATACCCTGTAAGGCTTGGTCCACCAAAGCCCTAGCGTTTGGCACGTCCTCTCTCCTGAGTCGTTCAAACACGTTTCCAAGAGCATAGCCCAAGGCCGATGCCATCAATCGGGCACCATCGGCCCGAGCCCCTTGCAGGCTTCTTGTGACATAGCGGGAACCGACTTGCGCCTGTAGATCACTCGGCACGAAAAAGCGGACATAAAGCCCGCTTGGTCGGTTGAGCAGAAGAGGTTTCGGCAATTTGATACCTCGCGTGATACCCAGAAGGGTCAGGCGAGGCACCAAATTTTCTCTTTAAAATTAAAGAGCTTGCCGATTGTATGGTGGAGGTGGCGGGAGTCGAACCCGCGTCCGAAGGCGCTTGACGCCCGGTACTACATGCTTAGCTCACTGTTGGATCTCATCCCGCGACAGCACAGAGTGCGAGGCGCATCGAAGGACCAGCCTGCTTGATTTAACCCTGGCCGACAGGCGGCAGCTTTGGGCGATCCTGTGATAATGACCTTACACCCACGAGCACAGGCACAAATGGGTTCAGGGCTTAGGCTGCTAGGGCCTGAGCGTAGTTGTCGTCGTTGGCAACTATAAGTTTGCGGCTGGATTAACGAGGAAAGCTGCCCCCTCGGCATGCACCAAGCTATCTCACTACCCCCGTCGAAGCCATGACACCCCCGGGGAAAAGATTGCTAAAGCGTTACAAGTATATACGGTTAGCATGAGCTGTTGCGGGTGGACCGGTAAATGGTGGTTGCGTGGGTGCCATCAAGATGGGTTGAGTGGATGGACGGGACGCCGTGCGGTTTACGCATCGCTTATCGCTTGATCACGCACTGCATGGGTTAGGCAGCCCGATTGTGAGCACGCATGGTGCGCTGTTTTTCACGCAGCCAGTCGCGCTCTTTCTCCGTGTTGCGTTTGTCATGGGCTTGTTTGCCGCGCGCCAGGCCGATCTCCACTTTGACCTTGTTGCCTTTCCAGTACATGGCGATGGGCACGAGGGTGTAGCCCTTGCGTTCCACGGCACCGATGAGTTGGTCGATTTGCTCGCGATGCAACAGCAGCTTGCGGGTGCGGCGGTCGACCGGCACCACATGGGTAGAGGCACTGATAAGCGGAGGGATGGAGGTGCCAACGAGGTAGATTTCCCCTTTGAGCACCACGGCGTAGCCGTCTCCGAAGTTGATGCGGCCGGCGCGCAGGGCTTTTACCTCCCAGCCTTGCAGGGCAACGCCTGCTTCGTAGCGCTGGTCGATGTGGTATTCGTGGCGGGCACGCTTGTTAAGGGCGATGGTGCCGCCGGCGTTTTTCTTTTCCTTGTCCTTCGCTTTTGACATGTCCGTTAAACTTTGGGCTTATTGCCCCATGCAGGTCGCCTGTACGCGGGCTCGACCTGGATTTGTGTAAAAGAGGCTACCGTGATCGAAATCCGCCGCAGTGCTCTGGTGAGGTATTCGCCAGTGCAAATGTTCGACCTGGTGAATGAGGTTGAAGCATACCCAAAGCGCTTCGGCTGGTGTGCCAACGCTGAGGTGATCGAGCGTGCGGATAACATGTTGGTGGCGCGGCTGGATCTCAAGTTTGCCGGGTTTCATCACAGCTTTACCACACGCAACACGATTGATCGTCCACACCGTTTGCAAGTGAGCCTGGTGAGCGGTCCGCTGCGCACCTTGGAGGGTCTTTGGAATTTCATTCCGCTGGGCACGGATGGTTGCAAGGTGGCGCTGGAGCTGGATTTCGATTATGCCGGCCGCCTGGGCGGTACGGCGTTGAAGCTGGGTTTTCAGGGGTTGGCCAACCGTATGGTGGACGATTTTTGCCGCGAAGCGGATAAGGTATATGCCTGATCGCATCACGGTGGAGGTGGTTTGCGCCACGCCGGAACGGCAGGTGCTGCGCCGTTTGACGATGGAGTCAGGCAGTACGGCGATTCAGGCGGTGGAACAGTCGGGCATTCTGCAGGAGATGCCCGAGGTGGCTTTCGATCCGTCGCGCCTGGGTATTTTTGCCCGACGCGTGTCAGCGGAAACGGTGTTGCAGGAGGGCGACCGGGTGGAAATCTACCGGCCGCTTACGCTTGATCCGAAGGATGCGCGCCGTCGGCGCGCGGGTTAAACCGGCGGTCGATTAGTTCGAGCCGCTATCGCCGCCACCGTTGTCACTGCCGCTATCGCTACCGCCGGAACTCTTGTCGCCGGAGGTGTCGTTGACGTTGTAGTTGGTCTTGTACTTGTTGCTCTGCTGGACGAGCTTCTGCGCATCCTGGAAGTAGATGGTGCCTTGTGTGCGAACCAGCACGTCGTTATTGAAGAACAAGCTGAGGGAGTTGACCTTCATCTTCTCGCCGCGATGCGAGTAGGTGGAGACGTAATCCCAGCGGTTCTGGTCGAAGGGAGTAGCGACGGACGGCGTTCCCATCAGCACGAGCACTTGGCGCTTGGTCAGACCCGGTTTCAGCTGGTCGGCAAGGTTCTTGTCGATGGTCTTGTCGAAAAGATTGCCCTGGGCCACGTCGGGTGTATAGACGAGATGGCAGCCGGCCAGGGAAAGTGCCAGCGTGGCGAAGCCCAGCGTGCGAATCAGCTTTTGCATTCGTGTTGCGTCCGGATCGTGAAGGTATCGGATGATACACTAATGGTTTGATCCCACTGTGTACCGGGAGCTTGCGATGGAGCAGGAAACTCAAGAACTCCGTAAGGCCGGGCTGAAGGTCACGCACCCCCGGATGCGCATTCTCCAGATCTTCGAGGAAGACGGCATCCGGCACCTTACCGCTGAAGACGTCTACAAGAAGCTGCTTGCTTATCAGGAAGATATTGGCCTGGCTACGGTGTACCGGGTACTGACCCAGTTCGAAGCCGCCGGGATCCTCAGCAAGCACAACTTTGAGGGCGGCCAGGCGGTGTACGAACTGGATCGCGGTCAGCACCACGATCACATGATCGATGTGGACAGCGGAAAGGTTGTCGAGTTCGTTAGCGAAGAGATCGAGCGCTTGCAGCGCGAGATTGCCGCTCGCCACGGCTATGAGATCCAGGATCACAGCCTGGTGCTGTACGTGAAGCCGATCAAGAAGAAGTAAGGGGGCACCGTTGGGGCTGTCTGGCAGGCGGGCACCCTTTTCCGCGGGTTGAACTCCGGGCAATGCAGGTGTCGATCTTCTGATGTGCTGATCTATTCCTGATCTGTCGTCCTGGCAAAAGCCGGGAGCCAATGGCTCGGGGGCATGAGCGAGGTCTGCACCATGGCTTTCGCTGGCGCGACGGCGATTTATCCGGAGTGGCCCGGGAGCAACTACAACTATGGCGATCGCTGTCCGTCGTTCCCAGGGGCGAAGGCGAAGGGATTCGCTAGAAGGCAGCAAGTATTGCGGGCAGAAAAAAAGCCGCGGGAAGACTCCTGTCTACCCTGCGGCTTATCCGTTGTCTCTTGACCTGCTTTGTATTCGAGTTGCTCGAGATACGCGCATTTGTCCAGACTCCGGCGGAATGGCTCCCTGCCATTCTTCGAGCCCGCCGTCCCCACGGCTGGCTCGTGCTCACCGTCTTGCGACGGCGGCTCCCCCACATCGATGGGACGATCGTAACGAAGCCTTTACGAAGTCGGTATTGGAAAATTTCCTAGTTACAGTGTCACAAGTCACTAGTTTCACGCCGAGATATGCTGCTGCGCAGCAATATACGCAGATGGACGCCCTGTCGATCGGGGCGTAGACGGAACAGTCCGCCCAGCGAGGTGACACGGTCCCGCATGCCTTGAAGACCTCTACCGCCATGCGGTATGCGGTGGGGAAGGCCGATGCCGTTATCGCGGATATCCAATAAAGTCAGGGCTACGCCGGCACGCTCGCCGATGCGCAGACGCAGGCGGAATTCGGTTGCCTGGGCGTGTTTTACCGCATTGGTAGCGCTCTCCTGTGCCAGGCGGTAGATGGCGGTGCGGATGTCTTCTTCGATGAGCCGGGGATCGCCGTGCAATTCGGTGGAGTAAGTCATGCCGGCGGTGGCGAGCAGATCGCGGATGGGTCCTTCGTCCAAGGCGCGCATCAGGCCGAATTCGTCTAGCACCGCAGGACGAAGGTCATCCAGTACGCGATGCAGTGCACGACGCATATGGCCAAGGATGATGTTGATCGAGGTACCGATGTCTTCCAGGCCGGCTTGCTGCAGGCGGTTTTGCGCCAGCTTGACGTGTGTTTGGATGGCGGTGAGGTTCTGGCCCAGTTCGTCATGCAGTTCGGCCGCCATATGTCGGCGCTGGTTTTCCTCCGCTTGCATGTTGCCGCGCGCCGCGTCACGCAGCTGGCGAGCGAGGTGATCCAGGCGGCGATTGACGGCGGCGAGGTAGACATTCTGTTCCGCCATGCGTGCGCTGCTGCGGCGAAGGGCGTCGGTGGCGGAGCCAAGCATCAGCGCGCCCGTTCCGGCTACGGCAAGGAACATGTGCGACGACGCGGTGGGTGTCACATGAATAAAGACCTGGTCCACTAGCGTGATGCCGAGGCTGGATACCAGCATGGAAAGGCTGGCGCCACGCCAGCCATGGCGAAAAGCGAAGAACAACACCGGAGCCAGCGAAAGCACACGGGCAAACTCCCGTTGTGGTGCGGCCTGTTCGGTCAGAATCAGCAGAATCACCAGGGCGGGGAGCATCACTAACAGGCCGTCCATCAGTAGCTCGGACATCTCCTGTTTCGAAGGGCGCGCACGCCACAGCATGATCAGTGGCGGTACCAACAGCAACAGACCGACGTAGTTGCCGAGCAATTCGTTGCCCAGGGCCTGCAGCAGACCGGACGGCGGTAGCGCGTATATCAGCGCCAGCATCACAGCATCGGTAGCGGTGGCGGCAGCGGCGGTGAAACCTGCGGAAAGCAGTAATCGGGATACTTCTTCCGGATCGCGCAAGCTGGGTCGCAGATGGGCTCGGCGCAGCATGCCCAGACATAAGGCGACGATCAGCGGCTGGGGCAGGTCGCCGTAGACAAAGACATGCCAACCCAAGCTATAGCCGTGCAGGTAGTCGATCAGCCCGGCGGCGATCAGTTCGGCACCAATGAGCCAGCCCCAATAGCTCAACGGAGCGAGCAACAGCACGCCGAAACGCAGGCCAAATTGCAAGGTCCAATCGGGCTGGGCGGTGGGCCACAACAGCACCCAGAGCAGGCCGTAGCCGAGGGCGGCAAGCGGGGCGGAGTTGAGCAGGGAAGATTTCAGTCGCATGCGTGGATGTTAGCGAGCGGTGGGCAATTCGTGATGCTTGCAAGCCCGTGTTCTCTTCATTTGGGGGCGATGATGGGACGGAAGGGGTCCTACTGAGAGCAGCAACATTGATGGCTTGAGGTTGCCCAGCGCGGGATGTGGGGGTAAGCACGCACTGCGCGTCGGGATGACTTTTGGGCGGCACTCTCTTTAGTTAAGTGGGATGGGCAGGACAGAAAGTCGCTGCTCCCTTATGTTCCCTCGCCCCTGATAGAGTGACGGCATGCACAGTATCGTTCTGGTAGACGACCACGCCATTGTCCGTGAGGGGTTCAAGCGGCTGATCGAGATGGAGCCTGATCTTGAGGTGGTGGCCGAGTGTCGTAGCGCCGACGATGCGGTGGAGGCGATCAGTCAACGGCGCCCCGATTTGGTGGCGCTGGATCTGTCACTGCCGGATGGCAGCGGTTTGCCCTTGATTGAGCACTTGCGCAGCGTCGCCACTGGCACGCGTATCGTGGTGCTGAGCATGCACGATGGCGAGCCCTATGTATCGGAAGCATTGCGGCGTGGTGCGAGCGGGTACGTGACGAAGGGCGCCGCGCCGGAAGAGTTGATAGCTGGCCTGCGTGCAGTGATGCGTGGTGAGCAGTTCTTGAGTTCGGATTTGCGGCAGCGGCGTGCAGAACGGCCAAACGATACCTTGGATCCGATTGATCGCCTTACTGCGCGTGAACATGAAGTGTTCTTGCTGCTGGCGGCCGGGCGGGCACCGAAGCAGGTGGCTGCCGAGTTGGGCATTGGGCAGAAGACGGTTTACATCCACCGCGCCAGCCTGATGGGCAAATTGGGGGCAGGATCAGAATTGGATCTTTATCGCATCGCCAGCGAGCGCGGGCTGTTGCCGATCCGCTCTTGAGCTGTGCTGGCTTGCTTAGGGCCTGTTGACACTACTGGCGTGGCTCGCGCTGGGAGTTGTTTGCTCGCCAGACCAAGGAAGCGCGAGGCGTGTACGTTGGTCCACAACTGAGCGATGGCGCGGTATGGCGAGCAAACAGACCCAGCCCTTTGGGTTGCTGTTGCGTAGCCGCCATGCGGCAGCGCGGCTTGACCTGGTAGCCAGCCAAGCCTGCGCCACGCTCTACCACCTGACGGCTACGCAACGGCAACGCGTGCTACGCCAGTAGTGTAAACAGGCCCCAGGTGAGGCAAGGGGTTAAGCGCCTTTCTGCGTGGCAGTCGTGCTTGCGAAAGCGAGCATCCAGGGTGTGGTGTAGCGCAAAAGCGAAGATGAATACCCCGCTTTCGCGGGTGTGACGGCGCTCTGTGGATTAGCTCCGTGATGAGAGGCGCTGACTGTTTGTGAGCTCGCCAGCAGTCAAGCTGTTTGCGCCCGTTCGAGCATCTTCTTTGCGTGAGCGCGCGTTTCTCGCGTGATTTCCACGCCGCCCAGCATCCGGGCCAGTTCGTCGCGGCGGCCTTCGGTGTTCAGCACTTCAATGCGTGTATGGGTCGAACCGCCGGAAGCGTGCTTGCTTACGCGCAAATGGGCGTGACCTTGCGCCGCCACTTGCGGAAGATGGGTGACGCATAACACCTGGCAACGCGTGCCGAGCGCGCGCAATTTTTGGCCGACTACTTCGGCGACGGCACCACCGATACCGGTATCGACTTCGTCGAAAACCATGCTGCCGATGGTGTCTTTACCCAAGGTGGCGACTTCGATTGCCAGGCTGATGCGGGCCAATTCGCCGCCCGATGCCACTTTGCGCAAAGGGCGAGGTGGTTGGCCAGGGTTGGCGCTGACCAAGAGTTCGCAGCGTTCGCAGCCTTGTGGATCAGGGTCGCTGTGCTCGGTGGGTTCCAGGGTTACTTGCAGCACCCCACCGGCCATGCCGAGATCGCCCATCAATGCGCTGACTTCCTTGCCAAGTCGCCTGGCGGCGGTCTGGCGCGCCTTGCTCAAGGCTTCGGCGGCTTTGTCGTATTCGTGGCGCAACTGATCGCGTTGCGTTGCAAGTCGCTCCAGTATGTCGCCGGCGTTTTCCAGGTCGGTCAGTTCGGTTTGCAGCGCGGCGCGTTTGTCGTCAAGCTCGGCCGCCGGTAAACGATGCTTGCGGGAAAGTTCGTGCAGCCGAGTCAGGTGCATATCGACTTCGGCAAAACGTTCCGGATCAAGATCGACGTCCTGCGCATAGCGACCCATACCGTCCACCGCTTCGTGAAGCTGGATCTGGGCGTTGTCGAGCAGCTCAAGCAGAGGGGCGAGGCGATCATCCAATGCGGATAGCCTGCTTAGTTCGGCGTGGGCACGTCCGAGTGAACTGCGCAACGCGAATTCGCTGTCGCCATCGAGCAGTTCCACGACGCCGGTGATGCCTTCCGTCAGTTTGCTGGCATTGGCTAGGCGACGATGGCTGTTTTCCAGTTCAGCCAGTTCAGCGGGAGGCAGCGCCCATTTTTCCAATTCGGAGAGTTCGTGCCGCAAGAGTTCGAGCCGCTGCTCGCGGTCTTCGCCACCGCTGAGCTGGCGAATGCGCGCACCGAGTTCGCGCCATTGCAGGGCAAGATCGCGGATCTGTTTGACGCGTACGTCGTTGTCGGCATAGGCGTCGAGCAGGTTCAATTGATGTGCGCGCTCAAGCAGGGCCTGGTGCTCATGCTGTCCGTGGATTTCCACCAGCAGCGTGGCAAGTTCGCCCATCTGGCCAATGGTGGCCGGGCGCCCATTGATCCAGGCGCGTGAACTGCCCTCGGCACGGATGACGCGGCGAAGCTGGCAGGCGCTGTCTTCGTCCAATTCTTCGTGCTTGAGCCACGCCTTCGCTTCGGGAAGATCCGCAAGATCGAATTCGGCGACCAGTTCCGCGCGATCGCTACCTGCACGGACGATGCCGCTGTCAGCGCGCGCACCTGCAAGCAACATCAAGGCGTCGACCAGCAAGGACTTGCCTGCGCCGGTCTCTCCGCTGACGACGGTCAAGCCTGGGCCGAAAGTAATGTCGGCTTCTTCGACGACGGCGAGATGGCGGACGTAAAGGGAGGTGAGCATGGCGCAGGGCGGCAGTGGTTCGTGGAATTGTAAGGTGAGGAACGGACGGTGAGTAGCAAGATGACGGGTGATGGGGCGGGGCGGAGCGTTCAAGCTAAATCGTGAGGCGGACTGGCCGATGAGAAGGAGGGCAGAGGGGACCAGTGCTTGGGCTGCCGGTGCCCGGCTCCCCCTTGTCCGGCCCCTTTCTTGCATTCTTTCTCGGCAAACCTTATTTCTTAGCCGTCTCATGGATTGCCACAGCGAATGTCTTCCCACCACGGTCATGAACTCGATATACGCGCACGGCGGCTGCTGAGGACGCTGATCGCGCATTATCTGACCGATGGAGAGCCTGTCGGGTCACGCACGTTATCGCGTTCGTCCGGCCTTGATGTGAGCCCGGCGACGATCCGTAACGTCATGGCTGACCTGGAGGAGGCCGGGCTGATTGCTTCGCCGCATACGTCGGCGGGGCGCATCCCGACTCCGCGCGGCCTGCGATTGTTCGTGGACAGCCTGATTGAACTGCAACCGCTGCCGCGCGACGAGATGGTACGTCTGCAGCGCGAACTGCCCCCAGGACCGACGACGGTACGCGATCTGGTGGGCAATGCCTCGGTGCTGCTGTCTGCGATGACGCATTTCGCGGGGGTGGTAACGGTGCCGCGCCAAACCGATTTTCCCCTGCGCCACATTGATTTTGTAGCTTTGCCAGACGCGCGCGTACTGGTGATCCTGGTGTTTTCCGACAATCAGGTGCAGAACCGCGTGATCCAGCTTGCCAAGTCGTTGGACGGAAAGGAGCTGGAGCAGGCGGCCAATTACATCAACGAGCATTTCGTGGGTTTGCGCGTTGACGATATACGCGCGCACTTGCTGCGTGAATTGCGTGAGGCCAGCAGCGAGCTACATCATTTGCTCTCCAGGGCGGTCGAGTTGGCGGCAGCGTCGTTTGCACCCCAGGACGAAGATGTATTGGTAAGCGGCCAGACCAATTTGATGGCGTACTCGGAACTGGCTGATCTGGATCGGCTGCGCGATCTGTTCGAGGCGTTCCAGAAGAAGAATGAGCTGCTTCAGCTGATGGAGACTTGTGCCAAAGCTCCGGGTGTGCGCTTGTTTATCGGTGAAGAATCGGGTTTTGCTGCGCTGGACGGTTGTAGCGTGGTCACAGCCAGTTATGGGGCGCAGGGACGTTTGTTGGGGGCGGTGGGTGTCATCGGCCCCACCCGGATGGCGTACGAGCGCGTGATTCCCGTGGTGCAGGCCACGGCAGGATTGCTGAGCGAAGCCTTGAATCGCGCCGCTACGGCCTTATAACCGCTGCGGGAGGCGGGTTTACCCGCAAATTTTTCGATTGGTCGGCAGCAATGCCGGCCCAGATGATGTTTGGAGCCATGCATGCATAACAGCGATTCGCCATCGCCGAACGAAACGCCTGTGACGGGCGCGCCTAATCCGCAGAGCGACGAGCTTGAGGCACTCAAGGCCAAGGTGGCCGAGCTGGAAGCGGCCAATAACGAGCTTCGCGAAGTAGTACTGCGTGAAAAGGCCGAGCTGGAAAATCAGCGTCGGCGCTTGCATCGCGACCTGGAACAGGCGCGTCGTTTTGCCAACGAAAAGCTGCTCAATGACTTGCTGCCTGTCTACGATAGCCTGGAGCGCGGCTTGGCGATCGAGGGCGGAGAGATCGCCGCGATGCGTGAAGGCCTCAACCTCACGCTTAAAGAATTGCTGCGTATCGCAGGCAACAACGGGTTGGTTCAGGTGGATCCGATCGATCAACCGCTCGACCCGGAGCGACATCATGCGGTGAGCATGGTCGATGCGCCCGGCAAGGCGCCTGGCACCGTGGTGACGGTGCTGCAAAAAGGCTATGTATTGAACGATCGATTGCTGCGCCCGGCACTGGTGGCCGTGGCCAAGGACGACTGAACGGTACCTGCAATTTCAGTACTGCGGGGTATAGCTGGTATTGAACCACTTTCGCCAGAACCCCATCTGACAAGCATTCGCGGCCGAGGGGCCGCATGCGAGATTCCGGAGCATTGAACATGGGCAAGATCATTGGCATCGACCTGGGCACGACCAACTCGTGTGTGGCCATCATGGATGGCAGTACCACCAAAGTGATCGAAAACGCGGAGGGCGATCGTACGACGCCATCGATCGTTGCGTTCACCAAGGATGGCGAGGTATTGGTCGGCGCCCCCGCTAAGCGTCAGGGCGTGACCAATCCAAAGAACACTTTCTACGCGGTGAAGCGCCTGATCGGTCGCAAGTTCACAGACGCTGAAGTGCAGAAAGACCTTCACATCGTGCCGTACGGCATCGTTGCGCACGATAACGGCGACGCGTGGGTGCAGACGTCCGATGGCAAGAAGATGGCACCGCAGGAGATCTCTGCGAAAGTGCTGATGAAGATGAAGAAGACGGCCGAGGATTACCTTGGCGAGCCGGTAACCGAAGCAGTGATCACCGTGCCGGCTTACTTCAACGATAGCCAGCGCCAGGCAACCAAGGACGCCGGCCGCATTGCGGGTCTGGACGTCAAGCGCATCATCAACGAGCCGACCGCGGCTGCGTTGGCTTATGGTCTGGATAAGAAAGGCGGCGATCGCAAGATCGCGGTGTACGACCTCGGCGGTGGCACGTTCGACGTGTCGATCATCGAAATCGCCGAAGTCGATGGCGAAAAGCAGTTCGAAGTGCTGGCCACCAACGGCGATACCTTCCTGGGTGGTGAGGACTTCGACAAGCGCGTCATCGATTATCTGATCGAAGAGTTCAAGAAGGACCAGGGCATTGACCTGAGCAAGGATCCGTTGGCTTTGCAGCGACTGAAGGATGCGGCCGAGCGTGCCAAGATCGAACTGTCGTCCTCGCATCAGACGGAAGTGAACCTGCCGTACGTCACGGCCGACGCCTCCGGACCGAAGCACCTGAACATCAAGGTGACGCGCGCCAAGCTCGAAGCCCTGGTGGAAGATTTGATTCGTCGCACTATCGAACCGTGCCGTACGGCGCTGAACGATGCGGGCCTGCGCGTTTCCGACGTCAATGAAGTGATTCTGGTCGGTGGCCAGACGCGTATGCCGAAGGTGCAGGAGTCGGTGAAGGATTTCTTCGGCAAGGAGCCGCGCAAGGACGTCAACCCCGACGAAGCGGTTGCTGTCGGCGCGGCCATCCAGGGTGGCGTGCTGGGTGGTTCGGTCAAGGACGTGCTGCTGCTCGATGTGACCCCGCTGTCGCTGGGTATCGAAACGATGGGCGGCGTGATGACCAAGCTGATCGAGAAGAACACCACGGTGCCAACGAAAGCCTCGCAAGTGTTCTCCACGGCCGAAGACAATCAGACCGCTGTGACGGTGCATGTATTGCAAGGTGAGCGTGAGCGCGCCAGCGCGAACAAGTCGCTGGGTAAGTTCGACCTTGCGGGTATCGAGCCCGCTCCGCGCGGCATGCCGCAGGTCGAGGTGACGTTCGACATCGACGCCAACGGCATCCTGCATGTGTCGGCGAAGGACAAGAAAACCGGCAAGGAGCAGCGCATTGAGATCAAGGCCGGCTCCGGTCTGTCGGATGAAGAAATCCAGCGCATGGTCGCGGACGCAGAAGCGAACAAGGAAGAGGACAAGAAGTTCCACGAGCTGGTGGGTACGCGCAACAAGGCCGATCAGTTGGTGCATGCCACGCGCAGTGCGCTCAAGGAGCATGGCGGCAAGGTGCCGGGCGATCAGCTGAGTGCAATCGAGGGCGCGCTGTCCGATCTGGAAAAGGTCAAGGATGGTGATGACAAGGCAGCGATCGAGTCCAAAATCCAGAAGCTGGAACAAGTGGCTCAGTCGTTGTATGCCGCGGCGCAGGGTGGTCAAGCGGATGCAGGAGCACAGCAGCATGGCCCCGGCCCGGGCGGTTCCGCGCAGCCGGACGACGTGGTCGATGCCGAGTTCACCGAAGTGAAGAATGACGGCAAGTCGTCCTGATCATGCGGGAGTTGAACAACGAGCGCCCTGAGGGGCGCTCGTTGCCGTTGGAGGGGAACGATGGACAAGGGGCGGCTAGAAGCCTTCAGTGATGGCGTGCTTGCCATCATCATTACCATCATGGTGCTGGAACTGAAGGTGCCGCATGGCGATGGCTGGGATGTATTGCGAGATCAGTGGCCGGTGTTTCTGAGCTATGTGCTTAGCTTCATCTATGTCGGCATTTACTGGAACAACCACCACCATTTCCTGCATGCTTCCGAAAAGGTCAGCGGCAGTGTGCTCTGGGCCAATCTGCATCTGCTGTTCTGGCTGTCGCTAATGCCGGTTACCACCGGATGGATGGGCGAGAACCACTTTGCCCGGCTTCCCGTGGCAGTCTATGGTTTCGTGCTGCTGATGTGCGCCATGGCCTGGATGCCGTTGCAGTACACCCTGATCCAGGCCAACGGCGGCAAATCTTCTCTGTTGGCCCAGGCAGTAGGCGGTGACTGGAAAGGTAAGCTCGCCGTCGCCATTTACTTGAGTGGCATCCTGCTGGCGTTCGTGGCGCCGTGGGTGTCGTGTTTACTTTATGCCACGGTGGCTGCGATCTGGTTCATTCCCGATCGGCGCATCGAATCGCGGATCAAGCAATGAGCAAGCGTGATTATTACGAAATCCTGGGTGTCGAACGTTCGGTCAGCGAAGCGGACCTGAAAAAATCTTTTCGTCGACTGGCGATGAAATACCATCCGGATCGTTGTCCGGATGATCCGCATGCCCAGGAGAAGTTCAAAGAGGCCAAGGAGGCCTACGACGTTCTGTCTGATCCACAGAAGCGCTCGATGTACGATCAATATGGCCATGCCGCTTTCGAAGGGGGTATGGGCGGTGGCCGAGGCGGAGCAGGCTTCGGCGACATGGGCGATATTTTCGGGGATATTTTCGGCGATATCTTTGGTGGCGGGCGCGCACGTTCGCGCCGGGGCGCGGATCTGCGCTACATCATGGAACTGGATCTCGAAGAGGCTGTGTTCGGGATCGAAAAGAAATTCGATGTTCCGACCCAGGTCAATTGCCATCATTGCAATGGCAGTGGCTCGGAAGACGGCAAGACGGTGCAGTGCCGAACCTGTCACGGTCATGGCCGGGTGCGCATGCAGAATGGCATCTTCTCGATTCAGCAGACCTGTCCGCATTGTGGCGGCAGTGGTCGCATGGTCGAAAAGCCTTGCAAGGAGTGCCATGGCGAGGGGCGTCTCGAAGAAACCCGCACTTTATCGGTACGCATTCCTGCCGGTGTCGACAACGGCGATCGTATTCGCTTGGCGGGGCAGGGCGAGGCAGGGCCAGCCGGCACCGAAGCGGGCGATCTTTATGTGGAAGTGCGCGTGCGCGAACACGCCATTTTCCAGCGCGATGGCAATCATCTGTACTGCGAAGTGCCGATCCGTATTTCGCAGGCAGCGCTTGGCGCCGAGCTCGAAGTACCGACATTGGATGGTGAAGTATCCATCACCATCCCACCGGAAACGCAGACGGGACAGCAGTTCACGTTGCGCGGGCGCGGCGTCAAGTCGGTGCGTGGCGGGCGCACGGGTGACTTGATCTGTCGGGTCGTGGTGGAGACGCCGGTACGTCTGACGCGTGAGCAGCGCGAGTTGATGGAAAAATTGGAAGCGACGTTCGAAGAGGACGACCGGCATACACCGCGCGCGAAGACATGGGTGGATGGCGTCAGGCAGTTCTGGTCGCGAGTGACATCCTGAATCTGCATTTCGATCAAGCGAAACGAACCAGAAATCGAGGATAGTCGCGTGGCCTTACCTATTCGTCTTGCCATCCATGGTGCGTCCGGTCGTATGGGGCGAGCACTGCTCGCGCTGGTACACGAAGACCAGCGATTCGAACTCGTCCAGGCTTTGGTTTCTGCTGGATCGGTACACGTTGACATGGCGGTATTTAGCGGGCCAGCGAACTCACTGCGTTACTCCGCCAAATGGGGCGATGCCGCAGTGGATGCCGTTGTCGATTTCAGTGGCCCGGATGGACTGGCCTCCGCCCTTGCTTATTGCGTGGCGCATGATGTCGCTCTGGTCACCGGAACCACAGGTATCGATGCTGCGTTGGAAGCAAAGCTCGATGAAGCCAGCAAGCGTATCCCTATTCTGCACGCCGCCAATTTCAGTCTTGGCGTTGCCGTGCTGACACGGCTGCTGCGTGAGGCTAGCGCGGCGTTGCCCGACTGGGATCTGGAAATTGTCGAAGTGCATCACCAGCGCAAAGAAGATGCCCCTTCGGGCACAGCGCTCGCACTTGGACACGCCGCGGCAAAAGCGCGTGGCACGACCTTGGCGAAAGACGCGATATACGCGCGTGAGGGGCGGCCAGGTGCGCGGCGGCCCGGCAGTATTGGTTTTGCCGTTGTGCGCGGCGGCGATGTCGTGGGTGAGCATACGGCTTTCCTGTTCGGTCATGGCGAACGCGTCGAGCTGGCGCACCGCGCGACGGACCGCTCTATCTTCGCGCGTGGCGCGCTCGAAGCCGCTGCATGGTTGGCTGGGCGCGAAGCCGGCAGCTACAGCATCGACGATCTGCTGGTCGATCGCAGCCATGCCTTGGGGTAGTGGTGATGCAGGCGCCTGTTGCGCCACGGTCGTTGTTCGCATGCGTGGAAGCCTGTAGCATGCGCGGCGTTGTCATTGGGGAGTAGCCATCCTCGCCAAGCATAGCCGTCAGGCGTGCATGTGCCGAGGAATCCGCGTCAACACACTTGAAGCTTTGCTTCATGGCGCGGATGGTTATCGCAGCTGCATCGGTTGCGATGGTCCGGCGAGACCTTTGGCCACGAGATGTGGCTCACCCAGGCCGGGCGGGCTGCATACGTGTGCCATCGGTTTTCGCTCGCCCGGCCCCGGAATCGTCCATGCTCCTTACCGCTCTGCTGTTCCTGCTTTCCGCCGCGGCGATCTACGTGGCGTGTGAGTACTTCGTCAACGGCATCGAGTGGCTTGGTCAGAAGCTCAACTTCGGCGCAACCGCGACGGGGACGGTATTGGCGGCGTTCGGTACGGCATTGCCGGAAAGCGCAGTCACTTTTGTTGCCGTTGTCATGGGGCGTACAGCTGCCGTGCGCGATATCGGTGTAGGCGCGGCGCTTGGGGGGCCGCTGGTGCTGGCCACGGTCGCTTATGCAGTGGTGGGGCTGGCGTTATGGGGTAATCGCCATCGCTTGCGCCGTACTGATATGCACGTTCAGGTGCGCGAAGCACGACTCGCGCGAGATCAGTGGTGGTTTCTTTCGATCTTTGTCGTGAAGTGCAGCCTCGGCCTCATCGCCTTTGCCCTGAAGCCATGGCTTGGCCTGGCGTTTTTGGCCGCTTATGGCTTGTACGTTTGGCGCGAGTTGAAAGAGCCAGATGACGTTGCGGATCACGAAGAACTCGAGCCGCTGAAATGCCAACCGCGTGCGCAGACACCTTCCATGCTGGCCGTGATTTTGCAGACCGGGCTTGCGTTGCTAGTGATTGCTGCAGCCTCACAGGTATTTGTGTCACAGATTGAAGCCATCGGGATAGCGATGCACTTGCCACCTCATGTGGTTGCGCTTGTGCTTAGCCCAGTGGCTACTGAATTGCCGGAGACGATGAATGCGTTGATTTGGGTGCGACAGGGCAAAGAGCGGCTCGCCTTGGCCAACATTTCCGGGGCGATGATGATCCAGGCCACGATTCCCAGTGCGCTCGCTTTATTTACGACGCCCTGGATTTTCGACCTACCGCTGATCGCCGCGGGTATCGTGACGATTATTGCGATTGTTTATCTGTGGCAGTTGTTCCGCCGTGGTCGTGTAGACGGACGCAAGCTGGTGCCGGTAGGTTTGCTCTATATCGTGTTTGCGATGCTTATGGCGTGCAAATTCGCATGACATCCCGCTTTGCAGATGGCTTAGTTCCTATGTGCGGCGCTGCGATCGCGCCCGGCGCCTAGCTTGCGGTCCAGTGCGCCGAACAATTTTTTGAAAGCGCGCGAGAATTTGCCGCGTTTTGTTTTACGCAGTTTTTCTTCCTCGCTAGTCAACCATGCCACTTGGATGACACGACGTTCGCCTTCATAGGGCAAGTGCCCGTGGAAGGAATTTTCGCAGCGCTTGAAGACGGCAAATTCGCCATAGAGTGGCTTCAGTTCTGGCGCGGCCAGATCATCGATGTCGTCAATGCGGTTGAGAAAGCGCAGGCAGCCGTCGCTGGTGTCGGGCCACTGCGGGTTCAGGTAAAGCAAGGCGGTGGCGACCTTGGACCGGCTATCGGTGTGGATGGTGCCATGGCGTTTGTTCAAGGCGCGGCATAGCGTCACAAGTGTTGGATACTTTCCTAGGTTTTCGATGCCGAGGTGACGCCCCACGGCACTGGCAAACGCCGGCGTGGTCATTTGCGCGACCAGTGCGTTGACGGAGGGGCCGCAGTCCACCGGGTCGTAAGGAAAGAAGCCGGCGCTGGCGTACTTGGGGAAATCCTGGTCCAGCTCACTGCGCGCTTCGTCCGGCAATTGGCCATGAGCAATCATGAATGGAAAGGGGTGTTCTCGTACTTCCGTATCCGGACGATCAAGCCGGGTTGGATCCAGCAGGACGATGGCATTCATGAAATTCGGCAGCTTCCCTGTGTAAGTGGCTGTCAGTCTAGCGCGAGCTGTATGTGTATGTGCCGTGAAGTGACCGGTTTCGCCATCGTCGCGCTGGTGGACATAAAGTCGCTCGACGCCTATCATTTCAACCCGCCCAAGACTTTCTTTGACCCAAGGTCCACAAGCCTGCTTCACGCGGCTTGCGGACCTTGCTGTACCTAAAAGGCGGCCCTTCCATGCCTCATCCCGCTCTGCTTGCCCTCGAAGACGGCAGCGTGTTTTACGGCCACTCCGTAGGCACGACTGGCGAAACAGTCGGCGAAGTAGTTTTCAATACAGCGATGACGGGCTACCAGGAGATCCTTACCGATCCCTCCTATGCCCGGCAGATCGTCACGCTGACCTATCCTCATATTGGCAATACCGGCTGTAACGAGCAGGATGCCGAATCCACTGCGGTGCACACGGCCGGATTGATCGTACGCGATGTGCCGCGACGAGCCAGCAACTGGCGTAGCAGCGAGACGCTCCCCGACTACCTCAAGCGGCACGGCATCGTGGCGATTGCGGGTATCGATACGCGTCGGCTCACGCGTATCCTTCGCGACAAAGGTGCCCAGAATGGCTGCATCGTGGCGGGGGAATCGATTGACGTCGATGCTGCGCTTGCCACGGCACGCGCTTTCCCCGGCTTGAATGGCATGGACTTGGCCAAGGTGGTCAGTGTCAACAAGCCCTACAATTGGAACGAGGGCATCTACGATCTCGATCGCACCGTTTTCCATGAAACCGACAAGCGCTTCAACGTCGTGGCCTACGATTTCGGCGTGAAACGCAACATTCTTCGTCTGCTGGCCGAACGCGGCTGCGAGATCACGGTGGTGCCTGCGCAGACACCGGCAGAGGAAGTCCTGGCGATGAAGCCGGACGGAGTCTTCCTTTCAAATGGCCCTGGTGATCCTGCGGCCTGCGATTACGCCATTGCGGCAACGCGCCGTTTCCTGGACGCGAAGATTCCGTTGTTCGGCATTTGCCTGGGGCATCAGATCATGGGGGCGGCGCTGGGCGCCAAGACCTTGAAGATGAAGTTTGGCCACCACGGTGCGAATCATCCGGTCAAGGATCATGACGATGGCCGTGTGTTGATCACCTCGCAGAACCACGGGTTCGCCGTAGATGCATCGACCTTGCCGCCTCATGTACGGGTAACGCACACGTCGTTGTTCGACGGATCCTTACAGGGGTTCACGCTCACTGATCGGCCTGCTTTCTGCTTCCAGGGGCACCCTGAAGCCAGTCCGGGTCCTCATGACATCGGTTATCTGTTCGATCGTTTTGCCAAACTGATGCAGGAGGCTCGCTGAGATGCCCAAGCGTACTGATATCAAGAGCATCCTTATCATCGGTGCCGGTCCAATCGTCATCGGTCAAGCGTGCGAGTTCGACTACTCCGGTGCGCAGGCGTGCAAGGCACTCAAGGAAGAGGGCTACCGCGTCATCCTGGTGAACTCCAATCCGGCCACGATCATGACGGATCCGGAGATGGCGGATGCCGTCTACATCGAGCCGATCAACTGGCAGACGGTGGAGCGCATCATCGCCAAGGAGCGCCCGGATGCGGTATTGCCGACGATGGGTGGCCAGACCGGGCTCAATTGCGCGCTGGATCTTGCCGATCATGGCGTACTCGAAAAATACGGTGTGGCATTGATCGGTGCATCGCGCGAAGCAATCCGCATGGCAGAAGATCGCGAGTTGTTCCGCGTAGCGATGTCGGAGATCGGCCTTGACTGTCCGCGTGCCGCCGTTGCCAGGAGCTTTGAACAGGCTGTAGAGATTCAGGTGAGCGTCGGCTATCCGACCATCATCCGGCCTAGTTTTACGCTTGGCGGTTCGGGTGGCGGTATCGCCTATAACCGCGAGGAATTCGAGGAAATCGTCAAGCGCGGACTGGAGCTTTCACCCGTGCACGAAGTGCTGGTCGAGGAATCCGTGCTCGGCTGGAAGGAATTCGAGATGGAAGTGGTCCGCGACAAAGCGGACAACTGCATCATTGTTTGCTCCATCGAGAATCTCGATCCGATGGGTGTGCACACGGGCGATTCGATCACGGTGGCTCCAGCGCAGACGCTTACGGATAAGGAATATCAGCGCTTGCGCGATGCCTCCATTGCGGTGCTGCGAAAGATCGGCGTGGATACCGGCGGCTCCAATGTGCAGTTCGGCGTGAATGCCGAGACCGGCCGTGTGGTTGTGATCGAGATGAATCCGCGCGTGTCGCGTTCATCAGCCCTGGCATCGAAGGCCACGGGTTTCCCGATCGCCAAGATCGCGGCAAAACTGGCGGTCGGCTACACGCTGGACGAATTGAAAAACGACATCACCGGTGGCCTTACGCCGGCGTCGTTCGAGCCAGCGATTGATTACGTTGTCACCAAGATCCCGCGATTCGCGTTTGAGAAGTTCCCGCAGGCCGATGCGCGCCTTACGACGCAGATGAAGTCGGTCGGCGAGGTGATGGCGATTGGCCGGACGTTCCACGAATCGCTGCAGAAAGCGCTGCGCGGCCTGGAAATTGGCAAGACGGGACTGAACCCTACTGGCCTGGATATCGCCAATGAAGACGGCTTGGCCACGCTCAAGCGCGAGCTACGTGAACCGCGCCCCGACCGCGTGTTCCACTTGGCTGATGCATTCCGCGCCGGACTGTCACTGGAAGAAGTGCATGATCTGAGCCGGGTCGATCCGTGGTTCCTCGCTGCGTTCGAAGATATTGTGGTCATGGAAAAGGCTGTGCAGGAGCAGGGCCTTACTGCGCTGGATGCGCCACGCATGCGCGAACTCAAGCGGCTTGGTTTTTCTGATGCGCGCCTGGCTGAACTCACGAACACCGATGAAGCGGCCATCCGCCATTTGCGGCGCACGCTGGGGATACGTCCGGTATACAAGCGCGTGGACTCCTGTGCGGCGGAGTTTGCGACGACCACGGCCTATATGTACTCGACGTATGAGGAAGAGTGCGAAGCCAACCCCACCCAACGCGACAAGATCATGGTGCTGGGCGGTGGTCCGAATCGCATCGGTCAGGGCATCGAGTTCGACTATTGCTGTGTGCATGCCGCCTTGGCACTGCGCGAGGATGGGTACGAGACCATCATGGTCAACTGCAACCCGGAAACCGTGTCGACGGACTATGACACCTCCGACCGCCTGTATTTCGAGCCGTTGACCTTGGAAGACGTGCTGGAAATCGTCGACCTCGAAAAGCCCAAGGGCGTGATCGTGCAGTACGGCGGTCAGACGCCGCTCAAGCTCGCGCGTGCGTTGGAAGCTGCGGGCGCGCCGATCATCGGCACCTCGCCGGATTCCATCGATCTGGCCGAAGACCGTGAGCGTTTCCAGCAGATGATCGTCAAGCTGGGTCTGGTCCAGCCGCCGAACCGTACCGCACGCAATGCCGACGAAGCATTGGCTCTTGCGCGCGAGATCGGCTACCCGCTGGTAGTGCGCCCGAGTTATGTGCTTGGCGGACGCGCGATGGAAGTGGTCTACGACGATGCGGATTTGTCGCGCTATATCCGCGAAGCCGTGCAGGTTTCGAACGATTCTCCGGTACTGCTTGATCGCTTCCTCGACCATGCGGTGGAAGTTGATGTGGACGTCATTGCGGACCGTGACGGCAATGTACTGGTCGGCGGCATCATGGAACACATCGAAGAGGCGGGTGTGCATTCGGGCGATTCGTCCTGCTCGCTCCCGCCGTATTCGTTGTCGCCGTCGATCCAGAACGAACTGCGCCGTCAGGTGAGCTTGATGGCGAAGGAACTCAAAGTCATCGGCCTGATGAACACGCAGTTCGCGATCCAGGGCGAGACAGTGTTCATCCTCGAAGTAAACCCACGCGCTTCACGCACGGTGCCATTCGTGTCCAAGGCCATTGGCGTGCCGCTGGCAAAGATCGCCGCGCGCTGCATGGCGGGTCGTACGCTGGCAGAGCAGGGCACCACGCGCGAGGTGATTCCAGGCTATTACTCGGTGAAGGAAGCGATCTTCCCGTTCCTGAAGTTTCAGAACGTCGACCCGATCCTTGGCCCGGAAATGCGCTCCACCGGCGAGGTGATGGGTGTGGGTCGCAGTTTTGGCGCAGCGTTTGCACGTGGCCACGATGCGGCGGGCATCAAGACGCCGCCCCAGGGCAAGGTGTTCGTGTCCGTGCGCGATGCGGACAAGGATCGCCTGCTGCCAGTTGCCGTGGACATCGCGTCACGCGGCTTCACGCTGGTGGCTACATCGGGTACGGCAAGCTATCTCACTGCGCATGGGGTGCAGTGCGAACGCATCAACAAGGTGCTGGAAGGCCGTCCGCATATCGTCGATCTGATCAAGAATGGTGAGATCGTCTATATCGTCAATACGACTGAAGGCAAGCAAGCGATCGCAGATTCGTTTTCGATCAGGCGCGAGGCTTTGCAGCATCGCGTCACGTATTCCACTACGGTTGCAGGCGCGCGCGCGCTGGTCCATTCGCTGGATTTCCATGACAGCGGCGAGGTGCATAGCCTGCAGGAATTGCATAAGGAGTTGAACGCATGAGTCGCGCCCCTATTACCAAGGTCGGTTCGGAACGTCTGCGTGCTGAGCTGGAGCGTCTGAAATCGGTCGAGCGCCCCAGGATTATCGCCGCGATTGCGGAAGCGCGAGCGCATGGCGATCTGAAGGAAAACGCCGAGTACCATGCCGCACGCGAGCAGCAGAGCTTTATCGAGGGGCGTATCAACGAGCTTGAAGCAGCGCTTTCCACCGCTGAGGTGATCGACGTTTCGCGTCTTAACCAAGGTACCAAGATCGTGTTCGGTGCCACAGTGGAACTGGAAGACGAAGACAGCGGAGAGTCGGTGACGTATCAGATCGTTGGCGATCTCGAGGCGGACATCAAGCAGGCTCTGATTGCAGTGTCGTCACCTATCGCGCGTGCGCTGATTGGTAAAAGCGCGGGTGACAGTTTCGAGTTCAGGGCACCCAATGGTGTGAGGCGTTACGAAATTACCGGCGTCAGTTACGCGTAAAGTGGCAGGCGGAGGCTGGTCACTCTGCCTGCGCGTCATGCCAAAAGAAGCCGTGCTTACAGGCTGTGTCAAAACTCATCTGACACATAGACGCTGAAGCGGTCGCAAGCAAGAATGCCCTGGCAGACCCCGAGGGCATTTTATTTATGGGCCATATCACCGGCGAAGGTCGCGGTCAGAGCGCATTGTTTGCGTTGAGTCTGGACGATCTTCTGCCGGGC